>DRFJ01000042.1 GCA_011050615.1 Bacteroidota bacterium
CATACCTACCGTGGTTGGATGAATGAAATGTACGGGGAAGGGAATTACTGGTTCAGGGGAAATCCTCCTGGAACCTGAGGTGGCCCTGGTGTAAGTGGAGGAGGTATTGGTGGATTCGCTTATTCCGGCGGATCATTGATAACACCTTTTACAGGTATGCGGAGACCCGGGCCTGGTTTTTCAAAATTATTTAGTAAAATAAATGGTTACTGGTTTAAAGATGGTGAAGACATTATGAAGTTCTCATCACAAGATGAAATAGCGATGGCTTTATTTGGACTGTTACTAATGTTTGATCCAGAATCACAAAATGTAAACCCCAAATTCGTTAATTATATTCAAGATATTTGGAATGATTTTGAAAGAATATATTTCCCAACTGCAACAAACAAGGAAAAAGCAGAACAATGGTTTAAAGCCATGAAATATGCGATTGCAAATAGATCAGAGACTATCGACTTACATGGTATTTTTAAATCATTCGTATATGTATATAGTAGTATGGGGATTGGCTTCAATGTACCTGAAACAGAGGTGGTATTAGGAGGTAATAACTATAAAGTACAACTAAATTATGGGGTATTCCCCGATGTGAATGGTAATTACAACTCAGAAATACTTTATTGGGGAGGTGAACCCAGACCAAGAGAAATATATGGTAACTATTGGACATTTCATGATCCTCACACAGGCAATTGGTGGGGAGTAATGGAGAATGGGAGAAATAGTTTTAATTATGATAAGATATGGGATTGGTTACTAAATATAAAATAATCTGATATGAAAAGAATTGTGTTATATATAATAATTTTACTTATATCCTTTTTAATTGTAGCTGAAATAATTGCCAGAAAATATGACCAATATTGCATCAGAAAGATTAATGAGAGTCTAACTAGCTTTATATACGAATATTTAATACTTGATTTCTATAAGGAAAATTTAAGAATGCCTAATGATATACAGGAATCTAAAGAATCTCCATGGATTCACCATATATCTGAGGAACAATTAATCGATCCATATTCTAGAAACAATGATAGAATCCGATTTATCCCAATTTATAACAAAGATTTATGCTATTTCACTTCAGGAATAGTAATATCTTCTGGAATTGATGGCTATTTTGATAATTACTGTACCAAAAATGATTCGATTACAATTAACCAGTTTAAAAACAGAAATAATCCATACAATACTACTTACTCAATTAATACAAAATACAAAGAAATTGAATGGAAGGGTATTAGAATTTTTAATTATGTCTTTGGTAATAAAGATCTTATTATACAGTATTTTGATATTGTCCGTCATATTAAGTTTAGTTCCCATTTCACAAATAATATATATTCGCTAAATGAATTAATTGAACGTATCTATGCTTACAACATAACCAATTTGGGAGAAGAATTATATATTACTAATCAATATTTCTCTGTAGAACTTGATATTGATTCGCTAGATTGTAATTTACTCAATGATAAAACCTTAATAGTAAATTGGGGAGACAATATACTTGAGTTTAATTTCTTAATCCCCACATTTAAAGAACCAAATATTTCCGGGCATCTTGAAATTGCATGTTTTTTCAAATCATTTCAGAAAGAAAGTAAGAAAATGATTTTTAATCAAGCAATAATAACTTATAATGATTTAAATAATTAGAGGTAAATTAGTTGTTGGGATTATTAGGCTCATTTAAGGATTTGTGCTCGCCTGCTGAAGCCAATTATATTCGCCAATCGTGAGTTTGACATTAATATTACTAAGTCTTTTGTATCCCATTAAACAAAAAGCTCCTCATTAACTGATGTTTAGAGGAGCTTTTTGGTACCCGGGACGGGTACACGCTTACGGAAGCAAGTAAAAATTATTTACTATGACTGTTAACTATTTGAAAACACCTTTGTCAGCTGTACCCTGTTGCGTACATTAACCTTCCTGAAGATATTGTAGGTATGGTCTTTCACGGTCTGGAGAGAAATAAAGAGCTCATCCGCTATTTCCTGGTTTGTTTTACCCCTGCAAATTTCCGTAATAATCTGCCTTTCTCTCTTTGATATTCCAAATTTCTGGTAAAGGTTCTCAAGGGTGTCGGTAAGCTCGTTGAATTCACCTTCATTGCTTTTGAGGTAGGATTTAAGCAAGATTATAAGTGCCAGGTCTGAGCAGAAATAAAACAGGAGGAAGTACAGACCCACATATACACTCCAGTAAGCAAAATGAAGCGCAAGGGCATTAATTAAGCCCAGACCTGCAATTATTGAACCGAACCTGACCAGCATTATTCTTTTTTCCCTCTTGCTTATCCGTATGGCTGTCGATATCAGTAGGAAAAAGATGTATATCTTAACCAGTAGATCAATAGAATAGAAGACTATCCTTATAATCTGACCCAGCAGCGAACTGCTTAAATCAGGATCTCCAGGCAATTTTCTCAGGATGAGTCCGTAAACCAGGAAGGATACTGTGGCCAGGGTGAAAAAAACAATTGCAAGTGACTGATTTACCTTCCTGAATATAAGCTCATGTGATGTTTTGATAAGAATATACCATGCAGCTATGATAAAGGGTACCCCAAAAAATGGAATTACTGCTGCAATAGATTCAATCTCTGCAATTCTGAAGTCATACTTAAGTAGGATTTCTTTTATGGCCAGCCCTCCTATTATACCGTAAACCCCAAAGGCAAAATGTAGAATTTTGTAATAAAAAAAACTGTTCAGGTAGTCCAGGTTGTATATCTTCCTGAGCCGGGATAAAAGTATCAGACTGTACACCCCGCCTGATACAGAGACAATTATTATAACAAGAATTAACAGCCTGATCATATAAGTATATTTAATACAAATGAAAGAAAATACTTTAATAGGGGCAAGATTATCAGCCAGAATCTCAGGCTACTTAAGTTGGATATACGGCAAATCCTACTTTTGGGGGATTGACTTTGCCATTATGCCATATATATATTTGAAGCTGTAACCAAAAATATTAAATCATGGAAAAAGTAGCAGAATTATTACCAAGGGCAGGCTCAGCATACAGTTATGGCTGGAGAGTGATGTCGAAAAATTTCATATCACTGTTTCTTGTTACAATAATAATAGTTTTGGCCAGTGTACCACTCGGCATATTTTTTAATATTTCTGATATCCACCCCGACAACTGGGGCTTTGTAGCCGCGGCAGTTATGATGGCCCAGATATTCGGGCTGGCATATTCAATATTTATACTGTCACCCCTGGATTATGGATCAAAGCTGGTTTACCTGAAAGCAGCCCGGAATGATCAGTTTGAAGTAGTAAATATGTTTGACTCGTTTAAAAACTACCTGAATGTAATATTAGCATCCTTACTCAGTGGTGCGATAATCACTTTTGGTCTTTTCTTTCTGATCATCCCGGGCATTGTCTTTGCCTGCAGGCTGGCTTTCGTTCCTTATCTTGTAATGGATAAGAAACTTGATCCGGTCAAGTCTGTGGAAGAAAGCTGGAGACTGACTAAAGGGCATGGCTGGAGAATATTCTGGATGGGAATACTGGCCTTCTTTATTATCATTGCAGGTCTTATTGTCCTTGTCTTCGGAGTGTTTATCTCTGGAATGTGGATCAGTTCAACCTTTGCATCACTTTACCATGCCGTACTTGTTGAAAAGGGTGAATATGTTGTGCCAAACGGGGATGGCCACCAGTAATAATCGCACCTCCGGGGGATAAGCACAGGGTGCTTTTATTATTCATGCAAGACCTTATGTGAAACATTATATTGCAAGCTGCTTTTTTGTTTTCATAACACCGGTTGAGAAACCGGTGTTTTTCGTATTTTTGCACTGAAATAATATATTAATAATTATGTCAGGACATAGCAAATGGTCGACCATAAAGAGGAAGAAGGGTGCCAATGATGCTAAGAGAGGCAAAATGTTTACCCGTTTAATTAAAGAAATTACAATTGCTGCCAGGGAAGGAGGAGCTGACCCCGAAACCAACCCGAGGCTGCGACTGGCTGTGCAGAATGCCAAAGGGGCAAATATGCCAAAAGAAAATATTGAGAGGGCTATAAAAAAAGCCACAGGCGACGATGCGGCAAAATACGAAGAAATAAGCTTTGAAGGATATGCCCCCAACGGGATAGGGGTCTTCGTCGAATGTCTTTCAGACAATAATAACCGCACGGTTGCAAGTGTAAGGTCGATTTTTAACAAATATGGCGGGAGCCTTGGAACAAATGGTTCACTGAGTTTTCTCTTCGACAGGAAAGGGATTTTTACCATAAGAAAGAATGACGATATTGATATGGATGAGTTTGAACTCGAATTGATTGACGCCGGGGCAGAAGAGATTGAAACAGATGATGACATGATAAGCGTGACATGCGCCATGGAAGATTTTGGAAATCTTAACAAAAAACTGGAGGAGATTGGAGTGGAACCGGTTAGCGCCGACCTGCAAAGAATACCCAACGACACCAGGATACTCGATGTGGAAAACTCCCGGAAAGTCCTCAGGCTGGTAGATGCCCTCGAAGAAGAAGAAGATGTGCAGAATGTATTCCATAACCTGGAGATGACTGAAGAACTGGAGGCTGAGCTGGAGAAGCAATAAAAGAAGATAATTTACTATTTTATGGCATGAAAAAATGTATACTGTTTATATCACTTTTTGCATTTTGTATAGGTTTGCAGGCACAGAAGCTTGTGAAGGCGGAGGAACTTATAAACGGTAACAGCAGTTACGGGGCAGGCCGGGTGGAAATAAACCAGGATGTACGTGTTGATTCACTTCTCAGCCGCCATATAATGACAAATGAAAAAATTGAAGGAATAAACGGTTATCGGATACAAATATACAGAGGCTCAGGACGGAACGCCAGAGAGGAAGCAAATGATACAAAGGCTGAGTTTATTTCAGAATTTCCCGGCATCCATTCTTACCTGAGGTTTGACCCGCCCAATTATTTCAAAGTCAGAATAGGCGACTATCGTACAAGGCACGATGCCTATCCCGATTTTATAAGGGTGAAGCAAAAATTCCCGAATGCTTATATTGTAAATGATGTAATATCCTACCCCGATCCCGAAAAATAAGCTATGAGTGACGAGATTAAACATGAGTGTGGCATAGCAATGGTAAAGTTGCTGAAGCCACTCGAATATTTTATTGAGAAATATGGCAGATGGGATTATGGACTGCAAAAAATGTATCTCCTCCTTGAGAAACAACATAACAGGGGGCAGGACGGTGCAGGAATAGCAGGCTTGAAGAAGGGGGTGAAACCGGGTGAGAAATATTTCTTCAGACACAGGTCAAATGGGCAAAATCCCATAATGGAAATATTTGATGCAATCTATGATGACGTCAAAAAACTTGGATATGAACAGGGAAGTGTATATGATTATGATTCCCTGAGAAAAAATCTCCCATATGCCTCGGATATATTTATAGGGCATGTACGCTACGGAACATACGGGCTTAATAACATTGAAAATGTTCATCCGGTAATAAGAGCAAATAACTGGCGCTCAAGAAATATTGTGCTGGCAGGAAATTTTAACCTGACAAATGTTAATGAAATATTCAGTTCACTGGTTGATATCGGCCAGCATCCAACCGATTTTTCAGATACAGTTACCATTCTTGAAAATGTTGGCCATTTTCTTGATGAGGAAGTGGAGAACCTGTTCAGAAAATACAGGGAAAAGGGACTTCCAAAAAAGGAAATTTCCCCTTTGATTGAAGGCAATATCGAGGTAGCCGGTGTCCTGCGTAACGCAAGTAAGAAATGGGATGGTGGTTATGCAATGGCAGGAATGCTGGGACACGGCGACGCCTTTGTGATGAGAGATCCCTGGGGTATACGCCCGGTTTTCTATTATACAGATGATGAGGTAGTTGTGGTGGCATCGGAAAGGCCGGTTATACAAACGGTCTTTAACGTAAGAACCGACCGGGTTGAAGAGCTAAAGCCGGGATATGCCATTATTTCAAAATCCGACGGGGAAGCTAAAATTGAAATGATCCGTGAACCGGGTACAGTGAGAAAATGCTCATTTGAAAGAATATATTTTTCAAGGGGGACCGATAAATCAATTTACAAGGAAAGAAAAAAACTTGGGGAACAACTTACAGGCAGGGTGCTGGACCTTGTTGACCATGACCTTGAAAATACAGTTTTTTCCTATATACCAAATACGGCTGAGAGCGCTTTCTACGGACTGATAAAGGGATTGGAGGATTACCTGAAAGACCATAAAATCAGGCTTATAAGAGAGAAAGGAAATAAACTGTCAGACAGGGAACTGAACCTGATTCTTTCAACAAGGCCCCGTATAGAGAAACTGGCCGTGAAAGATGCAAAACTAAGAACTTTCATAACAGAAGACAAATCAAGGGATGACCTTGTAGGCCATGTGTATGATGTCACATACGGGGTTGTAAGAAGAGGAATCGACAGCATGGTTGTGCTCGATGATTCTATTGTCAGGGGTACAACACTTAAAAAAAGTATTGTCCAGATACTCGACAGACTCGATCCAAAGAAAATTGTTATTGTTTCATCATCGCCCCAGATAAGGTACCCCGACTGTTACGGAATAGATATGGCTAAGCTGGGGGATTTTATCGCTTTCAGAGCTGCAATTGAATTATTGAAAGAAAGGGGGATGAAAGGGAAGATTGAAGAAACATATGAGAAGGCGATAAGGGAAAACAGGAAAGCACTTGATGAAACAGGAAATGTTGTGAAGGAAATTTATAAACCTTTTTCTGCAGATGAAATATCATCTCAGATAGCAACTATGCTTAAACTTCCTGTAATTAAGGCAGAACTTGTGATACTGTACCAGTCTATTGAAGGACTCCATGAAGCATGCCCCGGCCACCTTGGCGACTGGTACTTTACAGGAGACTATCCCACTCCGGGGGGTAACAGGGTTGTTAACCAGTCCTATATAAACTACTTTGAGAAAAAGGATGAACGGGCTTACTAAATGCCAATTTCATAATCCTCCCGGTAAGAGGCAAGATGCCGGTTGATCTTTTCTACATACATGTCCTTGATAGTAATCATGATGCCGGTCTCATTTACATTCCCGAAACTCTTGTTGTGTATGGTCCCGAAAGTGCGCATGGTGGGAGAAAGGTTCATATAGGCATTTATCAGGGGGGGAATGGCTTCACCGATTTTTCTGACTTCCTGTGACAGTATCCTGTAATCATCCTTGTAATTGTCGGCCGTAAAAATACTATTCATAAGGTCTTCGTCAATATTAAGCGATATATCTTTTTTGGGTACTACCAGATTGTCAGGATCACTGAAATGCTTCTTCATGAAATATATTATCATGCCGCGCGCATGTTCATGAAAATGAGGATACATGGTAACCTTCCCGAATAAATATTTCACCGAAGGGTTTTCAATTACTATGGCACCTAATCCGTCCCACAGATTGTCAAGCGCAAACAGGCTTTTTCTTCCCTTTGCCCTTGACTGGTAATCAGGCTGTACGAACGACCTTCCCAGTTCCATCAGGTGAGGCAGGTAATCTTTGGTGAATGTGTCCGAAAAATTAAAGTAATCATAAGATGCCATGTCAGAAGGGTCAACTTTCTTCTTGCTGTTATCATGAATGAAGAACCTGTAGCCTCCGATGATATCCCTGTTTTCAGGATCCCATACAATCAATTGCTGATGTGGTGATTCAACAGAAAAATCATATTCATCAAGGTCAATTGCCTTGCCTGTACCTCCCCCGGCACTTCTGAAGGTAATCTCCCTGAGCCTTCCCACTTCATGCATGAGCTTGGGGGAATCATGACTCGTAAAAACATATACCTCGTTATTTGCATTATTAGTCTTCCGCAAGAGTTTATCAGCGGTCAGTTCCTTTTCAATCTCATGATGCGATATTGGATCTACGACCTTCTTCATTATTATTTTATTTGACCTTTTAAAATTTAGACCATTTAAATAAAACGGACGAAAGTATCAATTCAAAAATAATAAAATTATTGAATTACTTCAACAAGTTCATAGGACTTGCCCTTTAGCCACTCAGTCCATTCAACCGTGGTTTTTGATCTGTCAAAAGTTACCCATGATATGGCCTCCCCGAATACTATGTGGAGGTCTTTATTTTTCTGTTTAAACATTTCATCGGGCAAATAAAGCATTTCAATATTTGCCTTTATCCCCAGTGCTTTTCTGAAATTGGAGAGCTTATAAAACCAGTTGGAATTTTTCCCTGAAAAATAAACCGGAACAATATCCCTCTTATGTTTGATAGCCTTTACAAGAAAATTTTTCTGCCAGTCAAGGTCCTTAATTTTTCCATGCTTTTTCCTTGAACATAAGCCTGCAGGAAAATATAAAATCTGGGCATCGGAAGCATAAGCTTCCTCAATCTTTATTGCTGATTCCCTGGCCTGGCTTCCATGTTTGTTAATGGGTAAAAAAATACCTGACATATTACTGATATTCAGCAGTATGTCATTGACAGGGAATTTAATGTCATCAAAATGCTTTGATATCTCTGTCATAAAAACAAGCCCGTCAAGACCGCCCAGGGGATGATTTGAAACAAAGACATAACGACCGGGACCGGGTATATTATGCTCATTGTGAACCTGGTAGTTTATGCCAAGGTATCCAAGTCCGGCCTTAACCAGGTCTATATTTTTAAAATCCCCGTATTTTGACAGGAAATCATTGAGTTCATCTTCATGAATTACCCTTTTCAGATACCTGATTATGAAATTCGGTAGCACCCTGGCAAGACCCGGGTTTTTATCCCTGAATATTTCTTTTACGTCTATCCTGGTCTCAGCTGAGACTGTATTATCATTCATCTGTTTAAGTCCCGGTAAATATATTTTGCTACTGCAAATTTAGTCAAAAACATCAAATCAGACCATAGTTAAAGGACGGATTATAATCATGGTATAATTATTTCCGGAAGCGATATCTCAAAGAGATATTATTGAAAGTTATTAACAAAGTGTAAAAAAATGGGGTAAAGTGGAGTAAAGTGGGGAATTTTTCTTAATTTTACCTTCAAACTTGTTTTTTTGATATGGCCACATTCATAGGTGATTACAGTTGCAGAATTGATACCAAGGGCAGGTTGATCTTCCCCTCTGCTTTCAAAAAGCAGATGCAATCGACTGATGATGATCACTTTGTGGTGAGGAGAGACATCTTCGAACAGTGCCTGGTATTATACACATCGGGCGACTGGGAGGAGCAGATGAGCAAGATACGGAGCAGGATAAATCCCTATAACAGGGAGCATAACAGGTTTTTGCGCAATTTCTTTAAGGGAACGGCCGAGCTTGCTCTTGACAGCAGTAATCGTTTGCTCATTCCCCGGAGACTTATTGAGGCAGCGGGAATAGACAAAGAGGTTGTGCTGGCAGGACAGGACGGGAGGATAGAGATCTGGGCCAGCGGGAGATATGAAAAAATTGATATGCCGGTGGATGATTTTGCTGACCTGGCAGAAAAACTGATGGGAGGTAAATTACCTGAAGGAGAATTATGATGTTATACCATGTCCCTGCATTGCTGAATGAATGTATTGACGGGCTGAACATTCAGCCTGACGGGATTTATGTTGATGTAACTTTCGGTGGTGGCGGGCATTCGTATGAGATACTGAAGCGTCTTGACAGGGGAAAGCTGATTGCTTTCGATCAGGATGAAAATGCTGAAAGAAATAAACCGGTTGACGACCGGTTTCTGTTTATAAACCAGAATTTCCGCTTTCTGAGAAATAACCTTCGCTATCACGGTGTGGAAAAAATTAATGGCCTGGTGGCTGACCTCGGTGTTTCCTTCAGGCAGTTTGACGATCCGGGAAGAGGCTTCTCCTACAGGTTTGAATCGGATCTTGATATGAGAATGAACCAGGCTGCAGGTAAAACAGCTGCAGATATTGTAAATAATTACCCTGAAGAACGACTGCGTAAAATATTTCGCGATTACGGGGAATTCAGGAATGCCGGGGCTCTTGCTGGAGCAATTGCTGCATCCAGGTCGGAGTCACCTATCAGAACAACAGGCCAACTCATTGAATCGGTCAGGGAATATATACCTGAAAGGGCAATGAATAAATATCTGTCGAGATTGTTCCAGGCCTTGCGGATTGAGGTAAACAGGGAGGTCGAATTTCTCAGGGACATGTTATTACAGGCAACAGACATACTCATAAAAGGAGGAAGGATAGGGGTGATAGCCTATCATTCGGTAGAAGACAGGCTTGTGAAGAATTTTTTCAGATACGGAAATTTTGAAGGACAGGAGCGAAAGGATTTTTATGGCAATACTGAAAGCCCCTTTATACTGGTTAACAGGAAGGTGATAAGCCCTTCCCCCGAAGAGGTGAGCAGGAACAAAAGGGCACGCAGCGCCAGGTTAAGGATAGCAGAAAAAAAGTAAAGATGGAGAAAAGTAAAAAATCTTCGGTAAGCAAGGGTCATCCAAAAGGTGAAGGCTTCATAAAGAGCCTGATCAGCGGCTCTTTATTCAGTGAGAAAATTATACTGGGGAACCTTCCATTCTTATTTATGCTAACTGTTCTCGGAGCCTTTTACATAGCCAACAGGTTTCATGCTGAAAAAATAATCAGGAAGACAGACGTCTTGCTGGAGGAAGTTAAGGAATTAAGGGCGGAGGCAATGGCTACCGCATCAGAGCTTATGTATATAAGCAAGCAATCTCAGGTGACAAATCAGGTAAACCAGCGCGGACTTAAGTTGAAGGAGCTGAAAGAGCCTCCTTATAAAATAGTGGTAAAAGAATAGAAGAAAGATGGCACTCCGGGATGAAATAATATGGCGAAGCGGGGTAGTATATATTACTATTACAATTATTGCCCTTGCTATCCTGGCCCGCATTTTCATTATTCAGTTCCTTCAGGGCGAGCAATGGGCTGAACTGGGGGAAGAATTTGTTTACAAGACCGACATTGTTCCTGCTAACAGGGGTGATATTTTATCTGATGACGGGAGACTCCTGGCCAGTTCAGTTCCATATTATTCAATATACATTGATACACGAAGCACGGGTATGGATCAGCAGACATGGACCCAGGGAATTGACGGCCTCTGTGATGGTTTATCAAAAATAATAGGACTTAAGTCTGCTGATGCATGGAAGCGAGATCTGGTAAACGCCAGGAGAAAAGGAGAGAGATACTATCTCATAAAAAGAAGGGTAAGTCATAATACCCTGAAAGACTTGAAGCAGTTGCCCATATTCGAGCAGGGCAGGTATAAGGGAGGCTTTATTGCAGAACCTGAAAATATACGTATACGACCACATCACAGGCTGGCCAGCCGTACCATCGGATATCTGACAAAGGGATCTGCAGGTAATGTGGTCGGCCTGGAAGGTGCCTATGATGCCGAGCTTACAGGTATCAGCGGCTCAGTTTTGAAGCAGCGGCTTACCGGGGGAGCGTGGATGCCGGTGAAAAGTGCAAACTCAGTCGAGCCAAGGGATGGGAATGATATTCTGACCACAATAAACATTGACCTGCAGGACGTAGCTGAAACGGCACTGGAAAAACAACTGGTGAAGCATAATGCCCATCATGGTGTTGCAGTACTTATGGAAGTTAAAACAGGTGACATTAAGGCTATGGCCAACCTTGAGATGGGGGAGGATGGGAATTTCCATGAATCATATAATTATGCCGTTGGTGAGAGTACCGAACCGGGCTCGACTTTCAAACTGGCATCCTTCATGGCTGCTCTGGAAGATGGCGTTATTGATCTTGATGATACGATAGACACCGGCGATGGAAGTGTCAGGTATTATGACAAAACCATAAGGGATACAAGGAAGGAAGGTTATGGCAAACTGAGTGTGAAAGAGATATTCGAGAAATCATCCAATGTGGGAACGGCCAAAATAATTTATGAAAACTATAAAAGCCGCCCGGGTGATTATGTCGACAGGCTTTATCGTATGGGGCTGAATGAGAAACTGGGTCTTGATATTAAGGGTGAAGGTACTCCGCTTATCAGATATCCGGGCGACAGGTACTGGTCGGGTATTTCATTGCCCATGATGTCGCATGGATATGAGGTGCAGATGACACCGATTCAGATACTGACTTTCTACAATGCCGTGGCCAACGGGGGTCGGATGATGAAACCAAGGATTGTCAGAGAAATTCAGTATCATGGCGAAACAATAAAAGAAATAAATACAGAAGTTCTTAATCCTGCCATCTGTTCCCGTGCCACAATAGAAAAAGCCAGGTTATTACTGGAAGGTGTTGTGGAAAATGGTACAGCAAAAAACCTTGATAATGATACTTACAGCATAGCCGGCAAAACGGGAACGGCACAGATAGCAAATGATAAATATGGGTATAAACACGGTGGCAAGGTGTCATACCAGGCCTCCTTCGTTGGCTATTTTCCTGCAGAAAACCCTGTGTATTCATGTATTGTGGTTGTCAATGCCCCTTCAAATTCGGTTTATTATGGCAACCTGGTTGCAGGCCCGGTGTTCAAAGAAATCGCTGATAAGGTATATGCAACACACTTTTTTGGTGATCCGGAGAAGCCAGGCTATAGCACCCCGGATTTAAAAAAGGGATATACAGATGATGCCCGATACCTGCTAGCTGAACTTGGTGTGAAATTTAACTGCCCGGTCAACGAGAAATGGGTGGAGTCATTCACTGAAAGTGATACAGTCATATTCAGGGAACTGGAACTGATTGAAAACCTTGTTCCCAATGTACTTGGCATGGGACTCAGGGATGCGCTTTTCCTCCTCGAGAATTCAGGCCTTAAGGTAACCGTCAGTGGAAGGGGCGAGGTTGTGAGTCAGTCTTTGCGCCCTGGTACCAGGATAACTCCGGGTTCAGGGATAAACATTGAATTAAGAAACTGATGAAGAAGCTAACAGAAATATTGTCCGGGATTGATTACCGGTGTTCCATGAACCCGGATGATATCTATGTGGCAAATATATGCTTTGATTCAAGTATGGCAGGGAGAAACGACCTCTTTGTTGCAGTGAAGGGCAACATAACTGACGGCCATAAATATATCGATAATGCCCTGACCCTGGGAGCCACAACGGTCATTTGTGAAAATGTGCCGGGAAAAGCTGACCCCCGCATATGCTGGATCAGGGTAAGCGATTCCGCCCATGCGCTGGCAATCTGTGCTTCAAATTACTATGACAGGCCCTCAGGGAAGGTACGTCTTGTAGGAGTAACAGGCACAAACGGAAAGACAACAACAGCCACCCTTTTGTATAAGCTTTTCACAGCAATGGGATATAAAGCCGGCTTATTGTCGACCGTCAAGAATTATATTGCAGGAAAAGAGAAAGAAGCAAGTCTGACCACACCTGACCCGGTTAAAATTAATATGCTTCTAAGGGAAATGACGGAGGCAGGTTGTGAATATGCCTTTATGGAAGTCAGTTCGCATGCAGTAGTGCAGAAAAGGATAGCAGGCCTTGAATTCACAATGGGCATATTTACCAATATTACACATGACCACCTTGATTATCATGGCACTTTCGATAATTACCTCAGGGCAAAAAAGGAATTCTTTGATCAATTACCTGCCGGATCAAGGGCCCTGGTAAATGCAGATGATCGCAACGCAGGTGTAATGGTGCAGAACTGCAAAGCCTCAATTTATGAATATTCACTTAAGTCAGTGGCTGATTATACATGCAGGATTGTGGAGCAGGGCTTTGATGGAATGAATATAAGATTCGGGAATCAGGATGTATGGACTTGTTTCATTGGAGAATTTAATGCTTACAATCTCCTGGCAGTTGCTTCTGCTGCTGACCTGCTCGGGCAGGACCGTCTGGAAGTACTTACTAATATCAGTAGTCTCAAACCGGTGCCCGGGAGGTTCGAAGTCATAAGATCAGATATGGGTCTGACTGCTATTGTTGACTATGCACATACACCTGACGCCCTGTCCAATGTGCTGTCAGCCATTAATAAAATACGCCGGCCTGAGAACAAGCTTATTACGGTGGTAGGTGCCGGGGGTGACCGCGATAAAAGCAAACGGCCTATAATGGCCAGGATCTGCGCTGAAAGCAGCGACAGGTTAATCCTTACATCAGATAACCCCAGGACTGAAAATCCCGATATGATAATTGATGATATGATAAAGGGAGTACCAGGAAAAATGATGGGCAGGGTGCTGAGAATATCAGACAGGAGAGAGGCTATAAGGGCTGCTGCAATGGTGGCAGGAATAAATGATATAATCCTTGTTGCAGGGAAGGGTCATGAAACATACCAGGAAATAGGGGGCAAGCGTCTTCATTTTGATGACAGGGAAGAGTTAAGAAAAGTATTTATGTCAGCTAACTGAAACATAAAGTATGTTATATTACCTGTTTAAATATCTTGAATCACTGGATATCCCCGGGGCGGGGGTCTTTGAATATATCTCTTTCCGCTCGGCCGCCGCAGTTATTACTTCCCTCCTCATTTCACTTCTCGTAGGTAAGAGAATAATAAACCGCCTGCAGAAGGAGCAGGTAGGTGAACTTGTGCGTGATCTGGGACTGGAAGGCCAGTACAGGAAAGAAGGAACTCCTTCTATGGGAGGCCTTATAATTCTGGCCTCAATAATTATCCCCACCCTCCTCTTTGCCAGGCTGGACAATATTTATGTCATATTGATGCTCGTTACCACTGTCTGGCTTGGGTTTTTAGGGTTCGTTGATGACTACATAAAGATTTTCAAAAAGAATAAGAAGGGACTGGCAGGTAAGTTTAAAGTTATAGGTCAGATGGTGCTGGGCCTGGTTGTCGGGGTAACTCTTCTTTTCAGTGACCAGGCTGTGGTCAGGGAAATAGTGGCCATGGAAGAAATGAATATCTTCCAGACTTCTGAATACCTCCAGGCAGCCAATGTAGACCAGACTGCTGATTATATAACCAGGGATATTAAATGTACCAAGACAACCATTCCATTTGTAAAAGACAATGAATTTGATTATTCATGGCTGGCTCCCTTCATAAATGATGAAAACAGGCAAACAGCAGGCTGGTTTGTTTTCGTTATCGTAACCATATTTATTGTTATAGGGGTTTCAAACGGGGCAAACCTGACTGACGGACTTGACGGGCTGGCAACGGGCACATCGTCGATTATAGGTGTAACCCTCGGAGTGCTTGCCTATGTGTCGGGTAATATAATATATGCTGACTACCTGAATATTATGTACATCCCATATACGGGAGAGCTGGTGATATTTGCCAGCGCCTTTACAGGAGCCACCATAGGCTTCCTGTGGTATAATTCATATCCTGCCCAGGTTTTTATGGGCGATACCGGGAGCCTGGCATTGGGTGGTATAATAGCGGTTTTTGCAATAGTTATAAGAAAAGAACTGCTGATCCCGATACTGTGCGGAATCTTCCTGGCAGAGAGCCTCTCCGTAATGATACAGGTAAGCTGGTTCAGAAGAACCAGGAGAAAAAGCGGGGTGGGGAAACGTGTTTTCCTTATGGCACCCCTGCATCATCATTACCAGATGAAAGGATATCCCGAGCCGAAAATTGTAACAAGGTTCTGGATAGTGGCCATAATGCTTGCAGTACTGAGCGTAGTAACATTGAAGATCAGATAATGAAGAAGAAAATCGTCATACTGGGTGCAGGTGAGAGCGGAACGGGATCAGCTATCCTGGCCGCAAAGGAAGGCTTTGATGTCTTTGTATCCGATATAGCCGGGATCAAAGATAAATACAGGAAGGACCTTATTGCCTATAATATTGATTTCGAAGAAGGTAAGCATAGCACTGAACTCCTGCTTGAGGCTGATATTGTTGTCAAAAGCCCCGGAATACCCGATGATAAACCGCCCGTGCGTGAGCTTATTGAAGCCGGAATACCGGTAATATCCGAGATTGAATTTGCCGGCAGGTATACCACTGCCAGGAAGATATGTATCACAGGCAGTAATGGCAAGACAACAACAACAAATCTTATATATGAAATATTGACAAGGGCAGGTCTAAATGTTGCCCTGTCAGGTAATGTTGGCCACTCCTTTGCCAGGCAGGTGGCTGAAGGAAGTTATGACTACTTCGTTATAGAGCTGAGTAGTTTTCAGCTTGACGGCATGTTCGATTTTAAAGCTGATATAGCTGTTTTACTGAATATAAGCCCTGACCACCTCGACCGCTATGGCAATACTTTCCAGGGATATATAAACTCCAAATTCAGGATACTGAATAAGCAGTCAGAGGAAGATTATTTCATCTACTGGGCAGATGACCCGGTCATAGCTAAAGAACTTTCACTAAGAAATCCGGAAGCCCTTTTGCTGCCATTTTCCATTGAAAGAAAAGCAGGGATGGCAGGATATATTGAAAACAACAATCTAACCCTTTCCATTCACAATAAAACCGAAACGATTATGACAATTCATGACCTTGCACTTAAAGGCCGCCATAATACCTATAATTCAATGGCTGCTGCACTAGCGGGTAAAATACTGAATATAAGAAAGGAAATCATCAGGGAAAGTCTGACTGATTTCCAGGGGGTGGAGCACAGGCTCGAAACAGTAATTACCGTGCATGGTATTAATTTTATCAACGACTCCAAGGCTACAAATGTGAATTCTACCTGGTATGCCCTTGAATGTATGACCACAAGGGTGGTCTGGATAGCAGGGGGGACCGATAAAGGCAACGATTATACCGAACTGCATAAGCTGGCCGGGGAGAAGGTAAAGGCTATTGTATGCCTTGGCAAGGATAACAGTAAGATAATTGAAAATTTTAAAGAACTGGTACCGACTATTATCGAAACGAAATCTATGCCAGAAGCGGTAAAATCAGCCTATTATCTTGCTTCAACTGGCGATACGGTGTTATTATCACCCGCCTGTGCAAGCTTCGATCTTTTCGAGAATTACGAGGATCGCGGAAGACAATTTAAGGATGCGGTGAAAAATCTTTAATATACCTTGAGATGAAAACAGTGTTTGGCGGATTATTCAGGGGTGACAGAGTTGTATGGGGACTGATTGTACTCTTCATGATCTATTCCCTTCTTGCCGTTTACAGCTCATCTGTGAGTGTGGCATTTGCCAGGCATGGGGGCAATACAACCTTCTTCCTCAAATCTCAGGCTATGATGCTTATCTTTTGTGTATTTATCATTACCCTTACTCACCATCTGCCATACAGGATTTATTCATCGCTGGCAGGCTTTATTTTGTTTGTCGCAATTATTTTATTGATTATTACACTCTTATTCCCCGTCCGCATCAATGAAGCCTCACGGTGGATTATGATACCCGGTACGGGATTTATGATACAAACTTCAGACCTGGCAAAGGTGGCAATTGTAATATACCTGGCCCGTATGTTATCCCAGAACCAGCATAGCCTTAATAATTTCAAGCTCATGACAAGGATTATGATAGTACCTGTTGCCATCGTGTGTGCCTTGATCATGCCTGAGAACCTTTCCACCGCCGTAATGATATTTGCCATGGCGCTGCTTATTATGTTTATCGGGAGAATGCCTTTTAAATATCTTCTTGCCTGGATGGGCATAGCCCTGGCAGCAATAGTGATTTTTGCCTTACTCCTTGACCTGGTGACCGAAACTAACAGGGTATCGGTATGGAAGAGCAGGATAGAAAATTATGTAGAGGGAGATAGCGGGAACAGTGATGCGGATTACCAGTCGAACCAGGCAAAAATAGCCATTGCTACCGGCGGACTAATTGGCAAGGCTCCCGGCAACAGCGTTCAGCGGAATATGTTGCCGCAATCAAATTCTGATTTCATTTTCGCCATAATAATTGAGGAGTATGGTCTCTTGTTCGGCGCGCTGCCGGTACTTTTCGGATACCTTATCTTATTGTTCAGGGGAATTTCAATAGCCCGGAAATGTGAAACGGCCTTTCCTGCCTTCCTGGTACTGGGCCTTACCATAATGCTTGTTACCCAGGCTGTAATAAATATGTCGGTAGCAGTGGGACTGCTGCCTGTTACCGGACAAACTTTGCCGATGATAAGCTGGGGCAGAACTTCAATGGTCGTATCCAGCTTTTCACTGGGAGCCATACTTGCGGTAAGCCGTGTGGTGAGGGCGAAAAACCTTGAACATCAGCAGGCTGAAGTAGAGGAAGAAAGCCCCGATGATGGTTTAATATATGAAACAGTAAATGGATAAGAAAATAATCATAAGCGGAGGAGGTACGGGAGGTCATGTTTTTCCCGCTATCTCAATAGCCAATGCCCTGAAGAGGATTGACAGGGATGTGATTATTCATTTTGTCGGGGCTGTCGGAAGACTTGAGATGATAAAGGTGCCCGAGGCCGGATATGAGATAAGTGGTTTGCCCGTGGCAGGATTTGAACGTAAGCTGAGCATCAAAAACCTTTCGGTTATTATTAGACTTTTAAAAAGTATGTCCGGGGCAAGAAAAATAATCTCATCATTTAAACCCGATGTGGTTGTGGGCGTGGGAGGTTATGCCAGCGGCCCGATTCTCAAAATTGCACAGAGAAAAGGTATCCCGACTATTATACAGGAACAGAATAGTTATGCCGGAGTTACAAATAAACTTCTTGCAAGAAAAGCAAGGTTGATATGTGTGGCTTATGAAGGGATGGAAAAATACTTCCCTCGTGAAAAGATATTATTAACAGGGAACCCGGTGAGAAAAGACCTTGCTGAACTTGAAAATAAGAAAAAACAGGCATACCGGTATTTCAACCTGGATAACTCCCTTCCCGTGATCCTGGTGATTGGAGGCTCCGGGGGCAGCCGGACAATTAATGAAAGTGTTGCCGCCGCTTGTGAGAAACTTGAAAAGAACGGTATCCAGGTAATATGGCAAACAGGTAAATTTTATTATGAGACGATAAAGGATGAATTTGGTAAATTAAAAAGCAGGCTGGTTCATATCTGCGATTTCATAGACAGGATGGACCTTGCCTATGCTGCAGCTGACATTGTGGTTTCCCGTGCCGGTGCAGGTACAATATCCGAGTTGAGCCTTGCAAGTATGGCGTCAATCCTTATCCCTTCGCCCAATGTTGCCGGTGATCACCAGACTAAGAATGCAATGGCACTGGTTAGCAGAAAGGCTGCTTTGATGCTTACTGACAATGAAGCAGTGCTTAGGCTGGCAGATACAATTACTGACCTTGTGAATGATCCCGGGAAACGAAAGAGCCTGTCGGAGAATATTTCTTCAATGGCCTTTAAAAACTCGGATATAAAAATTGCCAAGGAAATTTTGAAACTGGCTGAATGATTGATTTCGGAAAAATATCAAATGTGTGGTTTATTGGTATCGGAGGTATCGGTATGAGTGCCCTTGCAAGATATTTTTCTGAAGGAGGATTCAATGTCGGGGGCTATGACAGAACGGAATCATCTCTTACACGTGAACTTATCTCTGAAGGGATCAGGGTGGTCTACCGGGATGCTACGGGAGAAATACCCGATGAATATCTTGACCGGGCAAAAACCCTGGTAATATATACGCCTGCAATACCACCGGCTAACAAGATGTCAGCCTGGTTCAGGGCAGAAGGCTACCAGATGCATAAGCGTTCTGAAATTCTGGGACTTATATCGAAAAAAAGCAGGGCTATAGCAATAGCGGGGACGCATGGAAAGACATCGGTATCAACTATTACTGCACATCTGCTCAAGCAATCTGAGGTCGATTGTTCTGCCTTCCTTGGAGGGATATCAAAGAATTACCGGACAAATATGCTTACAGGAAAGAGCAATTTTACGGTGATGGAGGCTGATGAATTCGACAGGTCTTTTCATCAGTTGAGCCCGGAAATGGCTCTTATTACATCGATGGATGCTGATCATCTTGATGTTTACGGCAGTTATGAAAATATGGTGAAGGCATATGGTGAATTTACAGGAAAAATTAAAGTAGGGGGCACCCTTGTTCTGAATGAGAAAATTGCCGGCAGAATAGACTTGCCAGCAGGATTACAGACCTATACCTATGGTTTCAGTCCTTCGGCTGATTTTCAGGTTTCCGGCATAAGCAGAGTCATGGAGGCTTATAATTTCAGTGTTACTACACCATGGGGCAGCATAGATGACCTGAGCCTGCTTATCCCGGGGAAGATGAATGTTGAAAACTCCCTGGGTGCAATAGCTATGGCAAAGCTGGCAGGTGTGAAAGATGAGGATATTAGAAAGGCACTGTTGTATTACAGGGGTGTTGTAAGACGGTTTGATGTCAGGATAAGCAATGATAAGATTGTTTATATTGATGACTATGCTCACCACCCCTGCGAACTGAATTATTGCATTGAATCGGTCAGGGAATTTTATGGGAACAGGATGATAACCGGGATATTTCAACCCCACCTGTATACCAGGACAAGAGACCACGCTGATGGCTTTGCCGCTGCCCTGGATAAACTTGACAGGGTAATATTATTACCTGTTTATCCCGCCCGTGAAGAAGCAGTAGAAGGTGTTGACTCAGGAATGATATATGACAGGATGATGCTGAAGGACAAGATCATTGCAGCAAAGGATGAACTGACTGAAATTCTTGAATCCTTAAAAATAGATATACTGCTGACAATGGGTGCAGGAGATATAGACAGGCTGGTTGAGCCTATAGAGGATTTGCTAAGAAAACGACTGGGATGAAAGTATTAAAAAAAATATGGTGGATGCCACTGGTTATATATATGACCATTATACCCTCATTTGTGTCTGACAGGGTCTACAATGAAATATGCAGGGAGATTAAAATATCAATAGTGGATTCATCACAGTACAGGTTTATAACAAACGCGAATATTCTTTCGATGATACAGGACGAAAAGATTGAATTCCTGGGACATGAACTCAATACAATAAACCTTGAAGGGATAGAGAATCTTCTCTTAAGTGTTCGTGAACTGGAATGTGCCGAGGCGTATACTACTGCTGATGGTGTTTTACATGTAGATGCCAACCAGCGTGATCCTGTGATGCGTGTAATAACTGTTTTCGGGAATAATTATTATATCGATAAATACGGATATGTCATACCTCACAGGCAAATATACACACCACGAATGATTGTCGTTTCAGGCAATATTGAGGTTCCTGACAGTTGTATCATGGGAAAAAGCATACTGGAAGAGGATGATAATTTATTGGTCAGGAAAACCTTTTCCCTGGTTGAATATATAAGCGCCGATGAATTCTGGAAAAGACAGATAGAGCAGATATGGATAAATGATAAAAAAGAAATTGAACTGGTTCCAAGGGTGGGTGACCATATCGTAAAATTCGGGGAGGTCGGTAATTATAAGTGGAAATTTAATGTCCTGAGAACATTTTACAACCAGATTATGCCTCAGGCAGGCTGGGATAAGTATGATGAGATCGACATGCGGTTTAACGGACAGTTAGTATGCAGGAAAAAATAATATTACAGTTAAAACAATTTCATATTGAGTAAGTTATGAACAATAATGAACAGTATGTAGCAGCAATCGACATTGGAACTACCAAAATAGTTGCAATCGTCGGTAAGAAGAATCCTAACGGCAAAATCGAGATCCTTGGCTTAAGCAAGGCACCTTCAAACGGAGTAAAGAGGGGTGTTGTGCTTAACATTGAGGAAACCGTCAGTGCCATTGAAACCACAGTGACTGATGTGCAGCACCGGTCAGGTATAGTTTTTACTGATGTCTTTGTTGGTATAGCAGGTCAGCATATCAAAAGTATGAAAAGCAGGGGTTATATAAACCGTAATTCGCTTGATGATGAAATAACCAAGGATGATGTCTTTAACCTTACCCAGGATATGCATAAAATTCCTATTGAGATCGGGGAGGAGATAATACATGTAATTCCGCAAAATTTCATTGTCGATAACGAAACAGGTGTAAAAAATCCCATTGGAATGTGCGGAAAGAGGCTTGAAGCCAATTTTCATATTGTAATAGGCCAGGTTGCTTCAGCAAAAAACATCGAGAAATGTATCAAGAAATCAGGGCTCAAAGTCAAGGACCTCATACTTGAACCCCTCGCCTCATCTGATGCTGTTCTCACCGATGATGAGAAAGAAGCAGGTGTAGTTCTTGTTGATATAGGTGGCGGTACTACCGATGTGGCTGTATATTATGATAATATAATAAGGCATACGGCTGTGATACCTTTTGGAGGTAACGTCGTAACAAAAGACATCAAAGAGGGATGCTCAATCCTGCTGAGGTATGCCGAACAGTTGAAGGTACAGTACGGTTCGGCACTGGGGGATATTGCACCGGAAGACAAGGTAGTATCAGTACCCGGTATCAGTGGCCGTGATCCCAAGGAGATTTCCTTTAAAAGCCTGGCATATATTATCCAGTCAAGAATGGAGGAAATAATCGATGCAGTGAATTTCGAAATTCAGTCATCAGCCTATGCTGAAAAAATATCTGCGGGAGTGGTTATTACAGGCGGTGGAGCCATGCTTAAGCATCTTCCTCAGCTTGTGAAGTTCAAAACCGCAATGGATGTAAGAATAGGTTTTCCGAATGAACACCTTGCCGGAAGTTCCAGGGAAGAAATTAACCAGCCTATGTTTTCAACCAGCGTGGGCCTGATAATGCGCGGTCTGGATTACCTTGAAACCTATAAGAGCAGTTTCAATGCCGGGGAAAAATCTGAAATGTCCGAAGAAGAAGAGGAAAGCTTTGAAAGAAAGAGGGCTGAAACCCAAACAAGACCCCTCGACGAAACAGATGGGAAAATCAGCTGGACGGAGAAAGTCAAAAAAAGCCTCAGCAAAATGTTTGAAACGGAGGACCAGGATATAAGCTGATAAACTTATATGCTTACATAACGAATATATGAATCTTAAATATATATAACCATGTCTGACGAATTAATGAATTTTGATCTCCCTGTTGAGAGATCTTCAATAATTAAAGTACTCGGAATAGGCGGTGGCGGAAATAATGCTGTTAACCATATGTATAACGAAGGCATTACTGATGTTAATTTTGTTATCTGCAACACCGATGCCCAAGCCCTGGCCGAGAGCCGTATACCCGTAAAAGTCCAGATAGGTGAAGACCTGACTGAAGGAAGGGGCGCGGGCAGTAAACCCGAGATAGGACGAAGGGCTGCCGAGGAAAACATTGACCAGGTGCTTAATGCGCTGGGAGGCAATACCCGGATGGTGTTTATTACCACAGGCATGGGAGGAGGAACGGGTACGGGCGCAGCACCCGTAATAGCCAGGGCATGCAAGGAAGCCGGACTGCTTACCATAGCAGTGGTAACAATACCTTTTAAGTCGGAAGGTAAAATAAGAATTAAAAATGCAGTCCAGGGTATAAATGAACTCAAAGATCATGTCGATTCATTGCTGGTAATAAATAATGAAAAACTGAGGGAAATATTCGGAGACCAGCCCGTGTCAACAGCCTTTGCCAAAGCTGACGATGTGCTGACAATGGCTGTAAAAGGTATTGCTGAGATAATAACCGTTGCAGGCTATATTAATGTCGATTTTGCCGATGTTGAAACGGTTATGCACGATTCAGGTGCCGCAGTAATGGGGACAGGATCATCTTCCGGGGAAGACAGGGCTCTGAAAGCCATAGAAGAGGCTATATCGTCACCACTGCTTAATTCAAATGATATACACGGTGCAAAAAGCATACTGCTCAATATAACAACAGGCCTGGGTGAACATGAACTTACCATGGATGAACTGGGCGAAATAACGGATTATGTATACGATGTGGCTTCTAATGATGCATTGATCATAAGGGGATTATCCAAAGACGAAAGCCTCGGCGATAAAATCTGCGTTACCGTAATCGCAACAGGCTTCGAGCCTAACAGTGTACTTGAACCATACCGGTCCACCACAAAAACTGAAAAAATAAACCTGGAAACGGGAAAGGTAAACACCGGTGCGCCCGAGAAGAAAAAAGAAAAACAGGCAACTATCGAGGTAAAAACAAAAAAACGTGAGATGTTCGATGACTATGAAAATGAATTGCAGAGGAAACTTGAATTCGATTTCGTGGTGAAAAATGATGAGAAACAGAATGAGCTGAACCAGGGTGACGGTACACTGAGGAAAATCAAACATATGCAGAATATTCTCAAGAACGAAGGCCTTTCACATCAAACCATGAGGGAGAACGTGGATGAATTTGAAGATGTGCCCGCCTTTATAAGAAAAAAAATCAAACTGGATAACGAAAAAAGGAAAGATAAATCTGAAGTATCAAAATTTACATTGTCGGATGATGATGACGAACCTTCCCTGAGGGATGACAATGCTTATCTTAACGATAATGTAGATTAGCTGCTCCGTACTTAACTGTAAATGTGAAGGCAGGCCAATTCCGGGACCTGCCTTTTTTCGACAGATTTATTTATCTTTGAAAACCATGAAAAGGACATTAATATATATTTCATTATTAATTGTCTCATTAAATGCTTTTGCACAAAAAAGCAGAATACCTGAGAAAACAGACTCGGTTACCCATATTACAAAGCAGTATAAACTAAATGAAACCTATACCGAAATAATCGATGTGCCACTGGATACAATCGTAAATACTTTCCACAGGTATAAGGTAACTGAAGATATTTCTCCCTTTTTTCAAAATCTTGGTAATTACGGCTTAGCCTGTGTCGAAACCGATTTCTTTGACAGACCCGCCGATCCGGAAGCTTTTATTTACAGGCACCTGAGATATTACATGCACCATGGAGGAAACAAAATGTATGTTGATACCCAGGTACCTTTTACTGAACTGCAATGGACCTATGGGGGAGAAAGAAAAGTTGCAGAACAAACACTCGGGGTAAGACATGCTCAGAATGTAAATCCTTTCCTGAATTTTGGCCTTGACCTTAACATTATCTACAGCCTGGGACAGTATCATTACCAGAAATCAGATAATAAGGCATTTACCCTGCATGGTTCCTGCCTGAAGGATAAGTATAAGGCCTTTGCCTCCTGGAGTATCAATAACCTTATTGCATATGAAAACGGAGGGGTTGCAGACCCTTCAGTGCTTGATCAGTATGATACAAGGGATGTTCCAGTAAACCTCGGGGGTTTAAATGAGGCTAAAAGCAGGGTAAAGAGCATGAATTTTCAGGTTGTGCAAAAATATACCATCGGGGGAGCAAAGAAAGCTGCAACTGATACTGTTGATACCCGGAGGAAAGGTGGTGTTAAAGGAACATTCTCACATATACTCGAATATGATAAAGGAAGACGCATATACGAGGATAATGCACCTGGTTCAGGCTTCTATGACACTATTTATATAGAGGGATCCGCTACCTATGATTCGCTCTATGCAAGAATACTGAAAAATACTCTGAGGTTCGATTTTAATACCAGTGAGACAGCTAAATTTCAGCTGGGCATAGGTGTGGGAGCCGTGAATGAACAGAATATCTTCGCCCAGATAGTGCCTTCAGATGAAGAGGGAATTCCGGCAGACTCATTACACCGGAAGCAAAGTTCCAATGCTGTGATCGGGACACTCTTCAGCAGGATAGGGCAGAAATTTGACTGGCATGCCGACGGGAAGCTGTATTTTGCAGGACTGAGGGCAGGTGATTTCCAACTTAAGGGTAATATCAACTGGAGCTTTAATGAAAACGAAAAAAAATCGGAATTAAGGGCGAGGGGCAGTGTCTTAAATACCGGTCCTGCATGGTGGATGAACAACTGGGGCAGTAAACATTTTAAGTGGACAAATGATTTCGGCAGCGAGTTCAGGATTAACTTTGGAGGGACCTTTGATTACCCGGGAATAGATTTTAGTGCCGGGCTCGATTACTCACTTGTAGCAAACATGTTCTATTTTAACATGAATGCAGTGCCCGAACAGCACGACGGAGTAATATCGGTGTTAAGCGCCAGGCTGAATAAAAATTTCAGCTTCTGGAAACTCAGGTTTGATAATTCACTGCTTTTCCAGAAAAGCAGCAATATAGATATACTCGACCTTCCCCTGCTTTGTGCCAGGATGGCTTTTTACTTCGATCATGAGTTCCATTTTAAGACAACCGGAGGCAGCTTGCAGACACAACTGGGATTTGAAGCAGAATATAATACGGCATATTATTCGTATGCCTACATGCCTGCCACAGGTGTTTTCTATGTGCAGAATGAAATGAAGACAGGTAATTATCCCCTTATTAACGTGTTTGCAAATATTAAGATAAAAAGAACCAGGATATTTGTCGGTTTTGATCATCTCAACTACGGACTGATGGGCTATGATTATTTTCTGAGCCCTTATTACCCGATGAATATAAGAATGTTCAAGTACGGGATTGCATGGACGTTCTATAATTAATATGTATATTAGTATTGTTCATCCATACTGATGATGCATCCACACAGGATAAAAATAATTTTTTGGAAAGGCAGGATATATTTTTTTGTTTTCATTCTCGCTCTGTTCATATTTTCCTGCGATTCCAGAGAAGTGCGACTCGTTGATGACACACCAATAAGCCGTGATCTTGAACAGATCAGGGAACGGGGAAGGCTTATTGCCCTTACAGATTATAACTCAATAAGTTACTTTATTTACAGGGGTGAGCCCATGGGTTTTCAGTTTGAAATGCTCCAGGATTTTGCTGATTACCTGCAGATTGAACTGGAACTTATTACTGAAAATGACCTCATCAGGTCCTTTGAGATGCTAAATGACGGCAGAACCGACCTCCTGGCTCTTAACCTCACCATTAATAATGAACGAAAGGAAAGGGTACAGTTTACACATCCTATAGGACAAACAAGGCAGGTACTTGTTCAGAAAAGACCTGATAACTGGCGCGAGATGAAAATGGACGATATTAACAGGGTACTTGTCAGAAACCTCCTGGACCTGGCTGACAGGACAGTGTATGTGCAGTCTGAATCATCTTATGCGCAGAGAATGAAAAATCTCCAGAGTGAAATTGGGGACACAATTCATATTGTGGAGGTACCGATGGAAGCTGAAGAACTGATTTCACTCGTAGCCAGTGGTGAAATTAATTTTACGGTTGCTGATGAAAATATAGCCATGGTAAACCGTACCTATTATCCCGACCTTGATCTTGACACCCCTGTCAGCTTTGAACAAAACCTGGCATGGGCAGTCAGGAAGAGCGGGTCAGACAGGCTGCTGGAAGAGCTTAATAAATGGATAGGTGGATTTAAAAAAACGGAGCGATACGCATTATTGTATGCCAAGTATTTTAAAAATTCCAGGTCAAAACATATTGTCCGGTCCGATTATTTCAGTCTTGGCAGTGGTAATATTTCACGCTGGGATGAATATTTTAAGCAATACAGTGATTCCATAGGCTGGGACTGGCGACTGCTTGCTTCACTGGTGCTTCAGGAATCACGTTTTAATCCCGATGCTGAATCCTGGGCAGGGGCCTACGGACTTATGCAACTCATGCCTTCAACAGGAACCCAGTTCGGTATTGATATTTATTCAAGTCCCGAAAACAATATAAGGGCAGGTATAAAATACATACAATGGCTGCAGGAATTATTTGAGGATAAGGTATCTGACGAGGATGAAAGGATCAAATTTATCCTTGCCTCGTATAATGTAGGCCCGGGACATGTACTTGATGCCCGCCAGCTGGCACGCAAGCACGGGCGCGACCCGGAGGTGTGGGATAATAACGTAGCTTATTACCTGCTTCGCAAATCAGATCCCGAGTTCTATCATGACCCTGTGGTGGAACATGGTTTCTGCCGTGGCGAAGAACCATTCAACTATGTCATTGAAGTACTCGACAGATACGAGCACTATAAGAATTTCCCTGAAGATCAGTAGCCTCAGCCTGTAATTATCCCCTCCCTCTCAATGATAACCAGCAACTCATATAATATCATCGCCGTGGCACCCCAGATTATACTGCCTTTGTAATCATAATATTTTATATCAAGCTCTTCATCCCGCACTACCATAGGTTTTTGCTTCACAATGCCGGGCTTATAAAAATCGGTCAGTCGTGCTTCAATAAGAGAAACCACCTCCTTCTTGTCCGGTCTGAATACAGGACGGGTGCTGCAAAAGGCAAGCACGGGACTTACTTCAGTATTGCTAACGGGAATGAACAGGGGTGTGAGTGTTCCGAGTATATCAAGGTCATTATTGCATAAGCCAACTTCTTCACATGCTTCTCTTATTGCCGTATCTGTAAGGTTAGGGTCTTCCTTCTCCATCCTGCCTCCGGGAAAGGAGATCTGGCCGCTGTGAACACCCCTGTATACCGGCCGTTGGATAAAGAGGGTATGGATTTCGTCATTTAAGGGATACAGGAGGATCAAAACGGCTGCCAGCCTTGAATCGTGTCGTTTTTGCCGCGGGAAATCATTGATCATCCTGTCCGAAGAAGCCATCTCCCACTGAACATCCGTTCCGGGAAGTGTCTTCCGCAGGGCAAGCCTGAGCTTAGTTGTAAAATGATCCTGGTTCATGATGCAAATATAGCAAATGCTAATATAGCAGGGAGCTTTTATTTCCTGAATTGCCTTATGAACTCCTCTACTTCCTTAACGCCTCCCTGGTATACAAGGTAACCATTGTATGGTTCCCTTGCTGTTATTTCATCATTAACCGGCTTCAGCATTATTTCTTTTACTTTCCCGGGGTCACCGGTCTGGCCCAGGGCCCAGCCCAGTTTAACCCAGGCCACTTCGGGAAGCATATTCCCCAGGGGTACCACCCCCTTGGCCATCATGTCGCGGCCTGTCTCATATACCATCATATGCACGTAGCCCCAGATGGTTTGCAGGGTCATAAAGACGGAAACTCCCTTATCCCTGGCTCTTTCAAGAGCCGGGTAGAGCTCCCTGTTTAAATGGCCAAGACCTGTTCCCACAATAATAATCCCTTTATAACCCATATCCACAAGGCTGTCGAGTATTTCAGGCTTCATATGCGGGTAATAATACATCATGCTGACCTCTTCGTTGAAGTAGGGCATTATTTTCACTTTCTTATCCTTACGTCGTGGATTAAAGTCTTTCTTGATATGTTTTATGCCATTACGGGTTACGGTTGCCACCGGTGTATCCCCTATGGTCCGGAAGGTTGACCTGTATGAGCTGTGCATCTTACGTACCCTGGTCCCCCTGTGGAGAAATCCGTAATCATCGGAGGTAGGTCCGAACATGCAAACCATTACTTCTGCAATATCTCCATGGCCGGCAGCGTAGGAAGCATGAATAAGGTTAAGAGCCGCATCGGATGAAGGTCGGTCGGACGATCTCTGTGAACCGACCAGTATAACGGGTATGGGCAGGTTTTGCACCATAAAGGAAAGTGCCGCAGCGGTATGATGAAGTGTGTCGGTGCCGTGTCCGATTATTATGCCGTCGGCGCCGTTCTCTATTTCCCTGCCTATGGCTTTTGCCAGGGTGATATACTGCTCGGGGCCCATGTTCTCACTGAATACTGCGAATAGTTTTTCGGTATTTATATTACAAATATCAGCCAGTTCGGGCACTGCACCATAAAGTTCTCCCGGTGAGAAAGCGGGAATAACCGCTCCTGTCCGGTAGTCCAGTCGTGAAGCAATAGTTCCCCCTGTACCGAAAAGTTTAACCGTTGGCTTATCATCAGAATATGGAAATTCCTTTTCGGGTATTTTGTAGTTTGCCTTCTTGTATCCTGTTTCTTTCATTGAAGTAATGGTACTGACATTGATACCGATGTTATACCCGGTTTCAATTTTCAGTACCAGGTGCATGTCGTCATCATTCTCAGACCTGGGCAGAACTGTTCCCCTGAACACACCCCTGCTTGTTTCAATACAGGCCTTTCCCCAGACTCTTACATTGTATTTTTTGAGGGTATCAAGGGCCCGGCCCCTGTATCCCTGGAATATCTGATCAGTCATCTGCCTTTATTCTTTTTTCGACTATTTTTCTGAGATCGCCCAGACTGACATTTCCTGTTGCCTGTTTCCTGATCTGCCCCATAATCCAGTTAACCGCACAATCGCTATCTTCTGATATTCGCTCCTGTTTGAATTTCTCATAAAGAAACTCTATGGGGGCGAGTATTTCATCTATCTCTTTTTTCTTGAAATTCAGTGTTGTAAGTATTGATTCATATCTCATTTTGGGATGCAGGTACAGGACTTTAAGCATTGGCCCGGCTATTTCAATCCGGAGGTCCTGTGCTCTGATAAAACCAAGGAGATTATGGATTATTTCATAACTGAAGTTTTTATGTGCCTTCATTGTCCCTTCAATATTCTTAAACCTGTGACCCAGGAAGATACCAATGTCTCTCGGATCAAAGCCGAAATCTTCAGATATTGAGACAATAAGCGGATAAAGATTTTTACTGAGGATATACCTGTATGTATCTTCAGGTATTCCCCATTGCTTCATTTTCTTAATCCTGTCAGAAACTGATTCTGGCAGCTTTGACCTTATTTCTTCTATCTGGTCGTCGTGGAGGGGTATCGGCGCAGAGTCGGTATCAGGATACATCCTGTCCTTGCCCGGCAGCACTCTTTCAAACATTGTGGTACCATCAGGGAATGACTTCCTCGTTTCATTGGGCACCTCTTTGAAAGCGAGCTGCATTCTTTCCTCAACCGTCTCAAGGGCTGTGGGTATGTCTTCGGGTGGCCCCCATAATAAGATCATTGCATCATCATCACCTGCTTCAAGGACTGAAGATATTTTTTTCCATTGGCTTTTTGTAATCAGGGGTTCAAGCTCCTCGGAATGGCTCATGTTTGGTTTTTCAATGCAGGCGATCACCTTTAGCCTGTCGCTTAACTCGTCGGCAAAGATTTTTCCGGGTTGTGTAAAATGTGAAAGTATTTGCTTGCATAACGGAAGCCTGAGAGCATAAACACTCATATTATTGTCAAAGGCTCTCTTTACCGGTTCTGACAGAAGGCCTGTTTCGCCGGGACTAATTTCCCTGGAGGACATTTTCCATCCGGATGGGTCTTTAATCCTTTCGTTCAAAATATCCCTGATATGAAGCAGGGCGTATTGCCTGAATGCTTCGTTATGTGAGAGTGCAGGTATCCAGCTGTTATGTGCAACTCCTTTTACTTCCACCCTGCTTCCTCCTTCACAGCTCACGTTAACGTCTTCCCTTCCGGACCCTATACCTGTTCTCACTTTTCCCGTGCTCCTGTTAAGGAACCTGATATATTCAGCGGCTTCAGCCAGCTCCCATGGTGTAAGCATGTCGGGGTAGGTAACAGTTTCAATAAGGGGCATGCCCAGCCTGTCTGTTTTATATACCCGCGTGTGTCCTATGTCAGATATTTCGCGGCATGAGTCTTCTTCAATGCTCAGCTGTATTATCCTTACTTTTTTGTTGCTGAGCTCAATCTCTCCCTCCACGCCCAGTATTGCTGATCTCTGGAAGCCTGTCGGGATGCTCCCGTCAAGATATTGCTTGCGCGTAATATGGACCTCTCCGACAATATTCAGTTTGCACAGAAGCGATATTTCAAGAGCTATATCAAGGGCTTTCCTGTCAAGGGGGAAGGGGGGAGTGTCATCCACTTCATATGTGCATGCATTTTCATTATTGATACGATAGATAATTTCTTTCCGGGTTTTAAATTCCATGAGGGCAGTCCCGTCATATTCCCCCAGCTCACTCAATGTGGGCCGCATATGCCGTATTACCTCTGCATCGTATTCATTATCTTCATGGTAGATACCCGCAGGACAGCGGCAAAAAAGCTTGCTTTCGGTGGCCAGTTGCTGGTGGACTTCCAGCCCCGATTTAAATCCTATTCTGCGATAGTCCTCCTCAGTGGCTTCATGCAGGCTAACATAAGCAATCAGCTTACGGCTTGATTCATAATTCCTCTTTGGGCTAAACCTCTTCATTCTTGTGTCTATAATTCGCCCAATTTATGGAAGAATGAGGAAATATCAAATTCCGGTGTCAGCGTCATAAAATCAATAAATTAATAAAATATATATTTAGCCCTTGAAATCATAATTTTTTCTCATTTTGTGCTATTGCTTTTATAAAATCTTAAACAGACAGGCATAAATAAAAAATCGGGGAAATGTTATTTTTTTCTTTCCACTGATTAAAATATTTTCCCCGGGCGGCAGAATTGTCAGTCAAATTTAATGGCTTTAACCGGGCTTATGGAAGATACCAGGCGGGAAGGTATCAGGAGCATCAGAAGGATAATAAGGATGGTACCCAGGTTCAGAAGGATAATATGAAGGATGTCTATATTGACAGGGACGGTGGTAAGGTAGTAAGATGAGGGATCAAGGCTGATAAGCTCAAATTTTTTCTGCATCAGTGCCAGTCCGTAGCCGGTAAGATTACCCCACAACAGTCCAGTTGCGATTATGTATATTGCCTGGTTGAGAAAGATGTTCTGAATAAGCTTGTTGCCTGATCCGAGAGCTTTGAGTATACCTATCATATTTGTTTTTTCCAGTATCAGGATCAGGAGTCCTGATATCATTGTGAATGCTGCCACCAGGAGCATCAGTACAACTATCACAATTACATTTGTGTCCTGGAAATTGAGCCAGTCGAGTATCTGCGGGTATTTCATCCTTAGGTTCGTGACTTTGAGTTTTTCCTGGTCCTCCTCAAATTTATACCCAATGGCATCCCTTACAAGAAAGGTCATCAGATCAATATCATTAAAATGGTCAATGAATATCTCGAAACCGCTTACCTGATTCTCCTCCCAGTTGTTCAGCCTGCGTATATGACCAATATCTCCGAGGATGTATACCTTATCCATTGATTCCACACTTGTTTCATATATGCCTTCCACAGTAAATTTTCTCATCCTTGGAGGATCCTGAACAAAATACATGGCAAAATCGTCCCCAAGCCCCAGGTTCAACATCGAGGATATTGTTTTTGATATAATTACGCCATTTGATATGCTGGTGTCGCTCAGGCTGGGAATGCTGCCCTCGATAAGGTTTTTTCTGAAAAAACTCCAGTCATAATCGGTGCTCACACCTTTTAACACAACTCCCTGGATATTTTCATCTGTTTTTATTATGCCGGCCTTGGTGGCAAAAACATGTATATTATCAAAGCCCCTGTGATTATTCAGCTTAGCGGTAAATTCCTGGTCAGATGAGATGGGAGCTGTTTCAAATGAGTAATTGGAGTCGAAATTAAGTACCTGGATATGCCCGCTGAATCCGGCAATCTTATTCCTTATTTCCTGTTTGAAGCCCGTCAGAATAGCAAGGGCAAGTATCATCACGGTAATGCTCAGTGCTATACCGGCAATAACTATCCTGTTGATTGGCCTTGAAAAGGTCATCCCCTTCCTTCTCTCCCGTATAAGGCGTTTTGATATAAATAATGCAATCTTCATCTGGCTTATATGCCTTCAATCCTTGATCAATCTTAAATCTTAAATCATACCGCTCCCGGGTAAACCTTCAGGGCTTCAGCCAGTGTTTCCATTGCATTTTTCAGATCGTCCGTATTCAGGACATAGGCAATCCTTACTTCATTACGACCCAGTCCGGGTGTCGAGTAAAATCCGGAGGCCGGGGCCAGCATGACGGTCTGGTTTTTATATTCGAATTCTTCGAGCAGCCATTGTGAAAACTTATCCGTATCATCCACAGGTAGTTTGACAGTACTGTAAAATGCCCCTTTTGGGTTTGGGCAGTATACGCCCGGCATCTTATTGAGTGCATCTACCATAAAATCGCGCCTTTCTGTATATTCATTATACACGTTCTCGAAATATTCCTTTGGTGTGTCAACGGAGGCTTCGCCTGCAATCTGCCCCAGTCCGGGAGGGCTGAGCCTTGCCTGTGCGAACTTGAGGGCTGTGGCAAGAACATCTTTGTTCCTGGTTATCAGGGCACCGATCCTGACACCACACATGCTGTAACGTTTTGACACTGAATCCAGGAGTATAATATTATTTTCAACACCTTCGAGATGCATGGCTGAAAAATGTTTTTCACCGTCATAACAGAACTCCCGGTATACTTCATCGGAAAAGAGGAAGAGGTCATGTTTCACTATAATTTCCCGTAACTGTCGGATTTCGTTTTCAGTATAAAGGTAGCCGGTAGGATTATTCGGACTGCAGATCAAAATACCCTTTGTTCTCCTGCTTATTTTTTTCTCAATCTCACTTACCGGGGGAAGGGCAAAATCGTCTTCTATTCTTGAAGTTACGGGTACAATCTTCACACCTGCGGTAGTGGCAAAACCATTATAATTAGCATAAAAAGGTTCAGGAGTGATCACCTCATCTCCCGGGTTAAGACAGCTCATAAAAGCAAAAAGCACAGCTTCAGAGCCACCGGCGGTGACAATGATCTCCGTATGATCAATATTTATTCCAAGCTTCTGGTAGTAGCCGGCCAGCTTTCTGCGGTATGATTCATTACCTGCAGAATGGCTGTAAACAATAACCTTCTCCTGCATATTCTTCAGGGCATCAAGTGCGGCCTGTGGGGTAGGTATATCAGGCTGACCTATATTGAGATGGTAGACTTTGCGTCCCTTCCTCTTTGCTTCTTCGGCATAGGGTACTAGTTTTCTGATGGGAGAGGCAGGCATTGATTTGCCTTTTTCTGATATCTGTGGCATATCCTGGGTTTTTAATTTGTTCAACTATACAAAGTTAATTTTTCAGGGCATAAAAAGGAATGATTTACAACATTTAATTGGAGCCGGGCAGTGTGAGGTTGCCGGAGGCAGTCGGTCACTGCGGGCCCGGGAGCGGCTGGTGAGTGTTGCCACTTAAATTATTTTCCGATGGTATGATATAAAATTCTTATTTTTGCACTTCATAAACCGATTGAATAGAAAAATGGATATTCCTTCCAAATATAATCCGGCCAGTACTGAATCAAAATGGTATAAATACTGGATGGAACAGGGTTTTTTCAGGAGCGAGCCTGATGACCGTGAACCTTATGTTATTGCTATTCCTCCACCCAATGTTACAGGTGTGCTGCATATGGGGCATATGCTGAACAATACCCTCCAGGATGTACTTGCAAGGAGGCAGAGGATGCTGGGGAAGAATGTGTGCTGGGTTCCCGGTACCGATCATGCCTCAATTGCAACGGAAGCAAGGGTTGTGGCAAAACTGAGAGAAGAAGGAATTGATAAGAATGATCTGAGCAGGGATGAATTTCTGGAGCATGCATGGAGGTGGACTGAAAAACACGGGGGAATCATACTTGAGCAGCTTAAGCGGCTCGGGGCATCCTGTGACTGGGAAAGGACACTCTTTACTATGGATGATCTGAGGTACAGGTCGGTAATCAGGGTATTTGTCGATCTGTATAATAAAGGGCTCATTTATAGAGGTGTGAGAATGGTGAACTGGGATCCCGAGGCAAAAACTGCTGTTTCGGATGAGGAGGTTGTGTATACCGAAGAAGATTCAAAGCTGTATTATGTAAAATACAGGATAGCGGGGTCGGATGAATATATAACAATAGCAACAACAAGACCTGAGACCATACTCGGTGATACTGCCGTATGTGTTAATCCTGCTGACATCAGATATAAGCATCTGCAGGGAAAGAAAGTTATTGTTCCTATGGTGAACAGGGAGGTGCCTGTTATATCTGATGATTACGTTGATATGGACTTTGGAAGCGGCTGTCTGAAAATTACTCCCGCACATGATATTAATGATTATGAGATAGGACAGAGACACGGGCTTGAGATAATTGATATTTTCAACCCTGACGGAACATTGAGCAGTGAAGCCGGATTATTTACCGGCTCAGACAGGTTTGAGGCAAGAAAACTTTCTGTGAGCCTTCTGAGGGAAGAAGCTTTGCTTGAAAAGGTTGAAAATTACAGGAATAAAACAGGAAGGTCGGAACGTACGAATGCGGTTATTGAGCCAAAGCTTTCAATGCAATGGTTCCTGAGGATGGCAGAAATTTCAAAACCCGCTCTTGAAGCGATAATAAATTCGGATATAAATATCTACCCGCCCAAGTTCAAAAATGTCTACCGCCACTGGATGGAGAATGTGCGTGACTGGTGCATAAGCAGGCAACTGTGGTGGGGTCATCGCATTCCTGCCTGGTATTTCAGTTCAACGGGTTATGTGGTTGCTGCGAACGAGGAAGATGCACTTGCCCTTGCCCGTAAAGTTACGGGGAATAAAGAATTGTCTTCTTCTGACCTGCGCCAGGATGAGGATGTGCTGGATACCTGGTTTTCTTCCTGGCTATGGCCGATAAGCTGTTTTAACGGCATACTCGAACCCGACAATGATGATATTAATTATTACTACCCGACAAATGTACTGGTTACGGCCCCGGAAATTTTATTCTTCTGGGTTGCCAGGATGATTATTGCGGCTTATGAATACCGTGACATGAAACCATTCTCTGATGTGTATCTTCACGGGATAGTTAGGGACAAGGAGAGGAGAAAAATGTCAAAATCACTTGGCAACTCACCCGATCCCCTTGATCTTATCGGTAAATATGGTGCCGACGGTGTGAGGGTTGGTATGCTCTTATGTTCACCTGCAGGCAATGACCTGCTTTACGATGATTCACTTCCTGAACAGGGAAGGAATTTTGCAAATAAGATATGGAATGCTTTCCGGCTTGTAAAAGGCTGGGAACTTGATTCAGGTATTGAAGAGCAGCCACCATGGTCGGCTGAAGCAGCAAAATGGTTTGGCAACAGGCTTAATGAGGCAATCAGGCAATACAACAGGGCTTTTGACAAATACAGGATTTCTGACGCTTTAATGATTGTGTACCGTTTGTTCTGGGAAGATTTCTCAAGCTGGTACCTGGAGGCGGTAAAACCTGACTACCGTAAACCAGTGGATTCAAAAACCTATACCTGTACCCTTGATTTTTTTGATAAACTGTTAAGACTAATGCATCCCTTTATGCCCTTCATCACGGAAGAGATCTGGCAAATGATGGAGGAAAGGGATAAGGGTTTGAGCATCATGGTATCAGATATGCCAGATGCGGGGAAGGTAAGCAGCACAGTATTGAAAGACTTTGAGAATGCCAGGATGATAGTAAGCGCCGTGCGGAATATACGAAAGAAAAATAATCTGCCGGCAAAAGATCAGCTTGATCTGTTGGTGAGTAAGAAGACTATTGATGATGAGTTGCCATTCCGGAACCTTATTAAACGGCTGGCAAACGTTTCGGATATAGAATATGTCCCCGGCAAGCCTGGGGATTCCGTTTGTTTTATGGTAGGTACCTCAGAATATTATATCCTGATGGGCGGCAGGATTGATGTTGCATCTGAGCTTGAAAAGCTTGAAGCTGACTTAAAATATTACAGGGGTTTCCTCGATTCAGTAATGAAAAAGCTTGGTAATGACAGTTTTGTAAACAATGCACCGGCGAAGGTGATTGAGCTTGAAGAAAAGAAAAAATCTGATGCCAAAACAAGGATCAATGCTCTGCTTGATCGGATCAATGACTTAAAGGGTAAAGGATAAGCCGCTCAGGGTGTGAGCTTACGGATAAAATAATTCTCCTCGAGCTTCACCATTTCCCAGTTATTATTAAGGACAATATGCCAGCCGTAACCTGAGATATGCTGTTTATCCTGTTCAACATTTTTAGCCGGCACACGAAGAAATCTGAGATTGGGAGATACCAGGCAACCACCTTCCTCAACAGCCAGCTTGCCCCAGTTATCCGTAACCCTGATTGTCTGGTAAATAGTCCCCAGGGTATCAACAGGGTCTGTATCTTCTGCTTCGAAAGAAAAATTCGGACTTTCCAGTTCGAGCAACACAACGGGCTTTTCAGTGAATTGCGCTGTTCTTCGCCTCAGCCCTTCCCTTAACTGCTCTTCACGCTCCCTTTCCTCTTCCTTTACCAGGTCAACATCATAGCTGAAAGAAAGGCTGCCCGCTATATCACGACTGATTTCCGGAAGTATTATCTCGTATCTGTCCCTCAAGGCTTCTCCAAGATCAAAATCCCTGCTGTTTATGGTGGAAAAATCAAAACCCGTTTCGTTAAGCAGATGGGCATAGATATTACCGTGAACAAAACCATAGGAAAAAGTATAGGAGCGGAAATCATAAATCCGGTGATAATATTCCAGGAGTTTCTTCAGGTATTCATCCCTGGTCTCAGAACACAGCATCATATATGTGAAGGAAGCGAGGCCTTCATAGTTCTCAAATTTATTCTCATCCTGTATATATTTCGGATACAATTCCCTGCGGGCCGACCTGAAAACGAGGGCATCCCTCACAGCCTGCCCTCTCGTGTCCCCGTTTGTCCTGATGGCCCTTTCAAGCGCTTTCCATTCCATTTTCAGCCATAAACGCGCGGTTCGTTCACCCATATGGCTGGTATTGTAGTCGGGAGTATCAATGTCTTTTCTTATCTGCAAACAATGGGATAAACCGTGTATGCATCTTGATGTAATCCTGTAGTAGTCTTCTTCTTCAGGAATTGGTGCCATAGCATATAGGGTGCCTCCTAACTCCTTTGCATAATTTATTACTTCTTCCCTGGGGTAGGTTCCCGTAAATATATTTCCCCTTGGCTTCAGAATACCTTCACTGTCCTGCACATTTGAATACAGTTTCCTCGTTTCTGTATCGATAAGTAATATGGGGCCGTAGAGATTTTCACCCCAGAGTTTACCATCATCCCTGTCACATAATTTTTTAACCTCCGAAAAATAATATTCTGCCTTTTCAGCCGTGAAGTAATCTATGCCAACATCTTCTTTACACTGGCTAAATAATACAGGAAGAAAAAAAATCAGAACTTTCCATCTCTTCATGCTTGTCTTGTTTAGTCTTCAAAAATAATAAAATTCTTAAAGCCGGCTAACAGTCCTTAATATATTATCTGATTTAATGATCAGTATGATATAAGGCATTTTTTCAAACGGACTAAATTTATATATTTGGAACCCTGTTAATACCGGGTAAAATAGATATATGATGATAGATAATGAAATTTTAATGAACCCTAATGAGCTGGTTCAGTTTTTGAAGAAACCGGCGGGTCAGTTTACAAAGGCTGACTTAATCAGGTTTATCGAAGCCAAAGATATAGAAATGGTGAATTTCAGGTATGTTGCTGAAGACGGTAAACTCAAGACGCTGAATTTTGTTCTGTCGAATCGACAGCACCTTGAAGACTTACTTTCTGAAGGAGAGCGGGTTGACGGGTCAAGCCTGTTTTCATTCGTAGGTGCAGGATCAAGCGATCTGTACGTAATACCAAGGTACAGGACTGCATTTCTGAATCCCTTTACCGAACGGCCCACACTTGATATATTGTGTTCCTTTTATGATTACGAGGGGAAACCTCTTGAAAGCTCCCCGGAAAATATATTGAAAAAAGCTTACAGCAGGTTTGTTTCAAAATCTGGATTGACAATGAAGGCCCTGGGGGAGCTGGAGTATTATGTAAAATCTATTGAAGATGATCTCTATCCCGTTGTTGACCAGAAGGGTTATCACCAGTCTATGCCCTTTGCCAAATTTGAAGATTTGCGTATAGAGGCCCTTGATCTGTGTGCCAGGGCAGGGTGCAGGATAAAATACGGACATTCAGAAGTGGGTTGTTTTACAAAGGAAGGAGATAACTATGAGCAGCATGAGATAGAGTTCCTTCCGACCGGGCCGGATTTTGCTGTTGAACAGATGATAATAGCAAAATGGATCCTGAGAATGCTGGCTTATGAACGCGGCGTTGAAATAAGCTTTGCCCCCAAGATAACTGTTGGCAAAGCAGGCAGTGGCCTTCATATTCATATGTTACTCGAGAAAGACGGACAGAATATAATGCTGGAAAACGGAGAGATAAGCGATCTGGCAAAAAGGATGATAGCAGGCATACTTGACCTGTCTGGTTCACTCACAGCCTTTGGTAACACCATCCCTACATCATATCTCAGGCTTGTACCACACCAGGAGGCCCCAACGAACATATGCTGGGGCGACCGGAACAGGTCGGTTCTCGTACGTGTGCCACTGGGCTGGGCGGGAACAGGGAACATGATAAAAAATGCCAATCCCCACCAAGAGTCTGAACCTGAGTCCTCCGGCAGCAGGCAGACAGTTGAATTCAGGGCCCCTGATGGCTCGGCCGACCTCTACCTCCTGATGGCAGGACTGGTTACGGCAATACAGCACGGACTTGAAATGGAGAATGGACTGGAGTATGCCAACAGCCTCTATATTTCAGGTAACCTCTTTGCCAGAGAAAATAAGAGCTTCCTTGAAAAACTTGAATCATTACCTGCATCATGCTGGGAATCAGCTGAAAAACTTGGTAAGCAACGTAAATATTACGAGGAGGCCAATGTCTTTCCTCCCGGTCTTATCGATACCATAATTAAAAGATTGAAATCATACGATGATAAAAATATGAGCGAAAGGTTATATGGTAAACATGAGGAGCTGGCCGGTCTGGTTAATAAATATCTTCACTGCAGCTGATCCTAAGGATTAATTGTATTAGTATTAGCACTCTTTATACTGGCATTAAGCTCGAAACCTATAAGGAGGGTAATTGAATTCAGGTAGAGCCATAGCAGGATTACCAGTATGGTTCCCATTGATCCGTATAGCCTGTTATACTGGTCAAAATTATTTACATATGCCGAAAAACCCAGTGAGGTGGCTATAAAAAGCAGGGTTGCCAGTGATGATCCTGCTGAGATAAACCTGAATTTTGCCTTCCTGGAGGGTGCGAGGTAGTAGAGAAAAGAAATTGCAGTGAACAGAAGGCCTATTATAACCAGCCATTTTGAGACCTGCAAGAGATAAAATACAATCCCGCTTTCAACAATGTTGTTTTCAACAAGTTTCTCAACCGCCGACCTGCCGAAAATGAGTAAGATTGCTGATAGGGTAATCAGTAGCCCTATAATGAAGAACAGGAAAAAGGCTATCTTTCTCTGTGCAATCCAGCTCCTTGTTTCAAATTTATGATCAGATACCACAAAGGCATTAATCAGTGCATGAATGCCATTTGTTGACATTATGGCTGAGGCCATGATCATTATGATGAGAAAGATATTACTTCGGTTTGTAACAGCATCCACGATGCTCTGTTCCAACAGGGTATAGGCTCTTTCAGGCATTATGCTCTCGAAGAGTAATATCACCTGTTCCTGGAAGCCCTGTACGGGAATGTAGGGTATTAAAGTAAAGAGCAGGAAGGTAGCCGGGACAAGGCTTATCAGGAGGTTAAATGCTATGGATGAAGCTCTTGTTACCAGGGCTCCCTTCTTGAAACCCCTGACAAAAAAAACAATGACATCATACATTGGAACCCTGTCAAAACCAGGTAATACCAGGTTTTTAAGACGCTCCAGAATATATTCGCCTATTTTATCCTTGTTGAATAACCTCATATGGCCTTCAGGCTGATATCAAGACTTTTAATATGGTGGGTAAGAGCACCAACCGAAATATAATCTACCCCGCACCTTGCATAGGCTGTCACTGTTTCAAGATTTATACCTCCGGAGGATTCAATTTCATATCTTCCGCCGACAAGTTTCATTGCCTTCTCTGTGTCAGAAATACTGAAATTGTCGAGCATGATCCTGTTTATCATACCCTGTTCCAGGATCTGCTCAAGCTCATCCGGGTTCCTGGCTTCAATTACAATGTACAGCTCTTTTTTCGTCTTCTTATTGTACTCATTGGCCTTGATTATCGCTTTTTTAATGCCGCCGGCATAATCAATATGATTGTCCTTAAGCATTATCATGTCGTATAATCCCATGCGATGGTTCATCCCTCCCCCGATTCTGACTGCCTCTTTTTCAAATGCCCTGAATCCGGGTGTTGTTTTCCTGGTATCAAGTATACGGGCTTTATAAGGCTTAACGGCATCCACATACATTCTTGTGTTGGTAGCGATGCCGCTCATCCTCTGGATGATATTCAGTACCAGCCTTTCCGATTTAAGCAGGCCCTGAACCGGGCCCTCTGCAATAAAGCCTGTATCTCCGGATTTTACATTAGTCCCGTCGGCAAGACAATCAAACAGTGTAATCCTGCTGTCAACCCTGCTGAACACATAGGCCGCAATATCAATGCCGGCAAGTACGCCGGCTTCCTTTATAAGGAGTCTTGACCTGCCCCGGGCCCCGTCCGGTATGCATGCCAGGGAACTGTGATCACCGTCTCCTATGTCTTCTCTTAGTGCAAGGTCAACAAGATTACGAATTTTCTCCTGTATCATCCTTCTCAATTCTAAGCTGATGTATAAGTGGTTTTGAATCAATGGTCTTGATGAGGAAATATACCCTGAAATTACCCTCCCGTGTACGCAGAGTACCAATGGCGTAAGCCGACTCAGACCTGCCTCCTTTATGCTTTATGACAAAATCAATTGTGGCGTGTTCACGAAAAAAATCCTTCAGTATACCTTCAGCAACTTTCTTTGTATAAAAATCTTCCTTGTCGAGTAAGGCAAGCTCAACGGTTGAATTCAAATATTCTGAAAGGACCTCCACGTTACCGGCTTTAAAAGCAAGTGTTATCTTATCAGGGATATCTACTGCCTGCCCGCTGACAAAGCTGGAACATGACAGGACAAGACCGATTATAATGCTTGATATTATTTTCATGAAACTCAATGTTATATTTTATCTTACTCAGGCAAAAATAGTCGAAATTAATCAAATCATGAAATACCACGGCTTAATATGCCTGGCTGTAAAATTCAGAATGTTTGTATAAATTCGTATGTTTACCGTTAATAATTTATGATCGCAAAAATTGTACCGGATTCCTATGAAATTATCGATTATGCAGGTGGGAAATACTGATGAGAGCTATATCAGGGATGGATTATCCCGGTATTATTCCAGGATAAGAAAAATGTTTTCCCTCGAAATAATTACTGTAAACACCACGAAGGAATTGCGAAGTAAGCCGGAATCAGTTCAGAAAAAAGATGAAGCTGTTGCTATATCCGGCAGGCTCCGGCAGGGCGATTTTATTGTGCTGCTTGATGAGGCAGGAGAACAGTTGGACTCCCGTGGCCTTGCTTCTTTTATCCAGAAGACAATGAATTCAGGTCCCAGAAGGATAGTGTTTGTTATAGGAGGGCCCTGGGGACTGGATCCCGGTCTGGCAGGAAGAGCAAACAGGATTATAGCCCTTTCCCGTATGACATTTTCTCATCAATTGGTACGGTTATTGTTTGCTGAACAGCTGTACAGGGCCTTAACAATAATAAAGGGGATTCCCTACCATCATGATTGAAATATGAGAGCTGTAAAATGAAATTAACATTTACTTTCCGGAAGCTGTTTGTTTTACTTGCAGCCCTGTTTGCCCTGGCACTGATATCCGACTTTATATCTGAAAGTGAAGCCCCCTACAGGATGGAGGCAAGGTCCTTTGAACGCAATTTCCAAAGGGCTGAGAAAGAGGGGCTGGAATGCCTTGAAAAAATTGCTGAAGGAGATTCGCTCTATACCCTGTCAAAATTTGCTGATTATACACACTCGAATGAGATTTACAGCTTATTTAAATACACAGGAGGATGGCTTACTGCCTGGACCGATAACAGCATCTCCCTGCCTGAAAAATTAAACAGTAAACTGTCTGGCGAAAAACTGCTTCAGCTGGATAACAGAAAGGTAGTTGCCAATAAGATGCAAGCCGGACAGGATACTTATATATGCCTTATCAACCTCTATAATGAATACGATATAAATAATAAATATTTGAAATCCGGCTTTAACCCGGAGTTCGGCTTAAGATTAAATACAGGCATTAGTACGGACAGGGAGACCGGGTATCCCGTTCATGATACTTCCGGCCAGTACCTGTTCTCCCTGGTTTTTGACCGGGCCGATCATTTCATTAACGGTATTAATATTATTCCAATATTGATGTGGCTGCTGTTTTCGGTCGTTTTTCTGATTGTCGTAGACAGAATTGCAGCATGGCTGGTGAAGAAAGGATTTTCTTATCTTGCCTTTTTATCCTCAGTACAGTTCGTTCTTATTTTTTACCTCGTTTTCCTCCTGCTTGATAAGCCTGCTGTTTTTACAGAGATGGATATCTTTTCTTCCTTCAGGTTTACTCTCGGACCCCTTATACCATCTCCGGGACATCTCTTATTCTTAAGTGCCCTCTTCCTTTTTATATGTTTCGAATTTTACAGGTACTACCCGGAACCTTCGTGCAGGGGCAGGAAACCGGTAAGAGATTATATTGTATTTAGCCTCTTCCTGGCTTTTTCTTCATTTATATTTTTTGTTTTCAGCAGATTAATCCATCTACTTATACTCAATTCAAATATACACTTCAGGATTTTTGAGATAATTGAAGTTGATATATTTACTGTTATCTCAATTGCTGCAGCTGCAATGATACTGGTTGGTTTCAGCATATATCTGCTGAGGCTTGTGAGATTTTGTAAAAGTCTGCCTTTTAAAACAGTAATCCCATCATTGATTACAGCGATATTAATTCTGTGCATCCTGCATATCTTGTCCGGACAGCATCCGTTGATTCCTGCTCTGGCTTACCTCCTCCTTGTATTGCAGGCATGGTTTTTCAGAAGTGACAGGTCACGACTGATTAATATTTCAGTAACATTTGCTGTGATAACCGCCGCTTATTCAGCCTATGTTATCCCGGAACTTACGTTTCAGAAAGAAACCGAGAACCTCAAGGTTATATCGGCAAATTTCAGCAATCAAAATGATATTTATGGCGAGGCCTTATTACTTGATCTTTGGCCTGAGCTGGAAGCCGACAGCCTGATCCCCGGGATTATGAACCATGATTTTTTAAGCAGTGAGGAGGTTAACCGGGTTTATTCCTACCTCGATAGCGTCTATTTTACAGGCTACTGGGATAATTATGACAGGATTTACACGATATGTGAGGATGATTCACCACTTTTTTTTGAGGCTGACACCCAGAGGGTGGAAAACTGCTTCGCTTTCTTCCGTGGAAGGGTAAAAGAATTGGGGGTACCTGTGACCGACAGCAATCTGGTTTTCCTGGATAATAATTCAGGCAGACCCTATTACCTTGGCTGCCTTTATTATCAAAGGAATGATGGAAATCAAAACGGTTTGTTCATCGAGCTTGTAAACCTGGTCAGGTATGCCCAGACGGGATATCCTGAACTCTTACTGGATAAAGAATATGATAAACAGGCTAATACAGGAGGTTATTCAATTGCTAAATATATTAATGGCTCACTGGTCCTTCAAACAGGTGACTATCCCTTTGATACCCGCCTAAACCTCAATATTAATGATTCCATATCTTACCATTCAGTGCCGGGTGATGGCAATACTGAATTTTTTGTATATGCAGATGATGAAATCACGGTGCTTGTGGCAAGGCCACTTCCCGACTTCATGGATATTGTTGTAACATTTACCTACCTCTTTATTGCTTTCTTTATACTGTTCTTGGCTGTACTCCTGATTCTCAAGCCTCCTGAAAATATTTTCCCGGGGAGAATGAATTTTACCCAGAAACTTCAGGTTGCCTTTATAAGTCTTCTTCTTGGTACATTGCTGGCCATAGGAACAGTGGTGGTGATTCTGAGTATTAACCAGTATCATGGGAAACATTACGAAAATATCGAAGAAAAATTAGGATCGGTTAATATAGAACTTGAACATAAATTATCTTATCTTGATTCTCTTGACAGGGGGTGGAGCTCTGGTTCTTATCATGACCTGGATGACTTGCTCGTAAAATTCTCAAACGTTTTTAAAACCGATATCAATCTGTATGATACAGGAGGGAAATTATTGGCAACATCACGAAGGGAAGTGTTTGAGAAGGACCTGAAAAGTGAAAAAATGAATTTTGCCGCCTTTAGCGAGTTAAAACATCAGGGACGTGCCCAGTATATTCATAACGAAAGAATAGGAAAGCTCGAATATCTGTCGGCTTACTCAACTTTTTCAAATAACAGGAAAGAAATCCTTGCATATCTTAACCTTCCGTATTTCAATATGCAGAGCAGGATAAGTGAAGAGACATCTAACCTGATAGTTGCTATGATTAATTTCACTATGATACTCCTGGTAATATCATTAAGTATAGCTGTTTTTATTTCCGTGAGAATAACGAGCCCTCTCAGGATGCTGCAACAGGGCCTGGCTTCGGTCCGCCTGGAAGAGAAAAGCAAGCCCCTGGAGTACAGGGGGCATGATGAAATTTCAGAGCTCGTTAAGCAATATAATATGATGCTCGATGAGTTGCAGTCAAGTGCCCTGAAACTGGCAAGGTCGGAAAGGGAAGATGCATGGAGGGAGATGACCAAGCAAATAGCCCATGAAATTAAGAATCCTTTAACCCCGATGAAACTGAATGTGCAGCAGTTATATAAAAAGTGGAAAGATAATCCTGAAAATTTTGAAGAAAACCTGAGAAGTTTTAAACAGTACCAGATAGAACAAATTGATAATCTTTCTTCAATAGCAACAGAATTTTCGAGCTTTGCCCGAATGCCCAAGGCTAACCCGGGTGAGACCAATCTTGTAAGCCATATTAACGCCGTTGCTGATTTATACAAGGATATAAAGAACATAGATCTTCATATCACTTTCAATGGCCTTAGAGAGGTGATAGTATTTGCTGATAAGGAACAGATAAACAGCATGCTCTCAAATATTTTAAGGAATGCGGTCCAGGCAATACCGGGTAACAGGAAGGGAAAGATCAATGTAAGCCTTTCTTTAATCGGGCAGAAAGCATTGATAAAAATTGAGGATAACGGAGTGGGAATACCCAATGAGCTGAAAGATAAACTCTTCACTCCTAATTTTACGACAAAATCATCCGGAATGGGACTTGGGCTGGCAATTGTAAAAAGAGTGGTCGAAACCGCTGACGGAAAAATATGGTTTGAGTCAGAACCGGATAAGGGAACTGTATTTTTTATCGAATATCCTTTGCTGTCTTATAAAAGGTGAATAAGATATCGTCAGAATGCTGTTTAACAAGTAAATCCCTGCTTGATAAATGCGATAAATTAATTATATTAGCATTATTGAAGCTCTGATAAATGACCCGGTATCTTTTTAAGTATATTACGTTAATTGCACTGACTTTTTTTATCGCTTTCCTGACGAAGGGTAGGCTGCTGGCTTCACCACAACAGGAAATTTCGGGAATAATCAACGCTTATGCCAGAATAAACACCATAGAAGCAGCTGATGCTGTTCTGGTTGATGATGTTACAGGTTTCAGCGACGGGGATACAGTGCTGGTAATGCAGATGAAAGGGGTTTCAATAATCACTGACCAGAGTTCTGTCTTTGGGAACTGGGATGGCTATCTCGGGCAACCCGGTGATTATGGCGTCGGCTTTTATGAATTCATAATTATTGACCATGTGGAGACGGGTCCAAACAGGATCGTCTTCATGAACAACCTTGCCGGCTATGACGGCTATGATGTTGAAGGGTTTATACAGATTATCAGGGTACCCTCATTTGAGAGCGCTACCGTGACAGCTGACCTGGAATGCCCTGCATGGGACAGTATCACAGGTACAGGAGGTGTGCTGGCTATGATAGTTAACAAAAAGCTTGAGTTAAATTCCGATATTGACGTCACAGGCAAGGGTTTCAGGGGGGGAACAGTGGCTGATATGGACGGAACACCACAACTTAACCCTGATTATTTCTACCCCGGGTCATCAACAATTGCAGGAAGGAAGGGTGAAAGCCTGGCCAGTCACAGGAATGCGACTAATGAACCCCTGATTATTGAAGATTATATCAAAGGTATTGGAAGATTATATTCCGGGGGAGGAGGAGCAACAGGAGAATATTCGGGTGGCGGAGGCGGTGCCGGTTTTGGTGACGGCGGGAACGGCTTCAGGCAGAGAACGGAAAGCTATAATGCCAGCGGACGCGGAGGCCGAATAGATGCCGCTGACTTTTCCAACAGGGTGATTATGGGCAGCGGCGGTGGTGGCAGTGGTTTCAGCGGAACAGGGATGGGCACGGGGGGTGCAGCAGGGGGAGGAATAGTGTTTATACTGACCGATTCACTCG
>DRFJ01000043.1 GCA_011050615.1 Bacteroidota bacterium
CCTGTTCTTTGAAAGTCATGGTTGTTTGTTTTTTTGGTTTTACACTTTAAAACTATAAATCAACCGTGACTTTCTTTTATTTATTTTACTTATCCAATTTTACAGAAACAAAGTTACGTAGCGTGGCTTTAGAAGAAGGTCTTTTTAAAGGCTGGTATTCTGAAGAATATAAAAGGTTCTACTACAACAAGAAGTGAAATACCCACCTCACCTCATTTTTGGCAGAAATACTGCCAGTTAAAAGGGAAACAGGTGTAGTATATAGGAAAAACAATTGCACATTATAATTATAGGGTAGAGTATTATGGAGTTCGGTGAAATATGTCGCATTGTCTCAGGCAGTCAAGAGGTCTATTCCCCTTAGTTAATTATCTGATAAAATAGTCAAGAAAGGTTACTCTTAGACCAACCTTTCCCCAAATCCTGGCACCAAACTGGCACCAAACAAAAAACCACCTACAAAATAAATTGTAAGTGGTTTATTATTAAGTGGGCCCAGCTGGGCTCGAACCAGCGACCCCCTGATTATGAGTCAGGTGCTCTGACCAGCTGAGCTATGGGCCCGGGAGAATGGTCAATTTTCGGACTGCAATATTACACCATTTCTTGAAATTATGCAACTTTTTTATCCACAGGTCAGACTGAGCTTACAGATTCTTTTTGACCTTTTCTTTAATCCTCCGGATATGTCCGCGTCCCAGGCCCTTTACCTCGCAGCCGAGTTCGAAATATCTTTTTATCTTATCATCAGTAAGTATACCGAAGCAATCAACTATTGCAGCCGGTTGACCTATTGATTTCACCACCTCGTCAGGGTCCAGGTCCAGATAGGCCTCATGAGGTACTGCAAAAATAACAGCTTCAGCATCGTTCAGGGCTACTGCCAGTTCCTGCTCAATGCACAGGTCCTTTAGTTTGTCCTGGTTCCTGAAGAACTGGGCTTTACTCTGACCGGGTGCCGGGTAGGTATCCTGCTGTTCAAACTCAAACCAGTGTTCAACGTAAGGATCATGCACTTTAATTTCAGCTCCCATTTCGGTCAGTTTCCTTATCACTATCTCAGAGCCGCTATACCTGGTGTCGCCCACATCCTGGCGGTAGGCAGCACCCAATACCAGCACTTCAGCGCCGGCTATGGGCTGACCCATATTACGCAGTGCATCACGAGTAAGCTGTCCGACATGTATGCCGCGGGTATCATTTATGTCAATTGCCATGGGGGTGATCCTGAAGATATCATCCTCAAAGCCGAGGATATGTTTGTAAGCCCATACGCCCAGCCCGCCGTCCTTAGGCAGGCAATACCCTCCTATACCGGGACCCGGGAAGATAATATTGCTGTGGGTGGGTCTCACCTTTATTGCCTCGATCACCTTAATGAGGTCCACCCCGTTACGTTCAGCATAGAGGCTCCATTCATCAAGGAAGGCCAGAATTGTAGCCCTGTAACTGTTTTCAACGATTTTTGCCGTCTCCGACTCAATGGGCCTGTCCATCACCGTCAGAGGATACTCATCCGTATTCAGTACCTCATTCAGGAATTTTACCACTTTCTTCCTGGCTTTATCATTGATACCGCTACACACCCTCCAGAAATCGCGTATGCTGGCAACATAATTACGCCCCGGCATTACTCTCTCATAGCTGTGTGCGAGCAGGGGATCGGATGTTATGCTTCTCTTCCTGAATATTTTCTTCATTATGGGATAGGCTACCTGTTCAGTTGTACCAGGTGCCACGGTAGTTTCAATCAGTACCAGGGTTTCAGGCGGTATATGTTCGGCTATCACGGCCAGGGATGCTTCAAGTGCAGCCATATCTGTCCGGCCTGAACGGACATTGCCCAGGTCTTTTTTAATATAATCACACTGGACATCCACCACAACAACATCTGCCAGACTAAGCACATCATAGGTATAGGTTGCAATGAGTGTTTTCTTTTCATTGACGCAACGTGCTATCATTGGATCCACTTCGGGATCCTCTGCTTTCACGGGTGAAACTCCACGGTTAAGCATTGGTATTTTCCAGTAGCTTCTGACACTGGGACGCTGCATGCCTATAACGAATTTGGAGGGCTCCCCCTTATCATCAACCGTATCAGCAACAATGGCAGCCATAACGGCACCCACGAAGCCTACACCCATAACCACAACTATTTCACGCCCTCTGGCGCGCTCCTGGTCAACACGTTCCCTGATTTTTTTAAATTCACTTTTGTAATGCTCAGGTCCTGGCAACGGAAATTTCTCACCGCCCGGACTGATGGAAAAGGTTTCATTCATTTTGGTATCTGTTTAGTCCTTTCAGACAGGATGTTTATACTATTATTTTGATATAAATCTATAAATTATTGTACAAATCTGACAGGATAAGTTAATTTATTTCCCTTTCCTCAGGTGTGGCTGTGGCTATTCTTATTCAAGGCTTCCGGTGTTGTGATAAGTGGTTGTTGTATCTTACTCCACATTGGGCACTGTGGCTATTCTTATTCAAGGCCTCCGGTGTTGTGCGTGTGGTAATTTTTTTTTTATTTTTACAATATTATCATTTGTACAATACTATGAATAAGTTGATATTGCCACTGGTGTTAATTTCCTTCGTTCTGTTTGTCAACTCCTGTACAACAAATAATAGCGACATCACGACTCCAAACATTGTAATCATTTTTTGCGATGACATGGGTTATGGGGATCTTGGCAGCTATGGTGCCGGGGGATATGAGACTCCCAACCTGGATAAGCTGGCCTGTAATGGTTTACGCTTTACAGATTTCCTTTCAGCTCACGGAGCCTGCTCAGCCTCAAGAACTGCATTGCTTACCGGCTGTTATGCCAACCGTCTGAATATGCCACAGGTTTTCGGCCCGAATTCACAGAGCGGTATTAATCCTGATGAAATGACCATTGCTGAATTGTTAAAACAGAAGGGCTATGCAACGGGTATTTTCGGCAAGTGGCACCTTGGTGACCTTGAGCCTTTTCTGCCATTGCAGCATGGTTTTGATGAATACCTGGGGATACCCTATTCAAATGACATGTGGCCTGTTGATTATGATGGAGGGCCGCTTACAGGAGAATCACTGAATCCCGGAAAGGCAAATTACCCTCCCCTGCCCCTTATTGAGGGCAATGAGGTTATTGAATACCTTGAGGGTCTGGAAGACCAGGACAGGCTGACCACCAGGTATACAGAAAGAGCGGTCAGTTTCATAAAAAAACACCGGAATGAACCGTTCTTTCTCTATGTGCCTCATTCAATGCCACATGTTCCGCTGGGTGTTTCCGATAAATTCAGGGGGAAGAGCCGGCAGGGTTTGTATGGTGATGTAATTATGGAAATCGACTGGTCGCTTGGCGAAATAATGAAAGCACTGGAGGAAAATAGTCTGATTGAAAATACCCTTGTAATTTTTACAAGCGACAATGGTCCCTGGCTCAACTACGGTAACCATGCCGGTTCCACGGGAGGGTTGAAAGAAGGGAAGGGAACAAGTATGGAGGGAGGTGTACGTGAGCCCTGCATAATGCACTGGCCGGCATTAATAGAGGCGGGACAGGTTTCCAACAGGCTTGCTTCCACAATTGATATCCTTCCCACCCTGGCCGACATTACCGGGGCCCGGCTGCCCGGCCGTAAGATTGACGGTGTGAGTATTCTGCCTTTGCTGAAAGGGGATAAGGATGCAGAGCCCAGAAAATCGTTTTATTATTATTATCACAATAATAATCTTGAAGCTGTACGGATGGGTCAGTGGAAGCTCGTTTTTCCTCATGATCACCGTTCATATAAGAATGTCTTGCCGGGTAATGACGGTTTTCCCGGCCCTTATTCTCAGGGCAGGGCAGAATATGCTCTTTATGACCTGCGCAGGGATCCGGGGGAGAGGTATGATGTAAAAGAACTGTATCCTGAAGTAATTGCAAAGCTGGAGGAACTTGCTGAGAAGGCAAGAAATGATATCGGTGATGGTCTTACGGGAAGGGAAGGAAGGAACAGAAGGCCAAGGGGAAATATGAATGATTAACCTAAAGAGACTAAATTATATTTATTAATATGAGTGGAAAAACCGATCCGGGTAAAGAGGAAAAGAAGAGGATATTAAATATATCCATTGACCTGATACTCAAGCTGGGAGGCTTGTTCATTGTTATATTCCTGTGCTATAAAATTGTACAGCCCTTTATAAGCATCCTTCTCTGGTCTCTTATTATAGCCATCGTACTTTTCCCCCTTCTTGAATGGCTCAGTGGTCATTTCAGGGGCCGGAAGAAACTGGCATCTTTACTGATCACCCTGGTAGGCCTCTCTGTGCTGGTGTTACCCAGTATCTGGCTTGTGAACCAGCTTGTTGACGGGGTAAAATATCTGGCAGACACGATCCCGGAGGGGAATCTGCAAATCCCTCCACCAACCGGGGCAGTGGCCGACTGGCCCCTTATAGGGCAATGGGTGTATGATAACTGGATGCAGGCCTCCGAGAATCTCGGGGAATCATTAAAAGGATTTATGCCCCAGATAAGTAATTTTGCGGAAAAACTGCTCGGGGCCATTGCCAATACAGGAATGGGAATATTACAGTTTGCCCTTTCAGTTATACTGGCAGGCATATTCATGGTTTACTTCAAGAACGCAGAACGATCAGGCAAGCTTATATTTGAGAAGGTAGCCGGTGACAAGGGTGAAGAGTTTCTTGATGTATCACTCACTACTATACGTAACGTAGCCACTGGTGTTTTAGGTGTTGCAATAATACAAACAACACTGATGGGGCTGGGGCTGATACTGGCAGATATCCCGCTTGCTGCGGTATGGATAATTATTTTGCTCATTATGACAATAGCGCAGATACCGGCAATATTATTCAATATACCGCTGATAATTTACCTTTTCGCTTTTATGGATCCTCTGCCTGCTGCTTTATGGACTGTATACTTCCTTTTAATGGGTCTTATAGATAATATTCTGAAACCCATTATAATGGGTAAGGATGCTAACGTGCCCATGCTGGTTATTTTCTTTGGCGCCATTGGTGGTTTCATTGCCTTTGGCTTTATGGGACTGTTTCTTGGGGCAATAATACTGTCGCTGGCTTATATGCTGTATGTGAAGTGGGTTGAAGTGTAAGCTTTTGTCATTTGACTTTTATCTTTCATCTTTATAAACATAAATGGGTCTTTTATTTATATACCTTGCAACAGCGCTGCTTTTTTCCTTCCTGTGTTCCATACTGGAAGCATCCTTGCTCAGCACAACCCCTGTTTTTATAAATATGAAAATAAAGGAGGGGAAGAAGTATGCCGTAACACTTGAAAAGTACAAAAGGAATATAGACCTTCCCCTGTCGGCCATACTGACACTGAACACATTTGCACACACAATAGGTGCTGCAGGTGTTGGTTCACATGCCCAGAAGTTATGGGGAGAAGAATATCTGACCCTGGTAGCAATTATTCTTACACTTACAATACTAATCCTTTCCGAGATAATACCAAAAACACTGGGTGCCTTATACTGGAAAAGTATGGGTTCTTTTACTGTTATCGCTTTAAAGATAATGATATATTCCCCCTTATATCCCTTTATCATCCTAACCAATTTTATCACCAAAAAGCTACGCAGGGACCAGGCAATAAACCCTCTGATCAGCAGGACTGAATTCAGGGCTTTAACTGACAGTGTTATAGAAGAAGGTGTAATTGATGATGAAGAATCGCAATTACTAAAGAATCTTATGAAATTCAGGCATATTAAGGTAAGGAATATTATGACTCCCCAGGTTGTAGTGATTGCAGCGGAAGAAAATACTGCAATCAACGATTTTTATGAGAGTCATGAAGAAATTAATTTTTCAAGAATTCCTGTTTACCGGGATGAATTAAACAATTTCACCGGTTTTGTGCTGAAGGATGAGATAATGGAAAAAATAATTGATAAAGAGGGGGACAGGCCATTAAAAACCATTAAAAGGCCAGTTAAGATAGTAAACGAGGAGATGCCGATCATAAAGTTATTCTACAAGCTCATTGACCTGAAAGCGCATATAGCCATGGTAGTTGATGAATACGGTATGGTAAGCGGGCTGGTTACCATGGAAGATGTATTTGAAACGTTAATAGGACTTGAAATAGTTGATGAGATGGACAATGTAGAGGATATGCAGGTACTGGCACGTAAGAACTGGGAAGAAAGAGCAAGGAAGCTGGGCCTTATTAAATAGCGGTGAGTGATGAGTTATGAACAAACTCATTTTCAACCTTTCCTTAGAATATCCAGTGCCGTCATATACCCGCTGTATATAGCTCCGGAGAAGCCGCCGCCGAATTTGCCCCATGCGGATGCTATATGAAGGTTAGCGGGCAGGACTGAGAGGTAGCCGCTTGCTTTGCCCGGTTTTTGAGCAAAGCCATAGACCGCTCCTTTCTTGTTAAGTGTATATTTCTTCACCGTGAGGGCTGTTGCCACTTCTACATGGTCCACTGCTTCCTTAAAGCCGGGGATAAGATTATCAAGCCTGGCTGTAATAATTTCTGCCGCCTTCTTCTTTCGAAATTTATATTCTTCGGCACTCAGGTCCTCCCAGTCTTCCGGATAATCGATACAACAGGCAGCACCTACACTTTTACCTTCCGGTGCCAGTGCCGAGTCAAGCTGGCTGTAATCAACAAAGGTGAAGCTTCTTCTGTCAAAATCAGAATGATTATTTCCGGCTATATCTGCCTGGTTTTTCACTGACTCATCGAATATGAAAGTTGAATAATACTTATTCCCGAGCGATTTAAGTATGGTCTTAAAGCCATAATAAACCGTCAGCAGGGATGCCCCTATTTCCAGTCCACTGATTGCATTTTTCAGTTCCTGCCCCCTGCCGGCAGGTAATAGATTCTCAGCCAGGAGTGGCAAGGAGGAATTAACAATTATCTCAGAAGCCCTGTCTGAGTAGATACCGTCACTTCCCCTGGTCTTCCTGTACCTCACTCCCACCGGTTTATCCTCTTCATAAATTATGCCTGTAACTTCATGTTTGAGCCTGATGTCTCCCCCGTTACTTATAATGATGTCTGCCAGTGCATCGGACAGTTTCCGGGATCCTCCCTTTACAAAATTTGCCCCTCCCGTATAATAACTTCCCTGTGCATTGAGGTAATAATAATATGACAGAGTATAGGGATCGTCATGGAAATAGCCAAGGTTTCCGAGCAGGACAAGTTTAAGGTCCTCCGCACTTATTATTTCGTCAAGGAAGGCTCCAATACTTTTATCTTTTACATCCCTTGATGCAGCCGTTATCCTTCTTGCATTGAGCACGTGTTCGAAATAGGTCCCAATCCCTTCTTCCTCTCCCGGGAAAGATTTTAAAAGTATATTCATAGCCTCAGCGGGATCATGAGGTATAACAATGTCGTGCCTGGTATTGTAAAACCTGTAAAATTCAGGTACCCTAAGAAATTTTACCCTGTCGAAGATGCCCAGATCACTGAATATTTTTGTTTTGAGATCACGGCTGTGTAATCCATCCATCTCATGAAGCCCCACTTCCATGGTGTACTGTTTCCGCATGAAGCTTGTTGCGCAGCCTCCCGGTATGTCATGTTGTTCAATTAACAATATCTTTTTTCCTTCTTTTGCCAGTTTGGCCCCTGCCGTAAGGCCTCCCAGGCCTGCTCCGATGATGATTATGTCGTAGTGCATACTGTGGGATTAATGGTTTAATGGAATGATGGAATATTCCTTATCATATAATATCCGGTATGGGGTAACGTTGATATTCAGCATCCGGATCGAACATATACCTGTATGTAATATAATGCTTTGCGGGAACAGATCCCACCGATAAAAATATTTTCCTCATTTTCGGATTGAAGTCGGCCACCCATGAAAATTCAATTTCCTTATAATGTGATTTTTTAGCCATTACTTCTGCCACTTTCAGTATTATTCCCGATTCCACTCCCCTGCCCTGATATTGCGGTATAACACCCATAAGTACTCCCCTTGCCCTGGTAATGGTTTTTTTCTTTTTCAGGTAGAGAAATTTGATCATTGCGGGAAGGTTCAGCCTGCCATTGAGATGTTTAAGGATCATGTTTACGTCGGGCCACATAAGGTATATAGCTATGGGTTTATCCTTATAATAGGCCAGCCAAATAAATTCCTCGTCAATAATTGCCTTTGCCTTTCTCAGGGTTTTTTTGATATATTCAGCTTCCATGGGCTTAAAATTTGTTTTAAAAGAAGCCCATGCCTCATTATAGACAGCAGCAAAATCATTCACCCACCTGTCCATTTCTTTCCAGGTGAAGTGACGGAAGGAATATTCGGGTTTGGCGGCTATCCATTCAGCTATTTTCATAAACCTTGGTGGCAGTTTCTTTTTAAGGTCAAGATGAAAACCCTCCTGTTTATAATAAATCCTGAAACCATATGATTCGAATAGGTCGCGGTAATAAGGATGATTATAGGCGATCTCGTAAGAGGGATGTGTGAAGCCGTCGACCAGGAGGCCCCAGTATTTATCGGTCTCACCGAAGTTAACAGGTCCGTCCATGGCCTCCATCCCTTTTTTTTTCAGCCAGTCACGTGCTGTATCAAACAGTTTATAAGCGGCATTTTTATCATTCGGGCATTCAAAGAAACCCATAGCCCCGGTGGGCTGGTTTTGCTGGCCGGCAGTATTTTCATCGATAAAAGCAGCTATGCGTCCGGCCGGTTTACTGGAATTGTCATACAGGATCCATCTTGTAGCAATGCCGTGTTTAAAGAAGACATTGCGGGCAGGGTCAAAAATGGATTCAATCTCATCGTCCAGGGGGCATACCCAGGTATCATCATTTTTGTAAATAATTCTTGCCACATCATGGAACAGTTTCGCCTGTCTTGTATTTTTAACCTCAACGATTTCCATTTTCAAAAGAATGCTTATGCATGGATTTTCCGGTAGATATTATCTATTATCTCACTGTATTTGGATTCTATCACCTGTCTTTTAAGTTTCAGGCTGGCTGACAATTCCCCGCTTAGGGGCGACCATTCATCGGCGACCAGTCTGAAGCGTAATATTTTCTCACTTTCAGAGAGTTCTTTATTAAGTTTATTTATCTCCCGGGAGAACAGTTCATGAATAAAGGGAAGGCTGATCAGCTCATTTATATTCTCATTATTATACAGACCATTGGCAATGCACCAGTTTTTAAGGTAATTAAAATCGGGTACAAGCAGGGCGCTGGCAAATTTCTGATGTTCCCCGGTAACCATAACCTGGTCAACAAAAGGAGATTCCTTGAGTTTATTTTCGATGATCTGGGGTGCTACAAATTTACCATTAGATAGTTTAAATATATCTTTTTTACGATCGGTAACCATAAGGAATTTTTCGTCTTCAATATACCCTGCATCACCTGTATGGAACCATCCTTCCTCATCGATAAGCTGTGACGTAAGCTCTTTGTCTTTATAATAAGCAAGCATGACATTATGCCCCCGGCACAATATCTCACCGTCGTCAGCAATCTTCATTTCCACTCCATCGATAAGTGCCCCCACCGATCCCAGCCGGCACAGAGGTGGTTCCTGCCTGTTTATTGTAATGATCGGAGATGTTTCAGTAAGGCCATACATATTGAGTATTTTAAGCCCGGCGGCCCAAAATATCCGCTCAAGCCTTGCCTGCAGGCTTGCTCCCCCGCAGCCCACAAGCCTGACTTTTCCTCCAAGAGCATCCCTCCATTTGGAAAATATAAGTTTATCAGCTATTTGTAATTTCCGGTAATAGAACCATGATTTCTGACCGAAGGGTTTATATTTCAGTCCCAGGTCAACAGCCCAGAAGAATATCTTTTTCTTAATTCCTTTCAGGGCTTTGCCTTTAGCTATCACATTATCATAAACCTTTTCCAGTATTCTTGGTACCGCATCAAAACCCGTTGCCTGAATCTCTTTAAGATTGGAAGCTATGGTACCCATATTTTCGGCATAATAGATTGAAGCGCCGGAGTACTGTGTCTGGTAATTACCCATACGTCCGCCCACATGACATAAGGGAAGAATGCTGAGGTATTTATCCGTGGCTTTTAGCCGGAACACTTCAGCTGCAGCAATGAAATTCCGTACCAGGTTCGTATGGGAGAGCATCACCCCTTTTGCCCTGCCCGTTGTGCCTGAAGTATAAATAAGAGATGCCGGGTCGCCAGGCAAGACCTCTGTTTTCAGCTTTTCCGCCTTTTGAATTATTGAGGCACCACAGTTTTTGCCCCTGTCAACTATTTCTTTCCAGTTTGGAACGCCTTCAATTTCATCAAAAGTAAATACATATTTTATGTTAATCTCTTCATCACATACCGGTTTAATGGCATTATAGAGTTTTTTATCCGAAACAATCACCATTGCTGCTTCGGAATGCTCAAACACATAACGGTATTCGTTGCATGTCATAGAGGTAAAAACGGGAACGTGAATCAGACCCAGCATTGCCATGCCCATGTCAACAAAATTCCACTGGGGCCGGTTATTTGATATGGTAATAATCTTATCCCCTTTATTAAATCCCATTTCCAGCATTCCGAAAGCAAAGAAGTGTGATAATTCATAATATTGTCTTGCGCTGTAATATATCCATTTCCCGTCTTTTTTTTCTGCCAGAGCATCTGTCTTATCGGGAAAATACAGCATATATCTGTCGAGGAGGTCGAAGGTTCGGCTTGGTTCCATTTGAGGTATTTTTGGTTTTATGCAAGATAGGAAAAGTAAAAAGAATTGTTGAATTGTTGATTGGTAAATTCGTTGAAGCGGGTAAAAGGTTACATTTAAGCAATTATAACAACCGGTTCAACAAGCACCGCTGCCGGGTTCAATGACACGGATAATAAAAGAGACTGTTGACGCCAGGATTGAAATAAAGTTAATCGACAAAACCGGCAATACCTTGTTTGAGGACGAGGGGATAAGGGGAGGGATGGAGCTTATTGACAGTATGCTTGATTATTTTTAAAGTGTTGAACTGTTGAACCGGGCTGTTGTTTAGGTATTAAATTGTTTGAAAGGGATAGGTGCCGAGATAAGCATTTTGGGATTTTACGGTTTTAGGATTCAACAATATTTTAAAATGATTATTTTTGAGCTGCGAATAACAATAAACATACGAGTACCATGAAAAGAATCATCAGCATTCCTGCCTATCTATTGATTTCTGTATTGCTTCTGAATCTCAGCAGCTGCCAGAAGGATCGTGTTACACTCTTAACCGACGGGGTGTGGAAGTTCGAGAATATTACCACCAACAGTGCAAATGAAACCATAAAAACCATTGTTGCAGGTTTCAAGGCAGTATATACTGATGGTACAATGCAGTTTTTCAGTGATGGTACCTATATTAAAGAGTATCCTCTTATTGACGATGAAACCGGTAACTGGGAGCTGGTAGGAGAAACGCAGCTCGTATTCACACCTGACGGTGGACTGGTACAGACGGCATCAATTGATAAAATAAGCAAGAGTGAGCTGGTTTACCTTGAAACCTTTATTGAAGGTGACCAAAACACCTTCACTACAGTTACAACCTGGGTAAAGTAATCATTCAACCGGTCCGCCACTTGAGTGATCACTTATTATTTTCCAGACACCATCTATTTTTTGCCATATTAGTGTATAATAGCCTTGCTGGTCTCCTATTGAACGGGTAAGGTAGAATTTTCCTATCATAACGGCTGTCCTGGTGTCAATTTTATATAATTTCATTACTTCAAAATCCAGTTTACCTATAGCATCAAGGTCAGGATAAGCCCGGTTGTATCTATTCAGTGTGGCTTCGTAACCATAAGAGTATTTATTATCTCATCCCTGTCCCGACACCCGGGCCTGGGCTTCCCCTTCAAAGGGGGGTCATACCAGGTCGCAGGCAGCGGGGGGCATCCAGTGAGCATCTTTCCCTTCCCATTTCACATTGCATCCTATAGGATTGGTCACGGGCTCAGAAATTCCTTTTCCCGATACAAGTTCTTCAAGCGCTTTTTCAAGTTCATTTGTAGTTGCCAGCACGGTATTTTTAGGATTATCAACAGCCCTGCCCGTATAAACCAGTTTCCTGTTCTCATCAAAAACATAAAAATGAGGTGTTCTCAGGGCACCGTATTTAAGCGCGATTTCCTGGGTATCGTCATAAAGGTATAGCCATGGGAAACTATATTTCTTCATGCGTTCAACCATGTGGTCAAAGTCATCTTCGGGATAGGTGTCGGGGCTGTTTGAATTAATCGCCACAAATTTCACTCCCTCCGGTATGAATCTGTTTGCTATTATCCTTGTGTGTTCATCCGATCCTATAACATAAGGACAGTGGTTGCATGTGAAAAAGATCACCAGGTATCTGATGTCATCAAAATCCGACAGCCGGTAAACATTTCCGTCTGTCGCCTTCAGTTTAAAATCAGGAGCTTTAGCTCCTATGTCCAATGTAAAAGCCATATTATTTCCCTCCTAATTGCTTATTTAAAAAACAAGATAACTCTAATTAATGCTTATAGTATACTAATTCTTTTCACGCCCTTTCTGCCTCCGATAGCAGCGGGAGGGTATCCTCAAGCATCAGGCCAGAGCACTGAAATACCTGACAGGCAGTATCTCATTGACAGGTATTAAAAACTGGCAATTACCTACCACGACACCCAGCCCTGAAGACCTGATTACCGGAGCGGTTACCGCCTTATCCCTGATCTGTTTGAGTTCCGGAAGGAAGGGGAAAACCGCCTGCATGACAGGATTGAGTTCCGGCTTCAGGAAGGATTATGGGTAGTAAGGAGGCTGGCGCCGTAGAGGCCATTTCAGAGTTCCACCATCACCGGATCACCCAGTCCCAGTTTTTTAAGTTCAGGCACCTGTGTTTCAGCATCACCGGCAATTACATAATACATCCTTGAAGGATCTATATATTTATTCACCAGTTCCTTGTGTTTATCTATGGTCAGGCTCCGCACAAACTCTTCCTCCTCCTTGATATAGTCATGGGGCAGGTCATACTGGCTGATGTTGCTTAACATAGACAGAAGAGAGCCCTGTGTTTCAAAAGCCCGGGCATTGGATTTCAGCAGGGCTTCTTTTGTAAAATCAATATCCTCCTGTGAAATGCCATTGCGATATTTCTCCATTTCCTCCTTAAAGATCTGAACAGATTCAAGAGTGGCAGTAGTACGCACGCTGGAGCTGGCCGTGAAGGTGCCGGTATACAGTCCGCCCGAAAATCCCGTTCGTGCCCCGTAGGTATACCCTTTTTCCTCCCTGAGTATCAGGTTAACTATTCCGTTAAATGAACCTCCCAGCTTATAGTTAGCAACATAGGCAGGGTAGTAGTCGGGATGATTCCTGGGTATGGAAAGGTTTCCTATAAGTATAACCGATTGCTTGGCTCCGGGGAAATCGACGAAGTATATAGTTGACTGATCGGGTTTACCGGGTATTTCTATTTCAGGTAATTGAAGATCTTTTTTCTCCCATCTCTCCCCGAGGGAAGCAAGGGCTGTTTCCACTCTTTCCCTGTCTATATCACCTACTATATGGAAGCTGGCAAGTGAGGGAGACAATTTGGTATTGTAAAATTCCTTAAGGTCATCCATGCTTATTCCGGGGACTGTTTCTTCAGTTCCGCCAAAGGGCACTGAAAATATATGATCCTCTCCATACATAAGCCTGCTGAGTGCACGTGATGCCATATAGCTTGGGTTAGCCCTGTTCCTGGGGAAGGAGTTTATAACACTTTCCTTGGCCAGTTCAAATTCAGTAGTATCCCACCTTGGTTCCAAAAGCATCTCTTCAACGAGATTTACCGTCTTCTCAAAATTCCTTGACAGGGTATTGACCGATACCACTATAGCCTCACCGGTGGCGTGTATGCGGATAGATGCTCCCAGCAGGTCAATGGCTTCTTCCAGTTCTTCAGGTGTTTTATTTGCAGTGCCTTCATTCATAAGTTGTGCCATCAGGCTTGCCGTTCCGGCCTTATCCGGGTCTTCCAGCAGGTGAGAGCCTTTAATTTTAAGGTTATAGCTTACCAGAGGCAGCTCATCGTGTTTTATTCCCCACATCCTTATCCCGTTATCAAGTTCGCCCTTCCATATCCCGGGAAGAGTTAGTTCGGGGTCAGGACCGATTGCAGGTATTACTGACCTGTCAAAGCTTGTTTCGGTTTTTTCAATTATTTCATTTTCAGCAATCTGTGATTGATCGACCTCTGTTGCTTCAAGCACATTTTCTTCTACTATACCGGCATCAACAGCTCCTTCGGCAATCAGATCAACTTTCCCTTTCGGTACAAAACTTGTTGCCACAAAGGGTTTTCCCTTGATATATTTCTCGTAAACCCTCATGATATCATCGATCGTAACCGACTGTATATTCTGCAGATCCTCGGTCACGAACCCGGGATCACCCGCATATTCATTATAACGTGCCAGCTGGAATGATTTGCCCAGTATGGAACTCATGCCGTTGTAAAACCGGGTTTCCAGCCCTGCCTTAATTCTCTCAAGGTCATTTTCGGTGATCCCTTCTTCTTCAAAGAGGTCAAAGGCTTCATAAACAGCATTCTCAACCTCGGCAAGTGAAAAACCCGGGTAAGCATTAACAGATATATTGAATTTCCCTGCCAGCTCCGAGGAGTTATTATATACCCTTGCCCTTGAGGTCATTTTCCTTTCTTTTACCAGGACCTTATAAAACGGAGCTTTTTTACCGCTGCCAAGAAGCTGCCCAAGGAAATCCAGGGCATAGGAATCGGGGTGATACTGTTCAACGGTAGGCCATACCATTGTCAGTTCAGGAGTGCGGGCAAAATTATCTTCATGGTATAATTTTTTTGTCTCTGTCAGAGTAACAGGCATCGGATCCAGGTCATTTACCTTTTCCCCGCCGGGTATTTCGCCGAAATACCTGTTAACGAGAGCTTTTATTTCTTCTTTGTCAAAATCGCCCGCAATGGTAAGTGTGGCATTATTCGGCACATAGTATTTTGCATGGAATTCCTTAACATCCTCGACGGTTGCATTGAAAAGATCTTCCATTTCTCCTATGACCTGCCATGAATAAGGATGCCCTTCGGGAAAGAGATTTTTATCAATGACATAGCTGGTATGCCCGTAGGGCCTGTTATCATAGCTCTGTCTTTTTTCATTCTGTACTACGTTCTGCTGGTTGGCGAAGGCAGATGCCGTAACCGTATTGCTCAGGTAGCCCATACGGTCAGATTCAGCCCACAGCACCATTTCAATGGCATTTTTAGGTACCACCTCAAAATAAATTGTGCCATCCTTGTTGGTTCCGCCGTTCAATGTTCCGCCGGCTCCCTGTATAAGTTTAAAAAACTGGTCCTGTCCAACGTTCTCAGACTGCTGGAACATCATGTGTTCAAAGAGGTGGGCAAAGCCCGTACGCCCCGGAACTTCACGGTTTGAACCAACGTGATACTGAATGGCCACTGCCACAATTGGATCGGACTTATCCTGGTGGAGGATGACATCCAGCCCGTTATCAAGCTGGTATTTTTCATAGTCAATTTTCAATTCGCTTTGTTTTTCCTGTGTGGAACAGGCCCCCAGTAAAAGCGCGATGATACCTGGAAGGATAAGAAGACGTGTTTTCATTTTTTTAATGTTTTGGTATGACATTTAACGGTAACGAGTTATAAAATTACGAAAACCTGATAAATATGGTATTGCATAAACTTTATTTAACAATTGGCAGGGAAGCGAATATTTTAAATGCGGAGGCTGGGAATAACGACGCTGGTATATGAAAGACCGTAGCCAAAGGGGAAAAGAGGCTGAATTATACTCATCCTCTTTAATGAAGGACTATTCCCCTGTAATTCTGCCGTTTGATTTTTTTATCCGGTTATCAATTATAAATTCATCGTTAATATACAGCCTGTACCCATTATTCCTTTCTATACCGATATTTATTTCCCCTGTAACAGGAGAGCTTAGAGCCCCGGTCCATCTTACAGAATACCAGTCGTAAGGTATATCAGCATGCGGAGAATATAAAGTCCGGCCAAAATTAATATGACTGTCTTCCCTTACCATTACGGCTTTCCCGTCAAGGTGAGGATTGTTGAGTAATTGAAACAAATATAAACAAAACATAATCTTCAGATGATAAAGTAATTTTTCTTAATTTGCAGGATTAAAAATTATACTGATGCTCAACACCGGTACATTGATCAATAAAACCCTTTCTTTTTTAAATGTTCATTCAGACCGGTCCAGGAAAGGGCTTTCGGAATGGTATTTTCCCACTTCAATGAAGGTAATCGGAGTTAAGTCTGAAGACCTGAAAATGATAACTAAGCTAATAAGGAACGACATAGCCAGGGAGGATGCCGGGCAGATTATACGTCTCTGCAAGGAGATGGCACTGGCGGGAATATTTGAGGTACAGCAGGTAGCTTTTGGCCTGCTTAACAAGAAATACAGGATAATTGAGCAGCTTGAACTGAATGATATCCTGGTGCTGGGTACCTACATGGATAACTGGGCTTCAACAGATTCATTCGGAACCCAGGTAAGCGGTCCTGCCTGGAGGCTGGGGTGTATTACTGACGACGATATAAAAAAATGGGCTTCTTCTGCTGACAGGTGGTGGAGGCGCGTTGCTCTCGTTTCTACCGTGGCACTGAACCTCAAGTCACAAAGAGGGGACGGTGATATAGGCCGCACCCTGATGATATGCGAAATGCTTGTTGCAGACAGGGACGACATGGTAATCAAAGCCCTTTCCTGGGCTTTAAGGGAATTATCGAAGCGATATCCTAATGAAACGGCTGAATTTATTGACGGCCGTAAGGATGTCCTTGCCGGCAGGGTTACCCGTGAAGTTACAAGAAAGCTACTTACCGGCAGAAAGAACTGAGCTTATCAATAATGGCTGCTGCCGTCCCAGCAATGGGTACATAGCTGTTCCTTGGGCAGGCCTATGGCCTCAACCAGGTCATTAAGATCCTGGTACATAAGAGAATCAATACCAAGGTTTTTCGCTATCTTTTTTACCATGGCCCCGTACTTTTCTGATGCAGGATCGGCATATTCCCTGAGGTTCTCTTCAGAGCCTTCGAGTTGTTTGATGGCTTTCCTGCTGGCCAGCTCCATTGTAGACCGTGACTGGGAAAAGTTCAGGAAATTGCATGGGAAGGTAAGGGGCGGACAGGCTATTCTCATATGCACCTTTGTGGCACCTGCCTTTCTGAGATCTTTAGTGTTGTCTTTTAATTGAGTACCCCTCACTATTGAGTCATCACAAAATATCAGCCTTTTACCTTTTATAAGCGATTTAACAGGAATAAGTTTCATTTTCGCAACCAGGTCTCTCATCTCCTGGTTTTGAGGCATAAAGCTCCTGGGCCATGTAGGAGTGTATTTTGAATAAGGACGTGCATAGGGCAGGTGTTTTTCATTGGCATACCCGATGGCATGCCCTATCCCCGAGTCGGGTATACCGGCTACCAGGTCAGCCTCAACACTGTCTCGCCTGGCAAGAGCAGCTCCGCAGCGATACCTGCACTGTTCAACATTTATACCCTCATAATCGGAAGATGGATAGCCGTAATACACCCAGAGGAAGGCACATATCTGCATTTTTTTACCCCTTTTCCTCACAGTCCTGTAAGCATCGGCAGTAATTTCCACTATTTCACCCGGTCCAAGGCAATAAACTTCTTCGAAACCCGTGTTTGGAAAGCATGTCGTTTCTGAAGCCACAGCAAAGGCATTTTTCTTTTTACCGATGTGAACGGGAGTACGTCCAAGCTTATCACGGGCTGCAATAATCCTGTCATGAGTGAGAATTATAAGCGAGCATGAGCCTTTTACTTTATCAAAGACATTTTCTATGCCGGCCACAAAATCATATTCTTCACATATAAGGTTGGCCACAACTTCAGTTGGATTGACATTCCCTTCGAAATTTTCAGTAAAATGTTTTCGGTCTGTAAGGAAATAGGTCTCCAGTTCTTCTATATTAACCATCCGGCACACGGTGGCTATGGCAAAGCGCCCCAGGTGAGAATTAAACATTATAGGCTGCGGATCGGTATCACTTATAACACCTATCCCATGCCTTCCGCTGAACTTATCCAGGTCGTCTTCAAATTTAGTCCTGAAATAGCTGTTTTCAAGGCTGTGTATTGTGCGCTGAAAACCATCTTTCCTGTTATAAAACACCATACCTGCCCTTCTTGTACCCAGGTGAGAATTATAATCAGTACCGTAGAAAACGTCTTTGACTGTATCACTCTTTGCTATAGCTCCGAAAAAACCGCTCATATTTCCTGTTTTATAAATGTAAATGCAATGCGCTGAGAATATATAAATTGTAAATTTCTTATTTGCTTAATAAGAAAAATTATTATTAATATTTTATGAACTTTATTATTGAACCACGGATAGTGTTAACAGGCAGGGAAGGCAGGCACGGACCAGGGTTTCTTTTTCCCCTTCAAATGGGAATCAGCAGAATGACAAATTATTCTTAAATTTGAATCCTAAACAGAATAATATAAATGACATGGAAGAAGATAAGAATCTTATTAAACCTGAAGGCGGTGTTCAGAAACGGAATAAAACAAAAACTTTACTGACAGTTTTAGCAGGTGTGCTTGGTACAATACTTGCGGCTATGGTAATATTATATTTCGTCCAGCGCAGCAGCATGATAGAAATGGAGAATCTCCTTACCGAACAGAAAGATTCGCTCACCAATGAGCTTATCATGCTCAAGCATGGATACGATACCCTAAAAACCAATAACGATACTCTTAATGCCAAGCTTGATGAAGAAAGGCAAAAAATTGAGCGTCTCCTCGCCATCAATGCCTCCAATGTAAAAACAATCAGGACCTATCGTAAGGAGATAACAACCATGCGTGAGATAATGAAGAGCTATATAGTTCAGATTGATTCGCTGAATACAAGAAACCAGCTTCTGATGGCAGAAAACACGGAGATAAGAGCGCAGATGAGGCAGGTTGAGCAATCGAATATTGCCCTTTCCCAGGAAAAGAATGAACTCAGTTCAAAAGTTGAGGTAGCTTCAGTAATAAAAGCGCGTGAAATAATACCCATGACCCTGAACAAGAAACGCAAGGAGACAGACAGGCTGTCTCGTTTCGAAAAGCTGGAGGTCTCTTTCATATTAAATGAGAATCCCATTGTGGAAGCCGGGAAGAAAACAGTTTATATGAGGGTTACCAGGCCTGATGGACTGGTGATAACCAATTCACCTGATAATCTTTTCGAAGTTGAGGGAGAAAGAATGATATTCACCGAGAACCGTACTGTTGACTATCTCAATAAGGATGTAGAGATGAGCATTTTTGTTGACAACAACGGTGATTTTATCGAAGGAACATACACGATAGACCTTTTTCTTGAAGGTCATAATATAGGCTCAAGCAGCTTTATGCTTAAAAGCCGCTAAGTCATCATAAGCTCTGAAATGATATTATCGGAAATCATTTTGCCCTGGTCGGTCAGCATAAGTTGATTTCCTTTTTTTGTCATCATACCGTATTTCACAAAACGTGTGGCCAGGTTATTTAGATAGTCACGGCTTTCCTTATTTATTTTCTCCTCCACAAGATCAAAATTTATACCCCACATCGTTCTTAATGAAGTCATAATATATTCATTATACTTGTCTTTCAGAGAAAGAATCTCAACTGTGCCGGGGATTTTATCTTGATCCAGTGATTTTAAATAGGCCTGCAGGTTTGCTATATTCCATTGCCTGCTGTCGCCGTTATATGAATGCGCCGAGGGGCCGAGTCCCAGGTAGGGTTCCTGCCTCCAGTAATTGGTATTATGTACTGAAAAATAACCATCTCTGCAGAAATTTGAAATTTCATATTGTATAAATCCTTTTTTCCTGCAGGTATCTGTCAGGACATTAAATTGCTTTTCACTTTCTTCTTCTTTAATTTCCTTTAGTTCACCGGCCATTTTCATCTTACCGAAAACAGTATCTTTTTCAATTGTCAGGTGATAGGCTGAAAGGTGCTTTATATCCATATCCAGAGTCTGTTGTATATCTTCTTTCCATTGCCTGAGTGTCATACCCGGAATTCCGTAAATCATATCAGCTGATATATTGTCTATTCCCGAAGCTGTTATATCCTGCAGTGCTTCTTTTGCCATGGCTGCAGAATGCCTCCTGTTCAGGAATTCCAGTATCCTGTCATCCCATGATTGTATTCCCAGGCTTATCCTGTTTATTCCAGCTTTTTTTAAATCCCTTGCGTATATCCTGCTTATATCATCGGGATTAACCTCCATTGTAATTTCTGCATTTTCAGAAACAACAAAAACATCATTCAGTTTTTCCAGGATCTCCCTTATCTGCACTGCCGTGAGCACAGAAGGAGTGCCTCCTCCAAGGTAAACCGTTTTAACTTCATTATTCTCAAGATAATCCTTCTGTAATACCATCTCCTTTTCAAGGGCATTAATATATCTACCGGCCATGCCTGTATCAAGAGTCTTGTAGAAATCACAATAATGGCATTTCTTTTTACAGAATGGGATATGAATATAAACACCTGCCATATTAAATATCAGTATAAAGCATTGGAATTATTTGCGTTTGTAACCAGGTCGTATACGGTTTTGCTTTCAAACAGTATTTTAATCTCCAGCCTGGATTTTACATAATCATCATGAAGAGTGCATTTTTGTCTTGAAAGGTCATTATTTACACAATCATAATTATGTAATACGCATCTTCGAAAAACATCATCTCCGTCAATAGCCTTTACCACCTCAATAATAAATATTTGTTCCGGCTCCCGCGCAAGAGAAAAACCTCCGTGAGGCCCCTTCGAAGAATTAAGTATTTTCTTTTTTGCCATTTGCTGAAGGATCTTTGCCAGGAAGGACATTGGAAGGTTGAGATCCTCAGAAATCTTTTTTATTCCGATATTCTCCCCGTTCTTACTGTTACCTGCAATGTACACTACAGCTCTTATACCATATTTACAGGTGTTTGAAAACATCTAGACTCTTTTTAAGGGTATTTTTTCTATTCTTCTCTTATGCCTGCCCCCTTCAAAATCCGTTTCAAGAAATGTTTTTACTATCACTTGGGCTTCTGCATCGGATATAAACCTTCCGGGCAGAGAACAAATATTTGCATTATTATGAGCCCTGGCAAGCTTGCTTGTTTCTTCATTCCAGCACAGGGCACACCTGATCCCGGGATATTTATTTGCCGTCATTGACATGCCATTACCACTCCCACATACAGTAAAGCCCATGTCAAACTGGCCTGATTCAACTACTCTTGCAGCAGGGTGAATAAAATCAGGATAGTCAACATTATCAGGGGAATGGCAACCAAAATCCTTAATTTCATATCCTGAATCAATAAGATATTTCTTTATTTTTTCCTTTAAATAATAACCTGCATGATCAGATGCAAGAGCAATTTTTATCTTCATATTTCATTATCTTGTAGTTGTTTTAAAGATACCAACAAAAAAGTGATATTAATACTCTGTTGTCTTTTTTTTATATCAGGTTTATTATATGACAATAAACAGTTAAAAATGTTCTTCCACCTAATTTTTTTTCCTGCCTGTTAAATTAATTGTTGAAACATGTTAATTAAGGTTTGGTAATTATTTAAAAAAGACCTTAATTCCAATAAAATAGTGCTGTGAACAATTAAGAGAGTTTTTTATTAATTTTTTAAAGCAAAATTTCAACCTTTATTAAACAACAAAATACATTAGCTTTGTGTGTAAATTATTCAAGAGCTCTGGTTTTAACAGTTGTTCATAAAATATATAATTATCTGCAAATCAAAATCGGTATAATTTTTGGATTGTTTATAAGATGTTTTCCGGCTATTAATATCAATATTTGCAAGATAATTTTGTAATTTGTTTTAACAGTATCAACAGCCTATTAATATTATCATAAATAATTAAATCGTTTTATAATCTTAATAATATTATGTTTAAAAAGTCTGATATAATTGAAAAAGGATACATAGATGAAGCAATTGCCCCCGGAACAGATATATTATCCGAAATAAGAAGGATGAGGAAGGAAAAGAATGCTGTTATTCTTGCACACTATTATCAGACAGCCGACATACAGGAGCTTGCAGATTTTGTTGACGACAGTCTTGAACTTTCACGCAAAGCTGCATCTGCCAGTGCTGATATTATTATTTTTGCCGGTGTAAAATTCATGGCTGAAACAGCCAAGATATTATCACCGGAAACAAAGGTTCTCTTACCTGATCTTAATGCAAATTGTTCACTGGCAGATACCTGCCCTCCTGAAGATTTTAAGAAATTTGTTTCTGATAACCCGGGAAGGACAGTAATAAGCTATATAAATTCATCAGTTGAGATAAAAGCATTATCAGATATTATATGCACTTCAAGCAATGCTTATAAAATAATTGAATCACTTCCAGTGGAAGAAAGAATTATTTTTGCACCTGACAGAAACCTGGGTGCTTACATAGCTGATAAGGTGGACAGGGATATTATAATGTGGCAGGGTGCCTGCCATGTGCATGAAAATATTTCAGTTGAAGCAATACTGGATTTAAAGGAAAAAAATCCTGATGCAGGTATTATTGTGCATCCTGAATGTGAGACACCGGTAAGAAAAATGGCAGATTTCATTGGTTCAACAGGAGCTTTACTCAGATATATTAATACCGATGATGCAAAAAAATATATTATTGGAACCGAGCCCGGAATAATTCACCAGATGAAAAAATTAAGGCCTGATAAAATATTTCTTTCTGTAGAAGGAAGGGACGAATCGTGCAGGTGTAACGAGTGTAATTATATGAAATTAATAACAATGAAAAAGATTTATCTTACACTCAAATATGAAGAGCCGGAAATATTAATAGAAAAAGATCTGATAGGAAAAGCTGCGAAGCCTATCAGAAAAATGCTGGATATTTCTGATAGGCTTGGACTTTGATATTATGAAAAAAAAGATAATATTATCAGCGGCAGCTCTGGTTCTGATTGCTTGTTTGAATGCTCAGGACTCTAAACTTGAAGACGGTTACCATATCTTCAGGTATCCCAATGGTACTGTATCAGGTGAGGGATATATCAGGGACGGTAAACCTGATGGATACTGGAAGAGTTACTATGTAACGGGAATTCTTAAATCGGAGGGAAGACGGAGAAATCATTTGCTTGACAGTATATGGGTATTTTATACACAGACCGGGGATACCCTGGAAAAGATTGATTACCTCTTTGGTAAGAAAAGCGGATATTACCTCAAGTATAAAAGAGACCGTAGTTATGGCCTGTATGTATGGTCAAGTGAACTGTATGCAGCTGATAAAAGACAGGGTATCGCCTTTCTTTATTTTCCAGACGGCTCGGTGAAGCAAAGCATACCCTATATAGATGGGAAAAAACAGGGCTTATCAAAAGAGTTTGATGAAGAAGGTAATATAATTACTCTTTATGAATATAATAATGATTTTCTTATCAGCAGGGAAAGGATAAACCGGAAAGATGAGGAAGGTGTAAGACAGGGACCATGGAAGGAATTTTATGACAATGGCAATATTAAAAAGGAAATGACTTACAGGGATGGTCTCCTGCATGGTTATTATAAAGAGTACAATGAAAGGGGAATACTGAGCAATACCATGTTGTATGACAACGGCAAAATAGTGGAGGGTAATATTGAGGACAACCCCGAAGTTGATATCCGGAACAGGTATGACAGTGATGGCAATCTTATTTTCAGCGGACCCTTCAGGATGGGGGTACCTGTGGGAATTCACAGGGAATTTAATTCTGACGGGTCGGTAAAATCTTCTGAGATTTACAATGACAGGGGTATAAAGGTATCTGAAGGAATTGTAACGGAAGACGGAAGAAGGCACGGGAAGTGGAAGAATTTTTATGAAAACGGGAATATAAAGGAAGAGGGAGAATATGATTACAACAGGAGGACAGGATCCTGGACTTTCTATAACATTGATGGCAGGATTATTCAAACGGGCAGCTACAGGAACGGCAGGCCTGAAGGGCTATGGAAATGGTATTATCCCGATGGATCCACATTAAGGGAAGAAGAATACTACCAGGGACGAAGGGATGGCAGTTTTGTTGAATATTCAAGTGAGGGTGCCGTCATAAGTGAGGGGAAATATCTTGACGGGGAAAAAAACGGGCCATGGAAAAGAAGCATAGGCGATCATGTAGAAGAAGGGAATTATATTATAGGACTGAGAGACGGGATGTGGAAATACTATGATGATGAAGGAAATGTACTCTACAGGGGTAGGTATGTACAGGACAACCCCGACGGTTATCATTTCTATTATTATGATAACGGCTTAATTAAAGAAGAACAATATTATGATATGGGCCTGCGTCACCGCACCTGGAAGAAATATAATAAGGAAGGAACTCTTGAAATGACCATTACCTATAAGGATGACTACGAAGTAAGGATTAACGGAATAAAAATAAACCTCCCTGAAAGGGATGTAAAAATTATTAAATAGTCCTGCCTGATGGGAGAAGAATTTAACCTGAGAAAAGAAACATTAAGCCCTGCTGACCAGGAAATAGAAAAGAAACTGAGGCCTTTTTACTTCAGGGATTTTAAGGGGCAGTCAAGGATAGTTGACAATCTGAAAGTTTTTGTTACGGCTGCTTCCCGGAGAGGCGAAGCACTGGACCATGTACTGCTTCATGGCCCTCCCGGACTGGGCAAGACAACACTTGCAATTATCATTGCCAATGAACTGGATGTTGGCTTAAAAGTAAGTTCCGGGCCTGTACTCGATAAACCGGGCGACCTGGCAGGTTTGCTGACAGGACTGGAAGAAGGTGATGTTTTGTTTATTGATGAAATTCACAGGCTAAGCCCGGTTGTGGAGGAATATCTGTATTCAGCAATGGAAGATTATCATATTGATATCATGATAGATAAAGGTCCCAGTGCCAGGTCAGTACAGCTTAACCTGAGTCCCTTTACACTGATAGGAGCGACAACACGGTCAGGCTTGCTTACAAGTCCTCTGAGAGCACGTTTTGGAATAAAAATGCATCTTGAATATTATGATGCGGACATTTTATGCGGCATTGTAAAAAGATCGGCAGGTATACTGAAAGTTGACATAAAGAATAATGCAGCCGAAGAAATAGCTTCAAGAAGCAGGGGAACACCAAGGATAGCCAATGCATTGTTGAGAAGGGTAAGAGATTTTGCGCAGGTTAAGGGAGACGGAAATATTGACCTGGATATTACTAAATTTTCGCTTGAGGCACTTAATATTGACAGCCATGGCCTTGATGAAATGGACAACAAAATCTTAAGTGTGATAATAGATAAATTCAGCGGGGGCCCGGTGGGACTAAGTACCATATCAACGGCAGTTGGAGAAGACAGCGGAACAATAGAGGAAGTGTATGAACCATTTCTGATAAAGGAAGGATATATAAAACGTACACCGCGGGGACGAGAGGCCACAGAGCTGGCATACAGGCATCTTGGCAAACAAAAATCAGGCGGAAGTGGATTATTGTTTTAATTTTGCAATGTCTTCCTTAATAATTATATTTAACAACTTTTTTATAAATAAGAGTTATATTTAAAATCTTGATTATGAAAGTTCTTGTGAAAAGGATCGGATTATTGTTTGTACTGGCAGGAGTTATCGTGCTGGCATATTCTGAATTCTCAAAGCTTGAGAGCAATTCCCTGCTGATCTGGAGCGGTGGTTTGGTCGTTTTAGGATTAGTGCTTTATATTATACTGAACAGTATTATAGAATAGCAGAAGCTGTAATACTGAGAATCAGCCCGGCTATTAAAAAACATTGCTTATTTTCTCCAGTGACTTTCGGTCAAGTATTTTTATTTTCCTGCCGCTCAGTTCTATATATCTGTCTGATTTAAATTCACTAAGTAACCTGATAACCGACTCGGTTGCAGTACCGACAATGTTCGCAAGTTCTTCCCTGGTAAGGGATATTTTAAGATAATTTTCTGAATCCAGGCCAAAGTCGTTTATAAGATGCAGGAGTACCTCTGCCAGTCTTTCCCTGACAGTTTTCTGTGCTATATCGGTAATATATTCATTGGCAATACCCAGTTCATGGCATGTAAGTTTCATAACTTCCATTGAAAAAAGGGGATTTTCCTTAACAAAGTCGGTAAGTATATGAGAAGGAATGAAACACACACTGGCATCTTCAATAACTTTTGCCGATGTGCACGCCGGTTCGTTGCTTAAAACAGAACGGTAGGCAATAATATCACCTGGTTTAGCAAAGCGTATGATCTGTTCTTTTCCGTCAAATCCTGTTTTAAAAACCTTGATTATGCCTTTATTGATACAAAAGAAACCACTAATCCTGTTGCCTTCCGCATAAAGCACCTCTCCCCTCCTGTATTGCCTGAATTCCTTTTCAAAATTTATGATATCTATCTGATCTTTTGAAAGGTGTCTGAATACAGAATTGGTATTAACCGCGCAATTATCGCAAAAAGGTATTTTGATATCCTTTTGTTTCATGTCAGCTTATAAAACACAAATATGGCAATAAGGTTTGATAATATTAATTAGTTTTGTAAAAATTTTCATTCAATATCTTACAGGAAATGGAAGAAACGGTAAACCTTCAGCATGAAGAGGGCCTGTCATTCAATGTTGATCTGGACGGACATAATTTTAAAATAGATTCAATTGAGAAATTCGGCGGAAGGAACAGTGGTCCCCGCCCCAAAAATCTGATGCTTGTTGCATTGGGAGGATGTACGGGGATGGATGTAGCCTCAATAATGAAAAAAATGAAAATACCCTATGAAGATTTTAAGGTTGATGTAAGAGGTGTTCTGACCGAGACACATCCCAGGCATTTTGAAAGAATGCATATCACCTATACCGTAAAAGGTAAGAATATCGACAGGGGCAAGGTAGAAAAAGCAGTTGAGCTGTCACAGGAAAAGTACTGTGGTGTTACATATAACTACAGGAAATCGATGGATATCACCCACGAAATTATTATTGAGGAGTAACTGAATATTCCATTAGAAAGCGGATCGGAACTGGTGCAGGAACCTGATGTCATTTTCGAAATATAATCTCAGATCATTTATCTGGTATTTAAGCATGGCAGCTCTTTCCACTCCCATGCCGAAAGCAAATCCTGTGTATTTTTTACTGTCGATTCCACAATAATCCAGTACATTGGGATCGACCATGCCGCAGCCCAGAATTTCGAGCCAACCGGTATATTTGCAGACATTACAGCCCTTTCCTCCGCAGATGGTACAGCTGACATCCATTTCGGCCGAAGGTTCCGTAAAAGGGAAATAAGAGGGCCTGAGCCTTATTCTTGTATTTTTACCAAACATTTCAACTGCAAAGTAGAAAAGCGTTTGTTTAAGATCGGCAAAGGACACATTTTCATCTATGTATAATCCTTCAACCTGGTGAAAGATACAGTGTGCCCGGGCCGAGATAGCCTCATTCCTGAAGACCCGGCCGGGTGATATTGTCCTGATGGGCGGCTGCTGGTTTTCCATGACTCTTACCTGTACGGATGAGGTATGTGTCCTGAGCAGAATGTCATCTGGCCTGCAATCTTCCCTGTCCTGTCTTTTTATATAGAAAGTATCCTGCATGTCCCTTGCGGGATGCTCGGGAGGGAAATTGAGCTTGGTGAAAACATGATCATCGTCTTCAATCTCCGGTCCCTCCGAAATAGTGAAACCAAGTCGCTGAAATATTTCTATTATTTCATTTCTTACTACAGACACAGGATGCCTGCATCCTGTGAACATATTTTTGGCCGGACGCGTAAGGTCGGTAAATGAAGTACTTTCAGTAGTACCGGCCAGGCTTGCTCTCAACGAATTGAGTTTCTCGCTGGCTTCATCCTTCAGGTCATTTATAAGCTTACCGTACTCGCTTTTCAGGTGAGGAGGTACTGATTTAAATTCCTGGAAAAGAGAAGGGATAAGACCTTTTTTGCCAAGATATTTTATCCTGAATTCTTCGATTTCTCCGTGATCAGAAGCCTTAAAATCCCTGACAGCCTTAAGTATATCATTTATTTTATCAATCATAATATTATTTTCTTACCACCCTTGCACGGCTTATTATAACATCCTTCAGTGGCCTGTCACCGGCATCTGTTTCCACTCCTGCAATCCGGTCAACAACATCCATTCCCTCCACTACCTCGCCAAATACTGTATATTGCATGTCAAGATGCGGGGTGCCTCCTTCTGAAGAATATACTCTGACATGTTCATCGGGTATACTAACAGGTTTATAATTTTCAAGATCATTGTATGTACTTATGCTTGCTGCTTCCTGAATTTCAGCATCAGACCTGCCATCTCCCGAATCTTTTGATTTTTGTCTCTCGTTTTGAAGGTGCATGTAGAATATATTCTGTTTAAGTGATGAATTTATCCTGTTTTCAACCTGTTCGATCATCATTTCAGCGGTGATTGTATCTCCTTCTTCCGTAATCTGGACGCCGAATTTCCTGCCCTGTACTATATAGAACTGGGTGCCTGAGGATTTTCTTTCAGGATTAAACCTGTCGCCGGTCCTGGCTGCGGCCAGTGCTCCCCTCTTATGAAAATTGGCAGTAATAATTTCAGCAGGTATGGTATACTCATAGCGACCGCTTGTATCGGATGCAAGATCAGGCCTGGTGGTATAATCCCCTGCCTGTATCATGAAATCCTCAATTACCCTGTGAAACTTTATGTTATCGTAATAGCCGTCATTGACAAGCTTTATGAAATTATCGCGATGCAGAGGGGTGTTATTATATAACATGAGCTTTATAAGTCCCTCGCTTGTTTCAAGGTTTACATAACGAGTCTTATCTTTGCCCGTACCAGAGCAGGCAAAAAGAATGAAAGTCAGGAAAACAGTCAGAAATATGCCTGTTGAATATTGCTTGATCATAATTTTAAAGTTTATAAAAATCGTAATTTTAATGATTCTTAAGTAAAAGATAAAGCACAAAGATAAATGTTGTTATTTAAAATTCTGAATAAATATAAAACATTGTGAGCAGGCAGTTTAAACAGATATTTATATTACTCCTTATAATGCATGCGATAAATACGGGCACTGTAAGTGCGCAGGGTACCGGACTTGTCTTGAGCGGAGGCGGTGCCAAGGGGCTGGCACATATCGGTTTGATAAGGGTCCTGGAAGAAGAAGGTATTAAGATTGATTATGTAGCGGGCACTTCAATGGGCGGTATTATAGCAGCACTTTACGCGATGGGCTATACAACGGAAGAAATGACCATGCTGGTAAAATCCGATGAATTCCTGCGATGGTCTACAGGCGCGATAGATACAGAACTGAAATTCACATACAAGAACAATGAACCGAATTCAGCAATGATAGATATTGACCTGAAATTCGATGAAGAAAAGACTGAAGCAGGACTGCCCTCCCACCTTATTTCCTCGGCTGTCATTGATTTTGCAATTATGCAGCTTACCTGCGGCGAGACGGCAGCTGCGGAGAATAATTTTGACAGCCTGATGATACCCTTCAGGTGCGTGGCAGCCGATATATATGAAAAAAAACCTGTCATATTCCGCCGGGGCAACCTTGCAGGTGCAATAAGATCCACAATGTCCTACCCTCTTTATTTTGAGCCCTATATAATGGACAGTACACTGCTGTTCGACGGCGGTATTTACAATAATTTTCCCTACGATGTTCTGCTTGAAGATTTCAGTCCTGACTTTATCATAGGAAGTAAGGTGGCCGATGTAACAAAGAGACCCGGGAAGGACGATATAATGCTTCAGCTTGAAAACATGATTATGAAGACCACTGATTATAATATACCTGACAGCCTGGGATATGTGGTGGATATTGCGTTTGAAAATGTTAATTTGCTCGATTTTCAGAAAGCTGACAGTATAATTGCAAGGGGCTACAGGATTGCAAGGGAAGAGATAAAAAATTTTTCGGGAAGGACAGAAAGAATTACTCAGGATGAAATCAGGAAAAGAAGGGAACAATTCAGATCGAAGGTACCTGAAAAAGTTTTCAGGGAAATTTATATTGATGGAGTTAATGACAGGCAGAAAGACTATATACGAAATGTTATATCAAAAAAGGACAGCTTAATAGATATACAACAGTTAAAAGAAGAGTATTTCAGGCTTGCAACCGAAGAAAATATCAAAAGTGTTTATCCGGAGGCAAAATACGACTATGAGGACAGGACCTTTGACCTCTACCTTGAAATAGAACTCAAGGGTTCTTATGCATTGGAAACCGGGGGCTTACTGGGTTTTACCATTTATAACCAGGCCTATATAGGTTTTGAGTACTATTCATTGAGTGATATATATAACCGTTTTAGCGGGAACCTTTATTTCGGAAGGAATTATTCATCTTTCAGGGTGTCGCACCGGATTACAGTTCCACAGAGGAAACTGCTGCTTATTGACCTGAATCTTTCAGCCTATAACAGGAATTATTTTACCAGTGAAATAACATCCCTGTTTGAAACAACAGTACCTGCATACATAACGCGACGGGAGAGTAACCTGAGAACTTCATTCGGGATTCCCGTAAGCAATAATTCATCGTTAAGGGCAGGACTGAATTTCACATGGATAAATGACAGGTATTACAGGAGCATGGGCTTTGGAGAACAGGATGAGCAGGATAAAACGGAATATTTTTACGGTACAGGAAGATTATTTTATGAGTCCAGCACCCTGAACCGTAAGCAGTATTCCACCGAGGGAACTTATATTTATGGCGGAATATACTATAACATGGGTTTTGAACGGTTCAGGGGAGCTGTAAATGACAGCCTGGAGATGGAGGATATTTTCAACCAGGATCATGGCTGGTTTACCCTGAAGTTCAGGAATCTCAGGTTCTACAGACTGAATAAAAAACTAAGCCTTGGTACGCAGGTGGATATAGTGGTAAGCAATAAAAAATTAAGTAATAACTATACTGCTTCTTTGATTGATGCATACAAGTACGAGCCTACTGTAATGAGCAAAACACTTTTCGGATATTCACTCAGGGCAAATTCATTTATAGGAGCAGGTATTATACCGGTCTGCAATTTTTCTAAAAACATGAAAATGATGGCAGGACTCTACCTATTCGCACCCTTCAGGGATATTGAAGCTACAGATTCTGGAGTAGAATATGGTAAGTACGGTGAGCAACTTGACGCAATAGCAAACATGAGCCTTGTATATTATACGCCCGTGGGCCCGGCATCGGTTGGTTTTGACTATTATAGCGGGGAAAGAAAGAAATTATACCTGTTCCTGAATTTCGGCTATATTTTATTTAATAAAACCGGGCTTGAATAATAAGATACTATATTTGCAGGAATATAGCGATATACGATCAGGTGAAAGACATAAACAAACTGGCTGGGCAGACATTAGTATACGGACTTGGAACAATAGTACCACGGTTTCTGAATTATGCCGTTCTGACTCCCTTCTACACCTGGATATTCAATAAGGCTGAATATGGAGTCATAACGGAACTATATGCCTATATGGTCTTTATGCTTATAGTGCTGACCTATGGGATGGAAACAGCCTTTTTCAGATTTGCCCAGAAGACAGGTGACAGCAAGAAGGTTTTTAGCACTGCCCTTATATCAATCCTCATTAGTTCAGTTCTTTTCCTTGTCTTTTTCAATCTTTTTATCGATGAGGTTGCTGTGGTTCTCAGGTACCAGGATCATAAGATGTATTTAAGGCTTTTTGCCATTATCCTGGCTACTGATGCCATAACGGCAATCCCTTTTGCAAAACTCCGTAGTGAAAATAAAGCTCTCAGATTCAGTATTATTAAAATTATAAATGTTATAATAAGCATAGGGCTGGTTTTTTTATTCCTTAAAATTGAGCCCTCGCTAAGGGAAAAAGGGAAGGGCCTTCTTGGGAACCTGTATAATCCTGAATTCAGGGTTGGTTACGTCTTCCTTGCGAACGCAATTGGAAGCCTGTCAATGCTTGTACTGCTGTTAAGGGATATACTAAGTGTTCAATTGCGACTTTATGCAGGCCTGTGGAAGCAAATGATGAGCTATTCCATACCCCTGCTCGTATCCGGACTGGGAGGATCAATAAATGATGCGCTGGACAAAATGATCCTGAGAAGGATAGTTGATAGCGACAAACCACTTGAAATAGTCGGTGAATACGGTGCCAGTTATAAGATAGCTGTATTAATGGCCCTATTCATACAAATGTACAGGTATGCAATGGAACCTTATTTCTTTTCAAAGGCGGATAAAAAGGATGCAAGGGAAATATATTCCAATGTGATGAAATACTTTGTTATATATGCTCTTATCCTCTACCTGCTTATTAACCTGTATATTTCAGGATTTAAATATATTATTGCAGGCAGCCATTTAAGGGGCGGACTGGCAATAGTGCCAATAGTAAGTCTGGCTTACCTGCTCTTTGGAATTTTTGTAAACCTGAGTATATGGTATAAGGTTAAAGACCTTACCAGGTACGGTGCATACCTTACAATTACCGGAGCAATAGTTACAATACTGATAAATTTATTACTGGTGCCGGTATACGGCTACATGGCATCGGCATGGGCGCATATAGCATGTTATGTAGTGATGATAGCAGGTTCATATATGCTCAGCAGAAAACACTACCCGATAGATTATCCGATAAAAAAAATACTTGCATATATAATGACAGGTGTTGGAATCGTTATACTAGTATCCTATTTGAAATATAATAATATTTTTGTTGAACTGGGAATTAACACTTTGATAATCGCAGGCTTTATAGGATTTACAGAATACAGGGACAGGGCAATAAGTATACTTTTTAAAAAGGATTTGTAAATGAATGTAAAAATAGTGAACAGGTCAAAAAATGAATTACCTGCCTATTCAACGGAGTCAAGTGCCGGGATGGATATAAGGGCGAATCTTGAAAATGATGTGACACTCTTACCACTCGAAAGAGCGCTTATACCCACAGGCTTATATGTTGAACTGCCGGAAGGCTATGAAGCTCAGATAAGGCCAAGAAGCGGGCTTGCACTGAAGAGAGGAATATCGGTCCTGAACAGCCCGGGAACCATTGATGCAGATTACAGGGGAGAAATAGGTATAATAATTGTGAACCTGTCAAATGAAGAATACACAATTAAAGATGGTGAAAGAATTTGCCAGATGATAGTAGCTAAACACGAAAGAGTTAAATGGGATGAAGTTGATATACTGGAAGAAACAAAAAGAGGCGAGGGCGGTTTTGGGCACACTGGGAAGAAATAGAAAAGTCGTTATACTAAGTCTGGCGATTATTCTTCTGGCGAACGGATGCCGGGTAAGCAGGAATGTTACCGGGGAAAATATTGTTAAACCGCAAAAGACTGTTGATTATACCCTGTATGATCTTATCTATGTGGAAGGGATAAAACAAAAACTGAATGGTAACACTGGCGAAGCCCTCGGTAAATTTGAAGATGCAATTGAAATAAACCCGGAGAGTGATGCAGCGAACTTTGAAATAAGCCAGATAGCAGCTATGAGAAGGGACTTTGATAATGCACTGAAATATGGCCGTCGCGCTGCTGAACTTGATAATCAGAATCAATGGTATATGCTTAATATGGCAAATATATATATGGAAAAATCAGAGATGGATTCTGCCAGTGTGTGGCTTGAGAAAGCCGTTAAAATTGATCCTTCGGATGAAAATCAAAAATTCAGGCTTGGTAATTTATATATGCAAACGGGAAAAAATGAAAAGGCGGAAAAAATTTTCAGCGCATTTTATGAAAAATATAAGGGGAATGAACAAATACTTGCATTGCTGATAGATGCTAAGATAGAAGAGGAACAATATAAGGAGGCAGAAGACATATTGCTTGAAGAACTGGAGTCAGGTAAGGAAAATATTACCGTGAAAGGAATGCTCGCAGAACTGTACAGGAAAACAGGAGATAAGGAAAGGGCGAAAATAATGTATGAAAAACTGCTGGAGGAAGGGCTATATAATGCAGCACTAGGGTTTTCATACCTTGAATTCTTGATAGAGAATAAGGAATATGACAGGCTGGTCGAAAAAGCGCAGGAGATGATTGTAACGGATGAAATAGCCAAGGAAGATAAACTGGGAATTGCTTCAAGACTAATGCAGGATAGCGTGATAATTAAAGATTATAGGGAGGAACTAATTAAACTAGGAGAAAGCATAAGGGAAACAGGAGAGAATGATGCGCTTACAATGCTTACAATTGCTGAAATATACGGGAAAACGGGCAAGAAAGAAAGGGAAATAGAAATCCTTACGGAATATATTGACAGGCACTGGGAAAATTACTACATATGGGAAAATCTATTGTTAAAGCTGAATGAGTATGGTGATTCAGACAAGTTGAATAAATATGCCGGCAGAGCCTCAGCCTTATTTAATACGGCACCATTGCCGAAGATATTATATGCCTACAGTCTTATTGAAAAGGAGATGTATGATGACGCCGGAGAAGAACTTCGGAAAGTGAGGATACTTGTAAATAATCAGAAACAATTCCTTGTGCAGATTCTGGCAATGGAAGCAGAGATAGCCTCCCGACAGGGAAGGATAAATGAGGCTGCAGAAAAATTCGATGATGCACTGAAGATAGAAAAGGATAATCCGATGATACTGAATAATTATGCATATTACCTGGCAGAAGAAGAGATCAGACTGAAAGAAGCCCTGGGCATGATAGAGAAATGCATGGAAATAGAGGAAAATATAACTTACCTGGATACATATGCCTGGATCTTATATAAAATGGAAAGATACAGGGATGCCGAAAAAGTGATGAACAGGATATTTGCAAAAGGTACGATTAATGATGCAGAATTACTTGAACATTTCGGATTTATAAAAATGGCTTTGGGTAATTGTGAAGAGGCGGTTATTTTATGGCAATCGGTACTTAAGGAGGATAGAAATAAGGCATATTTAATTGAAGAAATAAGAAAGTGTATAGAAAAGAAATAAATATAATTACAGTGATACTACTGGTAATAACAGTGTCATCTTGTAGTAAATGGAGAATATCAGGATCAAAAGGTGCACCAGGAGCAGTTGAGATGAGTTCAGTAAAATTTCTTGCTGAGCTTGAACGAAATAATATTACCAGTAAGGCTGTATCAGTTAATAGAATAGTAATTAACTACGAAAACGAAAGCGAAAGAAGAAGGTTAAGGGCTAATATGAAGACAGACGGAAGGGGAAATATACTTCTAAGTATAAGGACTTTTGGTGGACTGGAGGCGGCAAGAATACTGATTGGAAAAGATACAGTGAAAATCGCGGATAGGATAAACAGGGTATACTATACGGGTAACACGGAGCGACTGGCAGAGAAGTACGGGTTAAGATATGATTTTATAAATTTATTTTTCGGAGATTATGAAAAAAAAGCAATAAGGAAAAAAAGAATAAGTTGTGAAAATGGAAGGGTGAAGTTGAATGTTGATGAGAGTGATATTGAATACCTGGTTGATTGTACTATAAAAAAGATTGTTGAAATAAGTGGAAGTTCAGACAGCGGTGAAGAAAAGTTTAACGGTTATTTTGATGATTTCAGGAAAGAAAACGGATTTTTATATCCGGGCAACATTATATGGAAGCTTAACAAAGGAAGGACTACACTGAATATTAAGATGGAAAGCGTGAAGAGTAACGAAAACAGGGAGTTGATCTTTAATGTTGGAAGTAATTACGAAAGAAGGAATATTAAATGAAATGGATCATTATAATATTTGCTGTTAGTATAGCCTTTTGTGATGTTACGGGGCAAACAAGGACAGAACTGGAACGTAAAAGGAGTGACGCCCTGAAAGATATCGAATACCTCGATAATATGCTTGAAAAGACTTCTATGGAAAAGTCTGAAAGTATGAATGAATTGAATATGATAAGAAGGAAACTGAGCCTGAGGGAGAATATTATTAATGGCCTTATGGAAGAACAGGAATTACTCGAAGGAAGGATGGAACTTAACAAACTTGCAATTGAGCTTATGGAGAGTGATATTACCATTTTAATGAAAGAATATGAAAAAGCGATAAAACATGCTCAAAAGGTTAACAAGGGAAACCCGGAAATTGCTTATATACTGTCATCTAAAGATATAAACCAGGGTTACAAAAGACTGAAATACCTGCAGCAGGTTGCTAAGTACAGGAGAAGAGAAGCAGAAATAATATTGGAATTGAAAAAGGAGGTTGAGGAGAACAGGAGTAAGCTGGAAATGGACCTTATAGAAATATCTGAACTGAAGAAGAGAGAAGAAAGACAGAAGTACAATTTAAACAGGGAACAAAGGAGCCAGAGAAATATTATTATCAGTCTGAGCAGAAAAGAAAGGGAATTGAAAAAGGAATTGGAAGATAAAAAAAGAATAGCATATGAGATTGAAAAAGAAATAGCAAGGATTATTGAAGAAGAAAAAAGAAAAAATGAAATGAATGAAATAACTCCTGAAGAAATGCTTGTAGGTGATGATTTTTCAAAAAATATGGGAAGACTGCCCTGGCCGGTTGAACGTGGAGTTATAACCTCACAGTTTGGTGTCCATGATCATCCTGTTATCAAGGGAGCAAAAATAAATAATATAGGAGTTGAAATAACAAGCGGTACCCGCGAGACTGCAAGGGCTGTGTTTAAGGGAAAGGTCATGAGTGTTTTTGGGATTAGCGGGGGGAATATGGCGGTTATAATAAGGCACGGGAAATATCTCACGGTATACCAGAATCTTGTAAATGTTAAAGTAAGACCAGGTGATGAGGTGGAAGCAAAAGAGTATATTGGTGACGTTTATTTTGAAGGAGAAGGGAAAAGTATTATTAAATTTATGGTCTATGAGGAAAGAGAAAAAAAGAATCCTGAAGATTGGCTTGCAAAAAAATCCAGGTAAATGAAACAAATTGCAAGAAAGCAAGTATAAGCATGGATAGAAATTGTTGAAATGGTAATGAAGGTAGAAATAGGATCAAAGGTGGAAAATTTGCGGATTATAGAAGGAAAGGTGGATGAACTTATTCTTAAGATGGGTATAAATAAGGATGAGTATGGCAGAATTATGGTTGCCACAATGGAAGCCGTAAATAATGCTATTGTACATGGAAATCAACATGATGACAGAAAAAATGTAAGTGTAAGCTTCGAATGCAACAGGAATGATTTTGTTGTGAAAGTAAGAGATGAGGGCATAGGCTTCAACCCGGACTGTATTCCGGACCCCACTTCACCTGAAAATATTGAAAACATAAGGGGAAGAGGTGTTTTTCTTATGAAGAATCTTGCTGATGATATAGGTTTTAATGAGTCAGGAAATGAAGTAATTATGAAATTTAATATCGAAACAGTTGCTACCAAAAATATACTATAAAAATGTAAAATTCAGACTGGGAAAAACTAAGGACATAAAGAATTGGATAGTACAGGTCATCAGGTCTGAAGGGAGAAGGACAGGTGACCTGAATTTTTTTTTCATGACTGATACGGAGCAGAGGGAAATTAACCGGGAATTCCTCGGACATGATTACTACACTGACGTAATTGCATTTAATTATAGCAGGGGGGGAACAATTAGCGGCGAGATATATATGAGTATTGATACAATAAGAACAAATTCACAAATATATGGAACAAGGCTAAGGGAGGAAATTTTAAGGGTGATGCTGCATGGTACTTTGCATTTGCTGGGTTATGAAGACAAAAATGAAGCAGGGAAGAGGCAAATAAGACGTAAGGAGGATTATTATTTGGGTAAAATGAAGTGAAAAGGGAATGAACTTTAAATATGATATAATAGTTGTGGGAGGAGGTCATGCCGGATGTGAGGCTGCTCATGCAGCGGCAAAGATGGGCATGAAAACTGTGCTTATTACCATGGATATGACAAAACTTGCACAGATGTCATGTAATCCGGCAATGGGAGGAATAGCTAAAGGACAGATTATTAGGGAAATAGATGCACTTGGAGGACTTTCCGGGCTGGTTACGGATGAAAGTATGATTCAGTACAGGCTTCTGAACAGGTCAAAAGGACCTGCGATGTGGAGCCCCAGGGCCCAGTCGGACAGGATGATGTTTTCTCAGGCATGGAGGAAAAGAATGGAAAATGTGGAGAACCTGCACATATGGCAGGAAATGGCCAGGGAAGTGATTATAGAAGGAGGAACGGCCAGGGGCGTTGTAAGCAGTTTTGGCACAATATTTAATGCAAGCGCTGTTATATTGTCGGGAGGCACCTTTCTGAACGGACTGATGCATGTAGGATACAATACTGTAGAAGGAGGAAGGTCAGGAGATGAGACCTCGAGGGGGATAAGTGAACAGTTAGGAAAGATTGGCTTTACAGTGGAAAGGATGAAGACAGGAACGAGTGCAAGGATTGATGGCAGAAGCATTGATTTTTCAGTTATGACCGAGCAGAAAAGCGAGAATGAAGGAAGGTCATTTTCCTTCCTTAACGACTGCGTAGACATAGAAGATCCGAAAAGCTGTTATATAGTACATACAAGCAGGAAAGTTCATGAGGTACTGGAAAAAGGAATTGAGTTCAGTCCTTTGTTCCAGGGGAGGATAAAGGGAATAGGCCCGAGATACTGTCCAAGCATAGAAGATAAGATCGTAACATTCAAGGAAAAGGACAGGCACCAGTTGTTTCTTGAACCGGAAGGATGGAATACAAATGAATACTATATTAACGGATATGCTTCAAGTTTGCCACTGGAATTTCAGCTGGAAGCAATGAAAAAGATAAGGGGAATGGAGAATGTGGTAATACACAGGCCGGGATATGCAATAGAATATGATTTCTTTCAGCCTACACAGTTAAAAGCGAGTCTCGAAACAAAAAGAATAAGGGGATTGTATTTTGCCGGGCAGATTAATGGGACCACGGGTTATGAAGAAGCAGCAGCGCAGGGATTAATGGCAGGTATTAATGCTGTACTAAGGATTAGAGGTGAGAAGGAATTCGTGTTAAAGAGGGATGAATCGTATATCGGTGTATTGATTGATGATCTTGTTACGAAGGGAGTGGACGAACCATACAGGATGTTTACAAGCAGGGCCGAATACAGGATCCTGTTAAGACAGGACAATGCTGATGAGCGGCTGACGGAAAAGGGATATGAGCTGGGTCTTGCAGAAAGGGAGCGCGTTTTAAGGCTTGAAAAGAAAAGAAAGTCAGTTGAAAAAACGCTGGAATTTATTGAAAGAACAAGATTTAAGCCGGCAGAGATTAATGACTACCTCGAAGCTGTTGGGACAAACAGGATCAGGGAGACACAGAAGATGGAAAAGCTTATATTACGTCCGCAGGTAAGGCTTGAAGAGTTATTGATAAAATCTGAGGAAGGAAGAAAATTGGCAGAAGAATTGGGAAGCAGGAAGAGGGAGATTATAGAGGCAGCAGAGATAAGGATAAAATACAGGAGATATATAGAAAGGGAAAAAGGAAATGCTGAAAAAATTAAAAGAATGAACGACCTGCTGATTCCTGATGACATTGAATATGACGAACTGAAATCAATTTCAACAGAAGGAAGGCAGAAATTGAACCGGATAAAGCCTGGTACCATTGGTGCTGCAAGCAGGATAAGCGGAGTATCGCCTGCAGATATCAGCGTACTACTTTTGTACCTTGGAAAGTAAAGGTAAAGACAAGTTGTTCCACGTGGAACTATTTTTTTAAAAACAAAATGAAAATTTACGGAAATATTATAGATGTTTTTAACAGACGAATTTTCAGTGGATATATTTTAATAGAGGGCAATAGAATCGGGGACATTGTGGAAGAAGAAAACTATGCAGAAAGATATATTGTGCCAGGACTGATTGATTCGCATATTCATATAGAAAGCTCCATGCTGGTGCCATTCAGGTTTGCTGAGGTTGCAGTTAGGCATGGAACAGTTGCCGTAGTATCGGATCCTCACGAAATAGCAAATGTTATGGGTATAGAGGGAGTGGAATTTATGATAGAAGACGGCAGAAGGACACCATTAAAATTCTATTTCGGAGCTCCGTCATGCGTACCAGCTACAGGTTTTGAGAGAAACGGCGGGAAAATCGGTACAGGGGAAATAATTGATTTGTTGGAGAGGAGGGAAATTAAATATCTCTCAGAAATGATGAATTTTCCGGGAGTGATAAATAATGACGTGGAAGTTCTGGAAAAGATTAAAGCAGCAAAGAAAGCAGGGAAACCGGTAGACGGTCATGCACCGGGCTTAGTTGGAGATGATTTGGATAAATACATAAAGGCGGGAATTAGTACGGATCATGAATGCATAAGCCTGGAAGAAGCAAGGGAAAAGATTAAGAAAGGCATGAAAATACAAATCAGGGAAGGAAGTGCTGCCAGGAATTTTGAAAAACTTCACTGCCTGATATCTGAAAGTCCAGGTAGTCTCATGCTTTGTTCTGATGATCTGCACCCGGAAATGCTTGAGAAGGGACACATAAATTTGCTGGTTAAAAGGCTTCTTGCACTGGGCTACGATATTTTCGATATTCTGAACATAGCGGTAGTAAACCCGGTAAGGCATTACAATCTCGATATCGGCATGGTGAGAAAAGGAGACCAGGCTGATTTTATCATTGTGGATAATCCGGACGACTTTAATATCCTTGAAACATGGATTGATGGTGAAAGAGTATATGACGGGAAAAATGTCAGCTTTGCGGCGGTAACAGCAAAGCCGCTGAACAATTTTCATTCCGGCCTGCTGAAACCGTGTGATATAAGGGTGGAGAAGAGGCAGGGGAGGATAAGGGTTATTGATGTAAATGACGGAGATCTGGTTACGGGTTGCTACAAATGGTCTCCGGCCAGAGGCGGGGAATATTTAAACAGTGCCACGGATGAAGATGTGCTTAAGATTATTGTGAAGGACAGGTATAATGATTCGCCTCCCGCTGTGGCTTTTGTCAGGGGCTTTGGATTGAGGAGAGGTGCCTTTGCCTCATCGGTTGCACACGACAGTCATAATATTATAGCCGTGGGCGCTGATGATGAATCTATATGCAGAGCCGTGAACAGAATCGTTGAAATGAAAGGAGGGCTTGCATGCTGCAATGGTGAAAAGTGCGGGGAACTGCAACTGGAAGTGGCAGGGATCATGTCTGATGTTCCATGTGGAACAATAGCTGCAAAATATACACAACTGTCAAACATTGTGAGTGATATGGGCTGTGAATTGAAGTCGCCATTCATGACCCTCTCTTTTATGGCCCTCCTGGTGATCCCTGAATTGAAAATAAGCGATAAGGGTCTGTTTGACGGCAAAAAGTTTGAGTTTGTGAACCTGTACATATAGTTCCGGGTGTAGTGGACGGAGCTCCGCGTTACGGGTTCAGCCTTCAGTGTTCCGGGTGAGAGTTTTCAGGGGGAACTAATAATTCCTTTCTTGGTTTGTCTTTCTACTTTTATCTTTTGTCTTTATTTTTGCCTAATGGCCGAAATCAGAAATATAGCCCGTAGTCTGCCCGATAACCCCGGGGTGTACCGGTTTTACGACAAGGCAGGAAATATTATATATGTGGGTAAGGCTAAAAGCCTGAAGAAAAGGGTGGCGTCATATTTTGGTAAAACGCTGACGGGAAAGACAAAGGTGATGATGGGAAAGGTGACAGAGATCAGGCATACGGTTGTGGAATCAGAATCAGAAGCCTTATTGCTCGAGAATAACCTTATTAAGCGACATCAGCCAAGGTATAATGTGTTGATGAAGGATGATAAAACCTATCCATGGATATGTGTGAAAGAAGAGCATTTTCCCAGGGTCTTTATGACAAGGAAGGTAGTGAGGGACGGGTCGGTTTACTACGGACCATATACTTCTGTGGTGATGGTGCGCACATTACTGGATCTGATAAAGCAGTTATACCCGCTCAGGACCTGCTCCTATAATCTCAGCGAAGAAAATATATCATCCGGGAAATACAGGGTATGCCTTGAATATCATCTTGGCAATTGCCTTGGTCCGTGCGCTGGCCTACAGGAGGAAGGGAACTATGATGAGTCTGTCAGACAGGTAAAGGAAATACTTAAGGGGAATATACATACGGTCAACAGATATCTTAAGGGACTGATGAAAGAGTATGCCGAAAACCTGAGATTCGAAGAAGCCCAGTCAATAAAGGAAAAGCTGGAAATACTCGACAAGTACAGCAGCCGGTCAACAGTTGTAAATCCAGGGATAAGGGATGCCGATGTGTTCGGGATGGACGAGGAGGCTGATAAAATATATGTTAACTATCTGAAAATCATACGCGGAGCTGTTGTGCAGACACATACGATTGAACTGCGGAAGAGGATTGAGGAAAATAATAACGAGCTTATATCTCTGGCGATCACCGAGTTAAGGGAGCGGCATTCAAGCAACGCTCCGGAAATCATAGTGGGACTGATGCCTGATATAAGAATAGAAAGTATTAAATATACAGTACCACGTAAGGGTGACAGGAAGAAATTGCTCGAACTGTCGGAAAGGAATGCAAGGGTTTATAAATTGAACCAGAGGAAGACAAATATAAAGACACCTGGTGACAGATACCGGCAGAATCTTGAGAAGCTGAGGGCCGATCTTCATTTGCCAGGTGTTCCGTTACATATTGAGTGTTTTGATAATTCAAACATACAGGGCTCAAACCCTGTGGCGGCATGCGTGGTATTCAGAAATGGCCGGCCTTCAAAAAAGGAATACAGGCACTATAACATTAAAACGGTTACAGGTCCTGATGATTATGCCTCGATGGAAGAGGTTGTGTTCAGAAGGTACAAGAGGATGCTTGACGAGGACAGTTCCCTGCCCGGCCTGGTAATAATTGACGGGGGCAAGGGGCAGTTGAATGCCGCGGTCAAAAGCTTTGAAAGTCTTGGCATAAGAGGTAAGGTACCTGTTATTGGTATAGCAAAAAGACTGGAAGAGATATATTTTCCGGGCGACTCTGTACCCATGTATATAGATAAGAATTCAATAAGTCTTAAAATAATACAGCATTTACGAAATGAAGCTCACCGTTTTGGCATCAGTTTTCACCGCGATAAAAGGTCCGGCGATATGACAAAATCATCTCTGGATGACATTAAAGGGATAGGACCAAAAACAAAAGAGCTGCTGATAAAAGAATTCGGATCACTTGAAAAAATAAAATCAGTGCCAGCAGTAGATATAGAAAAACTGATAGGGAAGTCAAAAACGGCAAAGATTCTTGATTTTATCCGAAATTCTTCCTGAATGGCCGATGAACAGGTACACGGGGAATCTGGTGATATAATATTGATAATAAATGTATAACCACGCTTTAACGGAAGTTTTAACTCAAGGAGAAATGAATTTTCAGGCTGAGGCTGAGGCCTGGGCTTAGGAAGTGGCTTAAATTCCGGAATTCAGGATTGTCTTCGGCGGCATTGCTTCGCCCCGGTTCGGGTTTACTTTCGCCGAGACCGGCTTCGCCCCGGTTCAGGTTTCAGGTTTCGAAGTATATCTTATAAATCTTATAAACTTTATCAACATATTTATTTTGCCCTTGAGGTGGTAAACATAATAAAGTCCTTCATTGAAGATTTCATTTCGCTGTCATTGAAAGTATCAAGGATGGCAAAGGCCATGTCCCTGTATTTCTCCATCATATTATTTGCATAGGTGGTTCCTCCGTTTTTGACAACAAAATCTATTACTTCCCTGATTTCGGATGGACTTTTCTTTTTGCTGCCAATAATATGGAGTATACGTTTTCTTTCGGGGGATTTTGCTTCCTGCAGTGCATGAATCAGGGGAAGGGTCATTTTCTTTTCTATAATATCATTGCCAGCGGATTTTCCGGTCAGACCGTTTTCCTGGTAGTCGAAAAGGTCGTCCCTTATCTGGAAGGCAATGCCTATATTTTCACCCAGGTCTTTCATCAACCGTATTTTATCGGGATTATTGGTTACCGATATTGTTCCACAGGCAGTGCAGGCAGAAATCAAAGATGCGGTTTTCATCCTTATGATTTCAAAATACACATCTTCGGTGATATTAAGTTTACGTGCCTTTTGCAGCTGTAATAGTTCACCTTCACTCATAGACTGTACTGTCTCGCTCATTATTTCGAGCATATCAAACCTGTTTTTCTCGATACTGATTATTAGTCCCTGTGAAAGAAGGTAATCACCTGTAAGCACAGCAATCTTTGAGTTCCATAAAGCGTTGATTGACAATGCTCCACGACGTTCCTGTGCATTGTCTACGACATCATCATGTACAATGGTTGCTGTATGAAGGAGTTCGACGAAGGTTGCAGCAACATAGGTTGCTTCATTTATTTTGCCGTTGAGCCCGGCAGAGAGGAAGACAAGAAGGGGTCTCATTTGCTTGCCCTTCCGCCTTATAATATAGTTGAGGATGATTTTGAGCAGAGGCACCTTTGTACGAAGGGTATTATTGAAATAACGCTCAAACTCACGCATTTCTGTTTCTACCGGTTTTCTTATTGATTTTAATTTTGGCATACCTGCTGACTGTAACAATTTCCAAAGATATAAAATCGGGCTTTATAATTTAAAAATAATATTGCCTCACGGGATATAAACAAAGTTAACAGAAAAATGTCCTGCTGTAATTAAATATCATTAATATTGAACATATTGACATATTTATATATATTTGCAGTATAAATATAAGTTGAACATAAATGGAAGATATCAGGTTAAATCCCGAACAGCTGGAGAGAGCTGCCAGTATGCTGAAAGCAATAGCACATCCGATGAGAATAAAGATAATAGGATTTCTTGAAGAAGGCGACTCCCTATCGGTAACAGAGATACATGAAAGGCTGGGGATAGAGCAATCAACTACTTCCCATCACCTGGGAATATTAAAGGATAAAGGAGTGCTGGTTTCTAAAAGGGAAGGGAAAAAGACCCTGTATGCCCTTAAGCATGAAAATCTGAAAAACATCATTAAATGTGTAAGCATGTGTGAGTCACACTAGTTCTTATCCTTGAAAAATCTTTTCTGGAAGATAATAATCAGGAAAACACCTATTGTAACCGCACTGTCGGCCAGATTAAAGACGGGTCTGAAAAAAACAAGTGACTGTCCCGGCCGTACCGGCGACCATTCGGGCCAGGTTGTATCGATAACTGGGAAATAAAGCATGTCCACAACCCTTCCGTGCAAAAAAGATGAATAGCCACCTTCGGGAGGAAAGACGACAGCCGGTTCATAAAAGCTTTCGCTGAAAATCATACCGTAAAAAGTACTGTCGATTATATTCCCCACTGCACCGGCAAAAATGGCACTAACAGCTAAAATAAACCCCGGGTGGGTCTTATTCTTAATCAGGTGAAATATATACCATCCTATTGCTATGGAAGCAACAATCCTGAAGAGACTCAATATCAATTTGCCTGTTTTTCCACCCATCTCCATGCCAAAAGCCATCCCGTTGTTTTCAATAAAGTGTAAAATAAACCAGTCGCCCAGAATATGTCTCTCTTCTCCTATGACCATAGTTGTCTTTATCCATATCTTGAAGGCCTGGTCGGCGACAAGTATGAGGAGGATTAAAAGTATCGATTTTGTCTTAATTGACATCCTTATGATTTTGAAGGCGCAAAATAGTAAAAAAAAGTAAATGACTCGCTATGTGAGGGTAATTTGACCCACAGCCTTAAATACAAATTGTGGACCTTGCTTCCCTGACTTACTATTCTGAACCGGGGATGGCGGATAATTCAAATGCCACTATCCCTGAAAAGATCTGTTTTTGCAGACAGCCACATAATCGTTCCCAGGGCTATAAAAAGACCTATATTTCCTGCCAGGTAGGCAAATTCGTTTATTGAAAGTAAGATATATATAAAGGCATAGACCAGTGTGAGCATACCACCAACAAGTAAAGTGTATTTTGTTTTTTTGAGCAGCAATCCGCTGAATATGGTCAGCAGTCCGACTGTCGAACCGGCAGAGATAAGATAAGCCGGGCTGAACCCTATCTGTTCGCTGAGGGCATTCAGCAGGGAGAAAAACAATACCAGGGAGAGAGAGACAAGGAAATAATGGAAAAGATGTATTTTCCTGTTTGCTGATAATTCGAGGAAGAGCAGCACCAGGTAAGTAAATGCAATAAACAGAAGTCCGTATTTCGCTGCTCTCTCAGCTTTCCTGTAATGATCTACTTCAAGTATCAGGTTTACGCCGAATGATTCATCTTCGGGCCTGTGAATATTTCCAAACCATGATTGGGGAAAATTCCTGTTCAGGTGGCTTATATTCCAGGTTGCGGTAAATCCGTCATTACCGGTTTCCCTTTTTTCAGGAAGGTAATTACCGGTAAAGGAAGGAGCGGTCCAGGATGATTTAATTGAGACACTTGTGGATTTTCCGGCGGGAGTGAAAAATATACCTGAAGATCCTCTTAAACCAATATCAGCACTAAAATCAAAATGCTCCGATCCGGCATGGATAAATACCGGGAAGGTGACACCTGAGGTGAAGAGGTCATAATCCCCTCCTACCGGTTGTGCTGCTACTGAAATATCATTTACCCTGAGGTTCAGGCCTTCAATTATGCCCCTGTTATCTGATATCCCCAGGGTGAAGTATGCCTCTTCCCACAGAAGCTCACAATCAGATGCATTTATATACGGGGGAAGAAAGAATGATCCTGCGAGTTTAAGATCTGCTTCGTAAATAACCGATTCATAAATACCTTTGTATCTGATCCGGGGATTTATCTCACCCTTAATATAAAGATTATCAGGCATAACGTGCAACAGGGTATTTTCATAAGCAATCCTGTTGCCGCCGGAACGGACAGACCTGATAACAGGTATGTTTAAAACGGGGCCCGTGATTGTTTGTGCCTTACTCCATTCCCGGGATATTTGCCCCTGGACGGCAAGGGAATTTTCAGCCCTTTCTTGAATAAGCATCCTGATTAATTGAAGGGGAACAAGAAACATGATGGCCATCAGACCAATAAGAACCATCTTAAATGTTATGGTTTCGTACCATTTAATGTCATTTTGACTTTCGTTTTTCATTCGTTTAAAATTTTATAATTAACTGAATATAACTTAATTAAAAATTTGAGAACGAATACAAGCGCTTACTCACAGTAAAACCGTTCGTGAGCTCGCTGTGCCCGGTTCGCTCTAGCAGGAAAAATCTAATCATCTTCTATTGTGAAGCAGGAGATTAAATTTATTCATGCTCGTTTCATTTTTGTTGTTTTAAAAGTACTTTGAATTGCAAAGTATATCTGTAAAAAAATATCTATTTCTTTTTCATTAGTTGTTCCAGGGCATCAAGATGCTGATTAAAAACATCTTTGCCATGGCCTGTCGCCTTATATCTGGTATTAGGTTTTCTTTCGATGAATTGTTTTCTGACCTGAATCAGTTCATTTTCTTCAAGTACCCTGAGATGGCTGGCCAGGTTGCCGTCAGTTACATCGAGAAGATCCTTGAGGGAATTGAAATCCATGCTCTCATTTATTACAAGGGCTGACATTATGCCAAGCCTGATCCGGCTCTCGAGTAATTTGCTCAGTTTGTTTAAGATATCTTTCATCTGGCCATGAAGCTGTTTTTATCGGTATTTGATATGCATTATCAGGCCGTACAGGATGTGGAGAATTCCAAAACCAAAAGCCCATAAAACAAGACCCAGGCCCGGAAAGAAAAATGCGAAGATACCTGTGAGTATTTCGAACATACCCAGGTACTGTATTTCGCCAAAAGTGAATTTTCCGGCACCTACAAGTGCAAGTCCATAAAATACCAGCATTGAAGGGA
>DRFJ01000011.1 GCA_011050615.1 Bacteroidota bacterium
AATTAGCCAGGCCATTGCCACCTATCCTAAGCTATATTAACATAATGCAATTCATTATAGGTAATGGATTGACGTACACGCAATCGAAATTTGCTTTAACATAATATCTGCCGATATGGTCCTGGCAGCCCATATCTGATATTATATTAACCCGCCAGCTGGCGGGTCGCAAATTTCGGTCTTATCAATAATTATAGCCCTTTTGCCTATAATTAGTCATTATATTAAATAGCCGCTCCCCCACCCTAAATCTCGCAATATCTCCTTTTGCTATAATAATTTACAAAAGCACCTATTGCTCAATTGCCAATTCTCCCTTATTCTCGTTTTTCTTCTCTCCTCCCCGCCCGGTGAAATAAGATTTGATCAACTTTTCTCTTCATGCCTGTTACGAAGCCTGTTCTTCAGGAAAATACATAATAGAAAGATACGATTTGGAATTATTTCACGGGGCCGACTTTTTTGCCCTCCCTCACAAGAGTATTTGCAAATTCGTCCCTCAGTTTGCAATACACTTGTTATGCTCTCCTCAATAGCTTGTATAACAGAATATTAACAATTATTTTCTATAAATATATTGTATAACATATAAAATCGATGTCACTAAACATGGTTTTATGACATGTATAAGTGAGTATCTATGTTAAGTGTTCAAAAAAATGAACTAATATTTCAAATGCTTTTAAGGCAGCCGATAAAAACAGCCTGAACCAAACTATGCATTTTCACCTTCAAGCCATTGCTTAAACGCGCCTGACCTGCTTTTACTTACCAGTACAATCTGATCACTTTCAGGCTTGAGTGACAGCTTTAATTTCCTCTGAAAGTATTGAGCGGCTGACTGAACTGATTTACGCGATACTATAAACTGCCGGTTTGCCCTGAAAAAATCCACAGGATTCAGCTGTGCCTGTAACTTATCCAATGACTGATCCAACTCATATTTCCGGCCTTCAATTGTAACACAATAGACTTTTTCGCTTTCAAGGAAGAAATATGCAATAAGTTCTACGGGAACAGGTACTATCCTGTCGCGAACATATACCAGGAAATTTCTTTTATATTCCTTTTTCTGTAAATTGCGGAACTGTTTGATGACCTCGGTATATAATTGTTTATCAGCTGTATAAATGCGACTGAAATACTTTTTATACCTGTTAAGTGCCTTCTCCAGGTCTTCACTGTTTACAGGTTTCAAAAGATAGTCCACACTATTAACTTTAAATGCCTTTAATGCATAGGAATCATACGCTGTTGTGAAAATAACAGGGAAATCAATACTGGTTTTTTCGAATATCTCAAAGCAGCTGCCATCTGCCAGATGGATATCGAAGAATCCAAGATCCGGGGCCGGATTATTTTTGAGCCATTCCAGGGTTTCTTCAACTGATTCAAGTACTCCCAGTATTTCTGCTTCCGGTTCGGTTTCAACCAGTATATCCATAAGGTTCCTGGCTACGGCTGCTTCGTCTTCAACTATTATTACCTTCATCTTCTATAAGCGGCAAATATACCCTGAATTTACCTTTTTTCTTTGTAATGACAATATCTTCACCTGCCAGGAGCCGGTATCGGTCCGACAGGTTCTTAAGGCCTATTCCGGGAGTGTCCTCCGGTAGTTTCTCCCTGAGGTCATTCTCCAGGCAGATCATACCTTCCTCAATAAATACACGTATTAATAAAGGGCTCTCCCGGGTAATAATATTATGACGTATGGCATTCTCTGCGAGTAACTGCAATGACATCGGTGGAATATAATAATCATGGGCCGATTTTCCAACCTCATTTTTAAAAACCAGCTTATCTCCGTATCGCTCCTGTAAAAGAAATACGTAGGCATCAAGAAAATCCAGCTCCTCTCCCACTGTCACCAGGTCTTTTTTAAGCGATAGAGTATAACGATATGTCTGTGACATCCTGTCAATGAACGTCAGGGCATCGTCCTTCATTGAATTACGGACGATTGTACTCAGTGTACTCAGGGTATTAAAGAAAAAATGAGGGCTTATCTGCTCTTTTAAGGCACTCAACTCCGCCCTTGACTTCTCCTCCGCAAGGCGGATATTCTCAGCCTGGGCTTGCTGCATCTTTTGGATAATGATAAGCAGGTTAGCTACAAGGATAGCCAGGAGAAAAACCGAAATGTTGATCACCAGGTAATTCTGGATATCAAACTTTATTTCCTTGTTCCACTGAACTTCCAGGGGTGCGAAATAGGCTGAATGGAACCATTTCCCCGGGGGGATAATAATAAAGAACAGAATAATGTTGCACAGAATGATGAATGGTGTTTTGAATCCCCTGAACTTAATATAGTTAGTGATCTTCTTCAACCAGGAATAATTAAAAAAGGCTACCAGTACAAAGACCACAAATTCAATAATAAGGTTAAAGAAAGAGTACTTTATCCTGTCGCCAAAGCGGCCGTTAAGTATTTCTGTTAATCCTCCTGCAATCCTCCCGGAATCTTTCATCTGTTGGATTCCATCATATATACCTATGATTGTCCTAACATTAAAAAGGACTGACACCAGCAGACCCGCAAAAAGTATAAGCAGAAATATGTTTCGTTTGCCAGAATTCATTGTCAATATTAATTATCGTTGACCTTTACCGCCTGTGAGTCGATAGCTGAAAGATAGTAAAATATATCTTCCCAGGGTGTTGCTGTTGATCTGCATAATGTAGTTAACATCACTTACCTGCTGAAATCCCTTGTTATTATCCAGCAGGTTGATAGCCCTGAGCGATAACACACCACGGTCTCCTTTCAGGAAGTAATAGTTGATCTCTGCATCTAAAGAGGGTATGCTCAGGTTCTCATTCAGGTTTTTTGAGTTATAGTTTGTGAGCCTGCCGGTAAGGTTGACATTCCATGTTTCGGAAGGCATTATATGAAGGTCGGCATAATACACAGTATTGAAGTATTGATTGTTCAGTTCATCCTGTACCGAGTACCTGGTATCGGTATAGGAAACCGAGGCTCCCAGCCTGGCATCGAAATACTCCTTTTTGTGGTTTTCTATATTGAAGTCAACACCATGGGTCAGGGAATTAAGCTCATTCTCATTGTCATTCACGATGTTTATTCCTTTATGCCAGTTTTCATTCAGCCGTAGATTGACTTTGATACCCAAACGGCGCACCGGGGTGGAAAAATTCATGTACCCGTTGGCCGTATAATCCCAGTCTACATTCACCGGCCGGTTAATTTTCACCAGGTCATCGGTAATGGTCTGCTCCCAGCTGATCTTGTTTTGCGTATACGTCCCGCTGGCCCTGAAGAACACAGAGGTAAACGAGAACTGGTCGAAGATGGAGAGCTCGGTGTAAACATTATGCCTATATTCCGGGATCAGGTTGCTGTTACCCTGAGTGAGCATAAGGGGATTTAATGTACTGAAAACAGGGAGAAGCTGACCGGCAGTGGGCACGTTAATACTGCTGCTGTACCGGGCAGTCAGTCTTCTGCCCGTACGGATATTCCACATATAATAGACTGAAGGGAAAAGGTGGAAAAAAGTTTCCCTGCCGTCCGACACGTCGCCGAGTTCTGTCCCGTACTGGTTCCATGCGGTCCGCACTCCCAGGTGCAATTGGGAACTCATGGTTCCCCTCTTGAGGGTCAGCCCCGGAATAATGTAGGTATGTTCCCGGAGACAGTCCGGACTCAGTGAGTCGATCACCATTCGGGCAGGATACAGATCACCCTGCTGCTGATCAATACCCTGGTCATGCATCCCTATGCTGACATCTGTATTCAGGAACCACCTGCTGGTGATCCGTTGTACAAAAGATGGATTGAAGCTGAAGGAATAATTATCTGTGTTACGGTCGATGAACTGGCTTACGATGTTGGTGGAAGAAGGATTGAATAACTCTGTAGTATTTTGTATTTCTATGTTTTCCTCCTGATGATTCAGGCTAAACTTTGCCTCTGTCTTGAACTGGGTATTGCCTTCATTCAGGCGGGTCATATATGACAGGTTGACTGAGCCTGCCAACCTATCCTCCACTTTTATTTCCTCACTCAGGAGCCGGTTTACCTCTTCTCTGGCAGTAAAAGTGTTGATGGTGCTTATCCTGTCCAGGTCATTATTGAATATATCCATGTTCCCCCTGACAATAAGGTTATGTTTTGGATTGAAACGATGATGGGCCCCGAAGTCTATGGAATGCGGGCGGTTGTTGGTCACGCGATCTGTAGCCACCGACTGTTGATAGCTGCCTGCATCGGAGAAATATTCTCCTTCGGAAGTCTGCTGCAGAAAATTTCTCGTGGCCGAACCCAGGTAGCTGATGTAATATTTGTTAAACTCGGTGGGGTTGTACGAAAAGTTCAACCCTGCTGCCCCGGTACGGTTTTCTCCCTCCACCCTATTTCCGAACTTCCCCATTCCCTGGGCAGCAAAACCGAATTCATTAACGTTGTTATACATCCCCAGGCCTGCCATCTGGATGTTTGAGGTAAAACGGTAAAGCCGTCCTTCAGCCTTTATCCTCTCGTTGGTACCAAGACCTGCCTTGAAATTCCCGAAATAGCCTGCTCTGGCATCTTTCTTAAGTTCGAGGTTTATTGTTCTGTCACGTACCCCGTCGTCGATTCCCATGAATTCGGCCTCATACGACTTTTTATCGAGTACTGCAACGTTCTCGACCGATCTGGCGGGAAGGTTTTTTGTAGCCACTTTGGCATCTCGGCCAAAAAACTCCTTGCCGTCAACCAGTACTTTTGTTACTTCCTCTCCCAGGGCTTTAATATTCCCGGATACATCCACCTCAATGCCCGGGATCTTTTTAAGGAGATCCTCCACCACAGCATCCGGTTTGGTTTTAAAGGCATCAGCCTTAAAGACGACAGTATCGCTTCTGAACCTGATGGGTACATATTCAGCCACTACAGATACTTCACCTATACTTTCCTCTTTAAGTATGATCTGACCGAATTCGGTTCCTTTTTCTGAAGGGATTGTTATTTTCTCATACAGAGATTTTGCCCCCACATAGGATACCTGCATTATATATTCTCCATCACAAACAGATACTACCCTGAATTCCCCTTTTGAATTGGTAACACCAAAGTATTTCATAGTTGAATCAGCCGGGCTGAGAAGTATTACTGTCGCATTGATTAATGGCTCATTGGCTGGATCGGTCACTGTTCCGTTGATAGTGGTTTGACCAAATCCGACCGTGGATAAAGCAAATAGCAGTACCGGGTATAATAATATTCTTTTTATGGCTTTTTCTTTTTACAGTTTAATTATTGCTATCCCTCCTGCTGGTTCCCTCTTTACCCTGGTCTTCTTTAAACTCTTTCACCTTCTGTGCCAGTAGTTTATCAAACTCTTTCCGGCTCATTTTTTTCCCTTCTGAGGGTTTTTGTATCAATTCTTCAGCAGGAGTTTCCAACTCTACTGAGGTAGCCAGGAAAGTGTTCCTGCCGTCTATTTCAACGGCCAGAATGGCCCCGGGAAGACCCCGGTAGTTTTCCGGTCCTATAGAATAAGGGAGCTCAGTGGTATACCATGCAACTATCGTCTTTTCGTCCTTCTGCAAGCTGGCGTTCATGCATACATATCCCAGTATCTTCTTTTGTTCGGTGCCCGGTTTCCAGCCCGGATTTTCCAGTTTCTGCTCTACCCTGAACCGGCGGGTCATCAACTCCACCAGGTCTGTTCTGCTTTCCTTCTCGAAGTTAATGTACGATTCAATAATAGATGGTACCGGCGGCTTCTGTACACTCATGCGCAGCAGCAAGCCCTGGGTCAGCCGGCTCGGGGGCTCTCCGGGCCACTGCGGGTCTGTTGCAAAGAGGGATTCATCCTTAGTGAAGTACAATACTTTACCTTTCATCCCGGATGCGGGCTGGTCTGCCAGCATTTGTTTCATACGTGGATTATTACCTGTTTGATAGGAATCCCAGTTATAGTATTTCACATGTTCGTAGCGGATGATCCCACCGTTGATATTCTTTACGCTGGTGCCTTCCTGGGCGTTAAGCCCGTTGCTGGCAAATAACAATACAGCAAGGCTTAAGACTGACACTAAACAATGTTTTATCATATTTATGGTTTTAGAATTTATTTTTCTTTTTGTATTTAGCATTATTGCTTTCTTCCATTTCCTTATTTCTCCTGTACTCCTCCCTTTTCTCAACCAGGAGCCTCCTGAAAGCACCCTGTTTCATCTTTCTTCCATTATCAGGTTTGTCAAAGAGTTCTTCATCAGGCTGTGTCAGATCCGCAGAAGTGGCCATAAAAATGTTTTTACCTTCCACTTCCACGGCCAGGATCAAACCGGGCAATCCGTAATGTTCCTCCGGACCCAGGGGAATGGGAATGGCAGGCGCAAACCATGCTTTCACTTCCTTTTTTCCTACGGTACGGGTTGCACTCATACAGTTATATCCAATTATTTTGACTTGTTCTGTTCCTGGTTTCCATTCGTAATTTTGCATATCCGATTCTACCAGGAAGAGTCGGGTCATAAGTTCTTTTTGTTCCAGAACTGTTCCTTTTTCGCGATCAATATAGACTTTATATGTTTTGGGAGTCGGAAACGACATGTACGGGAGTTTTTCGAGCATGACACGCATTTCTTCGCTCAGCTGCCCGTTTTCAGCATCCGGATCATCAGTAAACAATGCATGTTTCTCATTAAAGTATAATATCTTATTTATTTTTCTTCCTTTAGGCATCCCTGCAAGCCATTCCTGTATCCACTGATCAGCAGACTCTTCGTATTCAGAAAGACCGAAGGCATCAAATTTCTCGTATTTTACAATACCCCTGCCAGGTTCAATATCTGAAACGGGTTCCTGGGCAAACATGCAAGTTGAAAGAAGAAATAATGCTTTAACTGTAATGATTCGGATACTTGACATTGTGTACATAGCAGGTCTTATTATCAATGATATTGGATAAACAAAACTAGACCTGAAAACCTATACATGCCAGCTTTCATACTGTGAAGCGGACAAAATTAGCCGTGAAGTGTCAGCTTTACATAGAACTAAATTTTTGGATCAATAATATGATTCAATGCACATTTGGCTTCATTCATCGCCAAATGAGCATTTCTTTTTCTGCTTATAGTAGTGGTTTCTTCTGCCTTCCCTCCTATTTTCAATCTGCCATTAAGCAGAAAAGTGCCAACAGATAATTTATAGCCATTAACCCTAAGAAGCTATTTAACACTGGACCTACCCCTTAAATCCGGACGCTGAGTTAAGCCGGGCTCATGTAAATACCGTCGTCCTATCCTGTTAAATGACAAGGTGATATGCGAAATGAGTTTCAGCCTGTCAAGTCTCCTGAGGATAAATGTAAAATATCTTTTTAAAGACGCTGAGGCCAATATCCTTTATGCAGAGGGGAACACAACACTGGTAATGGTAAACAGGAAGACTGACAAACCTGTGCGAATACCCGATGAACTGATGAGCAGACTTGTCAGTAATTAATGAATAAATACTGGTACCAAGTCAATATCATCTTGGTGTTTAGATTTATAGACGCCGGAGAAGATTCCGGGAGCTGTTTTCACTAAATACTAATCAAAAACCTCGAAGGTTATTTTTGCATTAACCCTGTATTCCACAACCTTATTATCTTTAACCACGGCCATCTGTTCCTGGACATACACTGATTTTATTCCCTTGACCGTTTTTGAAGATGTTTTAACTGCATTTCTGACAGCATCTTCCCAGCTTTCTTCGGAAGAAGCCAATACTTCAATAACTTTTAATACTGACATAATTTTGTTTTTTTGGAGTGATTAATGATTCCTGCCCTGAGGCATCTATGGCCAAGATAAGAAATTCCAGCCATATGGTAGTGTTTAATAACATTAATTTTATGTTTTATTAACAGACCAAATGAGAGTATATATCCGTATTTTTTTACATTTAAACTTTTTACCAAATTCTTGAAATAATGAAGGTCACAAAATCAACCCAGAGGTTTAATGCATTGAATATCAATATGCGTACCTGTTTAATTAGCTCATTACGGATGCTGGCAGCATTGCTTTTTTTAAGTATAAGTACAGGGTCCGGTCTCGTTGCACAGGAAAAGATTACAGACCCGCTATCATTTTTTGGTTTTGATATAGGGGCTGATTACCACCTGACAAACTATACAAATGCCCTGAAATACTGGCGATTACTGGATAAGGAGTCTGATCGAATGATCCTTGAGAATATTGGCACTACCGCTGAGGGTAGGTCACAGTATATGGCTGTTATAAGTAGTCCCCGGAACCTGGAAAAACTGGAGTATTACAGGAATATATCACAAAAACTTGCCCTTGCTAAAGATATTACCGAGGACGAAGCCAGGCGTCTGGCTAAGGAAGGTAAGGCCTTTATCTGGATTGACGGGGGATTGCACGCAACTGAAGTTGTCGGCTCGCACCAGCTTATCGAGACCGTCTACAGGATGGTAAGCAGGAATGATGAGGAAACATTAAGGATACTGGACGATGTCATTCTACTTGCAGTATTTGCGAATCCTGATGGACTGGAACTGGTTGGTGACTGGTATATGAGGAACGAAGATACCGCGAAACGGAGTAGCAGCGGCCTGCCGCGTTTATACCAGAAATATACCGGTCATGATAATAACCGCGATTCCTACATGGTTACACAGCCTGAAACGGAAAATATGTCGCGCATAATGTACAGGAAATATTTTCCACAAATAATGTATAACCATCACCAGTCCGGTCCTAACGGGATGGTTGTGTTTATTCCTCCTTTCCGCGAACCACCAAATTACACTTATGACCCTTTGCTGATTGCCGGAATACAATCTGTGGGACTTGCAATGCACAGCAGGTTAATTACAGAAGGTAAACCTGGCAGTGGTATGAGATCGGTTGCCGGCTATTCAACCTGGTTTAATGGCAACCTGCGTACAACAGGCTACTTTCATAACCAGATAGGCATACTTACCGAAATTAAGGGCAACCCAACTCCTGTTGAAATTGAATTTAACCCTGACAGGCAATTGCCGATGAATGATATGCCCTTCCCTGTTGAACCAGGCTTATTTTCTTTCAGGGACGCCATAGAATATTCCTATTCAATGAATATGGCTATACTTGATTACGCTTCTCGTTACAAGGAGACATTATTATTTAACCGCTACCTTATGGGCAGGAATAATATTGAAAAAGGGAGCAGGGATAACTGGACCTTACATCCCGATATTATTGATAATCTCAAGAAAATAGCAGAGAGTGATAATAAAGGTGATGAAGGTCAAAGCAGGTATCGTCGAAGGGGTCTTTCACAGGAATACATGAAATACCTGCGCCTGCCTGAGAACAGGGATCCGAGGGCGTTTATACTGCCTTCTGATCAGCCTGATTTTCCTACTGCAGTTAAGTTTGCCAATACCTTCATTAAGAATGGTGTAACTGTACACCGTGCAAGCAGGGATTTCACTGTAAACGGGAAAAAATACCCCGCAGGATCACTTATATTCAAGACAGACCAGGCCTTCCGTCCGCATATCCTTGATCTCTTTGAGCCACAGGACTACCCTGATGACTTCCAATATGAAGGAGGACCTCCCAACCCGCCATATGACAATGCAGGCTATACCCTGGCCTTTCAGATGGGTGTTGAGTTTGATCGTATACTTGAAGCTGTGGATGGACCCTTTGAAGAAATAGAGGGTATGGCAGAACCTCTAAGGGGAGTTGTTGCAAACGCATCAAATGCAAGAGGTTACCTTGTCAATCATGCCCTTAATGATGCTGCCACACTCACAAACAGGCTGCTTGCCGAAAAGCAGGATGTTTACTGGATTACCGAGACTCTCTCAGCCGGTGGCTTGGATTGGCCGGCAGGAACAATCTACATACCTTCATCACGTAAAGCAAATACTATAATTGAGGAAGCTGCAGCCAGCTTAGGCATTCATTTCTATGGACTTGATAAAGACCCTGAGTGCGGTGTTATGAAGATTAAGGCACCCAGGATCGGGCTGTGGGACAGGTACGGCGGTTCAATGGAATCGGGATGGACAAGGTTTATCATGGAACAGTTCGAGTTCCCTTATGAGAAAGTATTCCCGAAAAGACTTGATGCCGGTGATCTGAAAAAAGATTTTGATGTCCTGGTTTTTGTCCGCAGGGCTATACCATATGGTGAAACACGTACTTCATCATACTATGGAAGAGCGGATAGTGATGACGAAAGCAATATTCCCGCCGAATACCGTGACTGGCTGGGCAGTATAACAAGCGATAAGACCATTCCTCAATTGCTGGCGTTTATGGAAGAAGGAGGTACTATTATTACGATAGGAAGTTCGACTAATCTTGCTTACCATGCCGATCTTCCTCTCAGTAACCATATTGTTGACGGCAAGGGTGATCAGCTTGGCAGGAATGAATACTATATCCCATCCTCCATTCTTCAGGTAAGATTTAATAATACTTTACCTGTAGCATGGGGTATGAAGGAAAGAGTTGACATTTTTTTCAACAACAGTCCGGTCTTCAGGCTAAAACCCGATGCAGACAAGATGGGTGTAAGGCCTGTAGCGTGGTTTGACAGTGATTCGCCTCTCCGGAGTGGCTGGGCATGGGGTCAGGACCGGCTGTACGGAGGCACTGCAATAGCAGAGGCTGAGGTAGGCAAAGGCAAGCTGTACCTTTTCGGCCCGGAGATCCTGTTCAGGGCACAGTCGCACGGAACCTTTAAATTATTATTTAACAGCCTCTACCTGTCAACAGCCAGAGAAAGAGAGACGATAAGGTAAAAAATATCCTGATACCGATATTTCTTGTCCTGGTGGGATCATGTACAACGAATAATAACACAGTCTGCCAACGTCATGGTTACGTGCTGATGGCTTTTGATATATCTGGATAATATCGTCAGACAAAAGTTATTGGCTTCACTGAGACCCTGTTATTTATTATTGGACAATTTTTTTTATCTTAATACCAAATTACATTTTAAGGTGACCTGGGGAAATTCAGTATATAAATTTATTATAAGGAATACCATATTGACATTTATACCGGTGGTATTTAATTGTTTTTTATTGTATGCTCAGCAACAGGAAACTTCCGATAGCCTTTTGGACAGGCTTGAAAGAGCACAGACTACTCAGCAGCGATACAAAATACTTCTCTCAATTGTTGATTACTATTCAGCACAAAGCGATTACGAAAAGGCGATACAGTATGCAAGATCTGCTTTAATTGAAGCAGAAAATGAAGGGGAAACGAGGGATAAGGCTCATGCGCTTTTCATTATTGGAGACCTGCAGGAAACAGTTGATCAATATGACAAGGCGATTGAAAACTATAATTTATCCTACCGCAATTATCGGGAAATCGAAGATACAAAAGGAATGGCTGATCTCTGTTACTCATTGAGTGACATATATAAGAAGAAAGGATTCTATCAGCGCTCAATGGAAAGATGCCTGGAAGGATTGGGTTTATACGAAAATCTAAAGGACACTGCTGGAATAGCAGATATTTACAACTGCATGGGCAGTTTATCTAAATACCTGGATGAATTTAGTAAGTCAATTGAGTACTATAGTAAAAGTCTGAATCTCAGGATGCGCCTGAATGACCGCGAAGGCATAGCCCAATCTTATAATAATATTGGTGTTGTCCATGCATTATCAGGTAATTATGACCTGGCTATGGATTATTATAATATGGCTCTTGATATCTATATTGAAACCGGTTCTTTAAAAAATGAGGCCATCGTATACGGTAATATAGCTAACATTTACCTGACAAAAGGAGAGTATCAGGAAGCCTATGACCATATTATTAAAAGTATCAAAATAAACGAAGAAATAGATTACAAGAGAGGCATAGCAATCCAGTATCAAACACTTGGCAGGTATTATGATCTTGTGGGTAATACTGAACTGGCAGTTGAGAATTACCTGGCTGCCTATGATAAGTTTAATGAGCTTGGGAGGCTTGAATATCAGAAAAGCATCACTTCGATACTGAGTGATATTTTTTCAAGAGAGGGCGATTTCGAAAAGGCATATACATATTTAAAGGAACATAAAAATTTCAGTGACAGCCTTTTCGACATAGAAAAAATGAAGAGCATAGCCACCCTTGAGCAGGAATACTTAAATCTCAGGCAAATAGAAGAACACAGGCTGAAAGATCAGAGATCAAGAGCAATGCTGTTGGCTTCATCTGTCACATTAATCCTACTCCTTATAATTTTCTCTCTACTCTATTCACGGCAGAAGATAAAACTTAACCAACAGAAGTTAAGCCTCCATAATATTGAGCTTGAAAAGAAACAGGTTGAACACGATCTTGAGTTAAGACAAAAGGAGATAGTAGCTTCAACCATCAACCAGGCCAGGAAAAATGAAATTATCAATAATATTATTGACAGGTTAAAAGCCTCCCTTGATAATCTGAAAGAAGAGAACATAGCGGTTATCACAAATATTATTGATGATCTAAGCGATAATACCAATCCTGATATATGGCAGGAATTTGAGATACGTTTCCTACAGGTCCACCAGGATTTCTATGATAATCTCATGAAGAAATTTCCTGACCTGTCAACCAATGAGAAAAGACTGTCTGCTTTTCTGAGACTTGATTTTTCAACAAAGGAAATTTCTTCTATCACAAACCAGTCTTCACATAGCATTAATATTGCGCGTACCCGTTTACGAAAAAAACTGGGCCTTGTTAATAAAGATATAAGTCTTGCATCTTTCCTTTCTGAATTCTAAAAAATATAAATAAGCATCCGGGAAGTCTTATCAAATATTGAGACATTTCCTGTTTGAAATGCACGTGTATTAAGAATGTATTAATAGCCACATGTAATTGTATTATACAATATTGATATAAGAAGTGGAGGTATGAGATTTGTATATAGGTCAGTTTATGATATGGTTTTAAATTTACTGAGATTTACTATAACAATTTAAAACCCATTCTAAAGCCCCGGGAATATGCATGCCAGATTCAAAAAATCCTTTTCAATAATATTCCTTTTTTTAGTATGTAACAGTTCTTTTTCTTTCTCCCCTGATACAGACAATGACTCAATAATTCTTGCTTCTATTAAGAATGGTGATACAGAATTTCTTGTGGAATTATTGCGTAATGAAAAGGATATTGACCGTGAATATGGAGAAGAAAAGAGGACACTCCTATCCTACTCCATTGAAAATAACCAGCTTCTTGTTGTAGAACATCTTCTGGACATGGGTTTTGATGTTGAAAAGAAGGATGAGAACAAAACACCGCTGATGTTTGCGGCAAAATTTGACAGGGATTCAATTGCAAGAGCCTTAATTGATCATGGTTCAGAGATAAATGCAATAAACAATGCCAGAAACACTGCATTTCATTATGCTGCCAAATATAACAACCTGGGAATCTTAAAGCTGCTCTACGGGAAAGGAGCAAAAATAAATATCCCGAATGAGGACGGATGGACTGCAATGGATTATGCAATAATTAATAACAATCAGGAGATAAAGGAATACCTTGAATCTATAGGCTGCATTATCTTTAAAAAAATGCTCCCTGAATACTTTGACGGACCTTATATTGATATATTAAATGATGAAAGTTACAAGCTTAATTATCTGGTAAATAGGCGAGGGAGAAGAGGTAGTTCAGTCTTATCCAGGAAAATAATAGCTTCTGACTCGGTAACATATATTAAAGGCATCAGAAAAGACAGGAATGATTATTCAATAACTGCCAGTCCTTTACCCCCTCCCTTCCATTACGATGAACCTCCCAGAACTTTTGTAATGGGAGATATCCATGGACAGTATAAGCGTATGATTGAAATGCTCATTAGTGGAGGAGTAATAGACAATGATCTGAATTGGTCATGGGGTGATGGGCATCTTGTATTTATAGGTGATATCCTTGATCGTGGAGAAAATGTTATGGAAGCACTCTGGTTAATATATAAGCTTGAAAAGCAGGCTGTGTCTCATAATGGCAAAGTCCATCTATTGCTAGGCAATCATGAAGCTATGATCCTTAAAAATGATATAAGGTATATTTCAAATAAGTATTATAGCCTAACTTCAAATTTAGGACTAAGCTATCATGATCTATTTTCGGAAAATACAGTATTAGGAGAATGGTTAAGGACAAAGAATGTGGTTGAGGTAATTGGTAATACCATGTTCATTCATGCCGGGATATCGAGTGAACTGCTCTCCATGGGACTTTCCTTAGAAGAAATTAACTCAGGATTCAGGCATCTCCTGAATGTCGATGATGAAGCCGGCTATACCAATATGGACAGATTTATGATTGGCAGATATGGTCCTGTTTGGTATCGTGGATATCTTAAGGCTTCCACTGGCTATGAAGAGATAGATCAACACTCACTGGAAAAAATATTAAAGACTTATTCTGTAGAACAGGTGGTGGTAGGTCATACCGAAGTAGATCTTATTCAGCCCGTTAAAAACAATAAAGTATATCCGGTCAATATCCCACTGGCTAATGATAAGATTGTTGGACAGGCCCTGCTTATTGAAAATGGTAATTTTTACAGGGTAACAACAGATAACGAAATAACCAAGTTAAACTAAAAACCTAAACCAAATGCCTATGAAAATAAATTATGCTCTTGCCTGATTAATACGGGCATCTTCAGCAAGAATCTTTTGAGATTCTGATGAAATAAAAATTAAGATTAACCTATGATTCTCTAAAATCTATTTTCAATGAAAAAAAAGATACTTTTACTAAGTTTTTTAATGTGCATTGGTCTTCATTGGCTTAATGCGCAGGGATTCCGGGTGACCGGAACAATAACAGACAATGCCGGCGAGCCTTTGCCGGGTGTAACAGTCCAGATCAAAGGCAGCTCGGTTGGCACAGCGACTGATGTTGATGGTAATTATTCACTACAGGTTCCCGGCAGTGATGCCATCCTCGTTTTCTCATTCATTGGTTATGAACCGCAAGAGATACAGGTTGGTAACCAACGAGAAATCAGTTTAAGTATGATTGAGTCTACACAGGTTATAGATGATGTCATAGTTGTTGCCTATGGTACAACCAGAAAAGCGTCATTTACAGGTTCTGCCAACGTTGTGGATGCAGAAAAGGTTGCCAAGATTCCGGTTACATCTTTTGAAAAGGCCCTTGTTGGGACAACTCCAGGAGTGCAGGTCAGTAATTTGACCGGTCAGCCGGGCTCGGGAACTGAAATACGCATAAGGGGAATTGGATCATTCTCTGCTTCACAGGAGCCTCTGTATGTTATTGACGGGGTACCGGTTACTTCAGGATCCATGAATAACAGAGCCGGGGGGCTTCCGACGGGCAATGTTATGTCAACTATCCCGGCCGGTGATATCGAAAATATTACTATTCTAAAAGATGCTGCTGCAGCATCACTATATGGATCAAGAGCTGCTAACGGGGTTATCCTTATTACCACCAAGCAGGGCAAAGAGGGAGTGACCAGGTACAACCTGAAATCAGTTTATGGATTCTCTGACTGGGCGGTTGAAAATTACGAAACTGTTTCAGGGGAAGATTTCTTAATGCTGCACCGTGAGTCAATGGAGAACTATGTAGCCTCTGGTAATGCGCCTCCTGACTTTGACATTGACCAGGAAATGATCAACCTGGGATGGGTTGAACCAGAGGAAGGATTCACGAACTGGAAAGATCATTTATTCAGGACAGGTGAAACAAAGAACATTGAACTGTCGGCCACAGGAGGAAACGAGAAAACACAATTCTATATCTCGGGCAGCTATCTCGATCAGGAAGGGGTTGCATATAAATCCAGTATGACCAGGTATTCGGGAAGGATAAATATTACTCATAAGGCCAGTAAAATGGTTTCAATGGGTATAAATATGCTTAATTCAACTGCCGATCAGGAAATTGTTGATGGAGGTACACGATATTATGACCCGTTTTATAATTATGCCAGGAACTGTTTCCCTACTGAAGGCCCATACCTGCCTGATGGGAGCTACAGACCTGAACTACAGAGCGGTTATTATAATATCGTACTGGAGCGTGATCTAAATGAAACAAGTGCAAAAATATTCAGGAGTATGAATACCGGTTTTATTGAAATAAGGCCTGCCAACTTCCTGACCTTCAGATCAACAAACAGTCTTGACTGGATAAATAATGATGACAAGCGTTATGCATCGCCACTTTCCCGTTCTGGTGACGATGAACAGGGATATGTTTACTTAACCAACAGGAAAAGAATTACTTTAACCTCTTCAAACCTGCTCACTTTTGATAAAACCTTTAATGATCTTCACCATTTTAACATGATTGTGGGACAGGAAATGGAAAGAAGAGATCGTAAGAGGTACAGCGTTGAAGGTAATAAGTTTCCGAATGAAACACTGCGTAGCCTGGGTGCGACTGCAATACCGGTATATGCTTACGGATATGATGAGGGATCATCAATGCTTTCCTTCCTGTCGAGATTAAATTATGACTACAAAAACAGGTATTACGTATCGCTAAGTGTCCGGCGTGATGGGAGTTCCAGGCTTGGGAAGAATGAGAGATGGGCAAATTTCTGGTCGGCATCCGGTTCGTGGAGAATTAGCAGTGAAAGATTTATGGAAAACGTTGATTTCATCGACGACCTTAAACTCAGGGCCTCTTACGGAACCAACGGTACCCTGCCCCCGGGTTATTATGACCACCTGGCATTGTACTCATACTCTGGCACATATGACGGTCAGGTAGCAGCAAATGAAAGTTCAATAGCCAATGCTGAACTTACCTGGGAACAAAATGCCACCTTCAATGTGGGCCTGGACTTTACAGTCTTCAGGAATATCAGTGCCACGGTTGAATATTTCAGAAGATATACAACAGATCTTCTCATGAGTCTTCCGCTTGCTCCAACTATTGGTGCAGGAAGTACATGGGTTAACATAGGTGAGATGGAAAACAAAGGGCTTGAACTCGAACTAAGAACCACAAATATTTCCAGTGGTGATTTTAACTGGACTTCATCCTTCACCTTTACAACTATCAAAAACAAAATTGTCAAACTGAATAACCATGAAGATATTATTGATGATATATATATCAGAAGAGAGGGTCAACCTTATTATTCCTTTTATTTGAGGCCATGGGCAGGTGTGAATCCTGCAAATGGAGCTCCTGAATGGTATATCGTTGATGATAATGAGAATATTACAGACGAAGTTACGGGAGTTGTCGGAGAAAGCGACAGGGCAATTGTCGGTAAGGCAGATCCTGATTTTTTCGGAGGCTTTGGCAATGAACTATCCTATAAGGGATTTAACCTGTCATTCCTTTTCAATTTCTCTGTTGGAGGAAAATTATTTTATGCTTCCGGCTACAAATCATGGAATGACGGCAATAAGGTAAAATATGCCATCCAAGTAAGCCAGCTTGACAGATGGCAGAAACCAGGCGATATAGCCATGCACCCTCAAAGGATATGGGGAGGTAATAATGACTCAGATGTTGAAACAAGCAGATTCCTTCTTGATAACGACTACCTAAGATTAAAGGATATTACACTATCCTATGACCTGCCACAAAATGTTGTGAGAAGAATTAAGCTGGACAGAATAAGACTTTATGTTCAGGCAGTAAATTACCTCACGTGGTGTACACAGGATGTAGGTGATCCGGAGCAGATACATAGTGGACTGATGTATTTCGAGATGCCAAATAATAAAACCATGAGTTTTGGCCTCGAGATAGGGTTTTAGAAATAATATTTAAACATTACAAAGATGGATAAAATGAAATATATAATCAGACTAACGACGATTGTCATTATTGTTCTGGCACAATCATGTTCAGAGGGTTTTCTGGATGAATTTCCAAGTAACTCACAGTCACCTGACAATATTAAGACAGTTGCAGACGCCCAGATAGTGCTAAACGGTGCTTATAATCTGCTCCAGGACAACAATTACCTGAATGCAAACTTGATTACAGACAATGATTGCAGGTCAGACGATATGCAGACAGCCGAATGGGGCAGAATTGATGATGAATATCTTTATAATTATACTGCCCAGACAGATATGGACTTCGGTACATGGGCTCAACCATATGAAATAATCAGGCATGTCAATATGATTCTTTCATTTATAGAGGATATTGAGACAACCACAACTGAAGAGGATGCTGAAAAACTTGATATTATAGGGCAGGCTCTTGCAATCAGGGCAATGGCACATTTCGATTTATGCAGGATGTTTGGACGACAGTATTCACACGACAATGGCGCATCTCTGGGTGTACCAATTGTAACCGAAATCCTGAATACCGACGCCAAGGTTAAAAGATCAACGGTTGCTGAAGTTTATTCGCAGGTAATAAAAGATCTGAATGCAGCAATCCCATTGCTGACGGAAGAGAGAAGACTAGGCAAAATCAATGCGTGGGCGGCAAAAACTCTTCTTGCCCGTGTTTATCTTTACATGGAAGACAATACCAATGCTTACAATACTGCTGTTGATATTATTAACAACGGTCCGTATGAGCTTGTTTCAAGGGATGAATACGTTGACTCCTGGTCAAATGCCAATGGCTCATCAGAATCTATTTTCTCTATAATCAATACTGGTTCAGATAATGGTGGTGGTGAAAGTGTCAATAACCTGGCCGATCCGGATGGTTACGGCCAATTTATAGCCAGCCAGGACCTCATAGACCTTATCAGGTCAGATCCCGATGATATGCGTAATGAAATGCTATATTACGATCAGACAAGTACTGATGATCCTAACACATGGGGAAGGGTGCTTAAGTATCCTGGAAATGGCAATACAAAGGCAATAATTGTTGCCCACCATGAAACCGGGGCCCCGCTTGTTGTGTCGGCCTATGCCGGAAATGTATCGGTATTCAGATTGTCAGAAGTTTATCTTATCGCAGCTGAGGCAGCTATTAAGAAATCAACACCCGATCAGGAAAATGCTGCGTTTTATCTCAATGCTATTGTAGAGCGCGGTAATCCTGCTGCTACTGTAGCTGTTGGAGACGTTAATCTCGATCGAATACTTACTGAAAGGAGAAAAGAACTTTGCGCCGAAGGACACCGCTTCTTCGACCTGATACGCAATAAAAGAGATATAGTAAGATCCAATTCACCAAGGATTTTTGATAATAATACCCCTCTTCTTATTGAATGGGATTATTACAAGGTAATTTTCCCGATACCTCAGGCTGAGCTCAATATTAATCCACTTATTCAAAATGACGGGTATATATAGCAGATCAACCGGTGAAGCAATAATTTTGTTTTTTACTGCTTTATCATTTTATAATTCATGAGATCAAAAAACAATTACTATGAATAAATTAAATAAGAATTCACATATTTTGAAGGTATTCACTATATGTATAGTAACAATCCTGGGGCTGTTGTGGTCATGCTCCGAAGAGGAATATAATCCGGGTATTCAAGCACCTGAAATAACAGAGATTGACCCTGCTTCAGGCTTCCCCGGGCAGGAAGTTACCATAATTGGAAGGAATTTCAGTTCAGCTGTGGCGGGTAACCAGGTGAGCTTTAACGGAACCGATGCCACAATTATCTCAACAACAACACTTGCAATAAATGCTGTTATACCTGATGAGGTTGCAACAGGGAATGTAAATGTAACCGTTACCACTAACGATCTGACATCAGAGGCTTATGCCTTTACAGTAACGGAGCCTGTAATACCCACAATCACTTCCTTAGATCCTAGCAGCGGTAAAGTGGGCTCAACAGTTGTAATTACGGGTACTGACTTCAGCACTGTACCTGAAGAAAACATTGTTAGTTTCAATGGAACATTTGCGGGTGTTGATGAATGCACATCTACATCCATAACAACCTCAGTACCTGCCGGAGCAACTACAGGACCTGTAACCGTAACTGTAGATGGTGAATCAAATGGAATTATTTTTACAGTTATCGAATCTTTTACTTTTATCAGGCAAATTCCTCCTGAATCATCCGATGATGCTGAAGAAGGAGCCTTAAATGGTGCAATGGCACTTGAAAGCAGTGATCTTGAACTTGGAGAGTATGATACCTGGACCCAGGATGGCATTGAGCAGGGAGTGCAGACAATCGGTTTACGGTTTACTGATGTGACAATACCACAGGGAGCAACCATCCTCAGTGCTACAATACAGTTCACCTGTGATGCCGGTGGAGATGACCCGGCAGAAATGACCATATATGGTGAAAATGTTGCGGATGCTGTTACATACACAAATGAGCCTTACAATATTTCCACGAGGTCAAAAACAGTAGAGAATTCCGTTTGGAACATACCTGAGTGGGTTGATGAAGGAGATGCAGGCCCTGCGCAACAAACTCCGGAACTGGCTGCAATTGTACAGGAAATAGTGAACAGGGGTGACTGGGCAGCAGGCAACAGCATGGCATTCATACTGGAGCCGAGCGGCGATACTATAAATGAAACATCAAGTTCAGGTGGAAGAGAGGCTGAGGCATCTGAAGGTTCGGGAAGCGGAACTCAAGCAGCAGTACTAACTATAGTATACGATGAGTAAACCTGAAGTGACAATGATTAATGACTTTTTTTCCTTTGGGAATTTAGGTTAACTTAGTTTAATTTGGATTAAGAGGTGTCGGAATTTTCTGACACCTCTTTTTTTTCGTTTTTGATAGATAAGCACGTAACGTTAGATGAATTAAGATGTCGTGGATTGCAAATCCCCGGCCATTGGAATTGGTAAAATCCGCGCCAGCGAAGGCGGGTTCATCACTCATCTCTCATTGCTTCTTACCTGGCTTTATTATACTTTTTATACTTATAAGGAATACCTTCATTCATCCACTCAGGTGCATCGGCTCCCTTGAGGTGATGATCAAAGAATTGCTTCATGCGTCTCTGGAAATCAATCTGGTTGTTCTCATTTGCCAGGTGATGGTTCTCATCCGGATATGAAAGAAGGATTACCTTCTTGCCCAGCCTGTAGCCATAGCTCATCCAGTTTCCATCATCAGAAAGGCTTACCGAGTTTATCCGGCTCCACCTGTTATAATCATCCACATTCAGGATTTTCCCGTGATCCTGTGACTGAGCTGAAATACCTGACATTGTGATACAAGCCAGTAATAGAAATAATTTGATCGTCGTTTTCATGGTATTTATTATTTGTTGTTGAACCGGGCAGGGTGAGTTTGCCAGCGGCAAGCGAACCCTTCGAGCCCGGCGGAGCCAATCGTTAAATCATTGAATTGAGTTTTATAAATCATAGTGACAAATATAGAATTGTATTCAGATTATCGTATACTGGTAAACATAAGGTTTCATTTATTATCTTTATTCAGTTAAACAGAAAATTGAACATAATGAAAAAACCTGGTCACCTGGCTGTAATTTTTGCTGTTGTAAGCCTGCTGATTTCATGTGATTCATCTCCAGACAAATCAGTCAACTCATCCAAACCAAATATTGTACTCATATATTTTGATGACCTTGGTTATGGTGATATAAGTGCTTACGGGGCAAGCGATATAAGCACACCCAATATTGATATGCTTGCCGAAGGTGGTATAATGTTCACAGATGCCCATTCCTCCTCTGCAACATGCACACCAAGCAGGTATGCCATTCTCACGGGGGAATACCCATGGCGTAACGAGAAGGCGAGGATATTATCCGGCACCGCTCCCCTGCTTATCGATACAGCACAGCTCACTCTTCCGGGATTATTAAAGGAACAGGGATATCATACAGGCATAGTGGGGAAATGGCACCTTGGCCTCGGGGATGGTAATGTAGACTGGAATAAACATATCTCACCCGGGCCCAATGAGCTTGGTTTCGACTATTCCTTCATAATGGCTGCCACCCAGGACAGAGTACCAACGGTTTATATTGAAAATGGCAATGTATGCAACCTGGATCCAGATGACCCCATACAGGTCAGTTACGAATCAAATTTCCCGGGTGAGTCCACCGGCACCGATAATCCCGAATTGCTTAAATTGATGTGGGACCACGGGCATAATAACAGTATTGTCAACGGTATTCCGCGGATAGGTTATATGAAAGGAGGCGAATCAGCCAGGTGGGTGGATGAGAATATGGCCGACACTTTCCTTGTACGTGCACAAAATTTTATTACAGATCATAAAGAGGGTCCATTTTTTCTTTATTATGCCCTGCAACAGCCACATGTGCCCAGGACACCGCATGAGCGCTTTGTGGGTGAAACATCAATGGGTTCCAGGGGTGATGTTATTGTTGAGGCCGACTGGTGCATAGGCCAGTTAATCAACACGCTGGAGAATGAAGGTGTACTGGGAAATACTCTGATTATATTATCAAGTGATAATGGTCCAGTGATAAATGACGGATATGTCGATTATGCTGTAGAAAAACTGGGTGACCACAATCCTTCCGGGCCTTTCAGGGGTGGAAAATACAGCCTGTTTGAAGCAGGTACAAGGGTGCCTTTTATAACATACTGGAGAGGCAGGATAGAACCGGGCATATCTGACGCCCTTGCTTCGCAGATAGACATTATATCATCATTGTCCGGCATGACAGGCAGTGGGAAAAGAGGACCTGATAGTTATAATATGCTGGATCTGTTACTTGGATCAGATACTGCAGGAAGAGCAGAATTGATCCTTGAAGCAGGCGGAAGAACAGCCTTCAGGAAAGGTAACTGGGTAATGATCCCTCCTTACCCAGGTCCTCCCATTGCCCGGAATGTTAACATAGAGCTGGGAAATTCTGATGTTTACCAGCTTTATAATCTGGATGAGGATACCGGCCAGCAGGCGAACCTGGCTGAAACCAATCCGGAAAAACTTGAGGAAATGATTGAGGCATACGAAAATATTCTAAATAGCAGGTAAGTAACATTAGACTATTTTGCTCAGGAAAAACCTAAATATCAGAAACATGAGAAGATTATTATTTGCGACTTTGCTGATTTTGGCAACAGCCTTTATTGCCCGGGGTCAGGACAGGTACCTGCCTGTTGATACCACAATCGTAACAAAGTACAATGCCATGATAAATGGCGAGAAATTCAATTATACTGCTACTACAGGTACACAGCCTGTAGTTATTGATGATGTGATAGTTGCTTCTTTGTATTACACATACTATACACGGGATGTAGGCGGAAGCAGGGACACACGTCCCCTGCTTATATCCTTCAATGGCGGACCAGGTGCAGCATCTGTATGGATGCATATGGCCTATACAGGTCCGAAGATACTTAAGATAAACGATGAAGGCTACCCTGTACAGCCCTATGGAGTAAGGGATAACCCCTACTCTATCCTGAATGTTGCTGATATTGTGTATGTTAATCCCGTAAACACAGGGTACAGCAGGATGGTAAGAGGCAAGGATGGGAAGATGCCTGACGGCAAGCTCTTTTTCGGTATTAATGCAGATATAGAATACCTGGCTGCCTGGATAAGTGATTTCGTATCACGGAACAACAGGTGGCTGTCGCCCAAATATATAATTGGTGAAAGCTATGGTGGCACAAGGGTTTCAGGATTGGCCTATGAGTTGCAGAACAGGCAATGGATGTATCTCAACGGTGTTATTATGGTCTCACCAGCCGATTACAAAATATACGAATCGGATGTACCAATCTCATCCGGGCTCAACCTGCCCTACTTCACTGCTGCAGCATGGTATCACGGGATGCTGCCAGATGAGCTTCAGGAAAAGGACTTACTCGATGTATTACCTGAATCAGAAGAATTTACAATTACCACTTTAATTCCTGCTTTAACTAAAGGCGGTTTTATTACGGATCAAGAAAAACTTGCAGTAGCCAGGAAAATGTCATATTATTCGGGAGTATCGGAGAAGGTTATATTACAGCATAACCTGGATATGCCTACGAGGTTTTTCTGGAAGGAATTGTTAAGAGATGAGAGCGGTCATATGATTGGAAGGCTTGATTCCAGGTATATTGGCATAGACAGGACAGAAGCAGGTATAAGCCCGGATTTCAGCATTGAAATGAACACCTGGAACCATGCCTTCACCCCTGCCATTAATTATTATACCCGCGAGGTTCTGGGATTTAAAACGGATATGAAATACAATATGTCGGGCGATGTAAGGCCATGGGACAGGTCGGAGAATAATGTCAGGGAGAACCTGAGGCTTGCCATGGCATCCAATCCCTTTTTACATGTTATGTTTCAGGGGGGCTACTATGATGGTGCCTGCACCTATTTTGCATCGAAATACACAATGTGGCAGATTGATCCCAGCGGTAAGATGAAGGACAGGCTCAGCTTTAAAGGCTACCGCAGCGGGCATATGATGTACCTCCGGCGGGAAGACCTGGAGAGGGCCAATAATGACATAAGGGATTTTATCAAGAAAAGCCTGCCGGACGAACCGGCTAAGTATGAGAGGTGATCAAACTGGTAATTATCCGCATGTGACGGTATAATAATATTCTTCTTAATATTTTTCAGGGTCATATTACAAATCACGTAAAAACTCCTAATACAGATCTGTTAATCTAATCTGAACATGTATTCTATTTCCCGGATCATATAGATAACAATATCAATCCTGATAATGTTTAACGGGTTTTGATTAATTATTATTAGTGTAATTCCATGATATTTACCTTGCTGGTTTAGTTTTAATTCATTACGGCAAGGATGGATCAGTTATTATTTCCAGGAGTGCGGTTCCCTTATTCCGGAGCACTTTCTGCATTTTATCTCCCAGCTCAGTTCCTTTATCTGTTCGGATACCCAATGCTCTGCAGCCTTCGGCATTTCCGGCAAAATCAGGGTTTACAAGATCAGTGGCAAAAACCTCCACTCCAGACCTCCGCTCAGTTGTTCCTTTGTAATCTTGGCCAGTTCCGAATTATTAAAAAGGATAATCTTAAGGTCCATACCATGTTTAACCGATGTTGTCAACTCAGCCATATACTGTGCAAGGCCTCCGTCGCCCGCCACTGCAATAATCTGTCTCTTCCCTTTTGTAGCCGCCCAGGCACCCATAGCGGCGGGCAGTGCAAAGCCTGTTGATCCAAGATACCCTGACATAAGGAAACCCTGTCGCCTGCATTCAAAATATCTTCCCAGGGAATAAGCATTATTGCCCACATCAACACAGACAACAGCATCTTCATCCGCCAGTTGTGAAAGAGTGTCAATAATGGCTACTGAGCTTATTCCTTTACCTCTGTCCTCCAGTAACCTTTTTTTCTTTTCTTCGTACCATATCTTCCAGCGTCCTGCAATTTCAGGTCTCTGGTCAACAGTACACGCAAAGCCCTGCAGTTTTTCCATGAAGAGATTAACCGTGGTTTTCAGCTCACCCCATACCGGCACGTCAATTTTATGGAATTTTCCAGGTGCCATAGGGTCAAAGTCAACCTGTATTGTTGGTTTTTTCGGGGTGATCCCGGTGTGATTGCTGAAAGATGCACCCAGTACTATTAGCAGGTCACTTTCATTCATGAACCACGATGCTACCGGTGTGTCGCTTCTTCCGAGAACTCCTGCTGCAAGTGGATGATTAACAGCTCACCCCTTTGCCTTTAGATGTTGTCAGCGCCGGGGCCTTAAAATGTTCAGCCATTTTAATTATCTCCTTCATGCTGAACCTGGATCCGTGGCCTGCTATTATTACCGGGCGCTTAGATCTAAGGATCAGCCTTGTTGCTTTTTCAAGGCTTTCAGGGGCAGGAGATATTTGCCTTTCACCCATCCTTCCCTCTGCAGAAGCTGAAGTTTCCTCTCCGGCAGGAATTTGCTGTATCTCGTCAGGAAAGGTCAGGTGCGACACATCCCTGTTGATCAGGGCATGTTTCACAGCCAGCGACATGAGTTCAGCGTGGCGGCTTTCTTTCTGCACCCTGTGGTTGAAACCTGCCACCGTCTGGAATGCACGTACCAGGTCAAGTTCCTGGAAATTACCTGTACCTACCACCTGAGTGGCAACCTGGCCGGTAAGTGCAAGCAGTGGCGCCCTGTCAACTTTTGCATCCCACATCCCGGTGTACATATTAGTTGCTCCGCGCCCCGCAATGGAGAAGCATGCCGCCGGCCGGCCTTTTTATCAAGAATCTTAAACCAAACCAATTCTTTTTCCATGTAAGAATATTTTTCCTATATTATTAAAGATGTTTAAGATATCATTTGCTTTTAAAACCTAAATTTATTTGCCTTGATGCAGCATAAAGATGATCTGCACAATAAATATACCCGCTCTTATTGTCAGCTCTTTTGGAATTGTCGTCTAATGAGTTATAAGAGATTTTCAGAACAGACAGGCAACAAGAACAAATTATTTGATATAAAGTTATTTCGAGATGAAAAAACCTGAAAATATGATCATGATAATATTCGGGGCCACCGGCGACCTCGCTTACCGGAAGCTGATACCTGCCCTTTTCGAATTAAACGGTCAGAATATGATTCCTGACAAATTCCACATCCTGGGCATTGGGCGAAAAGATAACAATGACGATGAATTCCGGTCAGAAATGGCGGAAGGTATTGAAAAGTTTTCTGAAATAATCAATCCTGATAAATCTTCAGTCGGGAAATTCATTTCAAAACTGTCTTATTACAGGATAAACATGGATTCACCGGACGATTACCCGGACTTAAAAGCTCATCTTGAAGACATAGATGAAAAGAAATGAACAGGCGGAAATTATATGTTCTGCCTTTCAATGCCACCGGATATGTTCAGTATTATAGCCCTACACCTCGGAGAATCAGGCCTGAGTAATGATAATAATGGTTTCCGGAGGCTTATTATTGAAAAACCTTTCGGATATGATATGGAATCGGGTCATGAACTTAATCAAGTACTCCATAGTTCCTTTAAGGAGAGCCAGGTATACCGTATCGATCATTACCTGGGGAAGGAGACCGTCCAGAACCCTGCTGGTGATGAGATTTGCCAACGGTATTTTTGAACCACTATGAAACAGGAACTATATCCATCATGTAGAGATAACATCAGCTGATTATTTGTGTAAAAAACACCTCTGCAATGAAAAAGCATAAAATAATTATTGCTCCAACAAGCCTGGCTATGGCTGAATATCTTTCCGGTATGATTACCTGCCTCTTATGGACAATATCCCGAGGTTTGACCTGGTAATCCTCGGGCTGGGAACCGACGGGCATACGGCTTCAATTTTTCCACATAACATTTCCCTTTTTTCACCCCCCGCTAATTGTGCTGTGTCAGCACATCCTGTAAGCGGGCAGAAAAGGATCACCATCACCGGCAAAGTAATAAACAATGCAGCAAACATAGTATTCCTTGTTACGGGAAAAGAAAAGGCGGATATTGTCAGGGCATTGATTAGCGGTGATGATTATTCAGAATATCCTGCCTCGTTGGTAAACCCTGTAAGCGGCGATCTTACCTGTCTGACAGATATTCATGCAGCCAGGCTAATCAAAGGCTATGCTTAGCGCTCATTGGTGAACTCACTCCCCTGCCACAATGAATCCGGGTGAATCATAAGATTGTCAGCCGGTTCCATGAACGGTGTTATTGATTCAGCCTGCTTCGGTTCACGTGATGTGCTGACATTTGAAACAAGTTGTACAAGTATCAGAAAGAGTGAAACAACAATAAAGATGCTCAGTGATACTTTCTTAATTCGTTCCGTATTCATTGTCTGAAAATATTTATTACCGCTCTTCGCAGTGTTCTGAAATATGTCATCACTCCTTCAACCGGACACAAGTACCTGCACCAGGGCCTCCTGAAGAAAAGTGACATGATAATGCTTAACATGAGCAGGATGAAGATAACAGTGGCCCCGGTAAGCTGAAAGAAAGCTCCGAAAACGGAATACTCGGCAATTGATGGATTATTCATGATCAATGCAATAATAACGGCAAGCAGAGTTATTCCCCATTGAATATATTTCACCAGACTGAACCTTTTCAGCCGTATCTCAGATGCATTGCCTACAGCCCCGAGTATCTCCTGCATTGCCCCGAAGGGACAGACAGACATGCAATAGTTATTTTTTCCGCTTATAAGGATAAAACCAATTGCAAGCACAGGTAAAATGAGAACATATAACTCGCTGCGTGGATCCGGCAGGTAGCCTGTGAAGACCGTAATAAACCTTGGCAGGGTCAGCGGCTGGCCCAGGACGAAGCCCAGGAATATAACAGACAATCCCCATGATATCCACTGCAGGTACTTACCGGCAGCCCTGAGCCTTTTTATTGAGATCAGTACTGACAGGATAAACAACAGCAGTACCAATAATTCAGGCCAGCCTGCATTTATTTTAAAGCTATGATTGTGCTTTAAGCCTTCACCTGCAGAATATCCCACTATGATGGCTTCTTTGATTGCATTGCTTGTAATTGTGGCTCCTGCAACTGCATCTATGATTACTTCACTGCCGGCAAGATCAGAGGCAGGAAGTCCCTTAAACCTGTCAGTGAAATTCCTGCGGAATATTTTACTTACGAATGAGGGCGTCTCCTTGTTAGCCAGCAGATGAACAGACATAATTATTCCGGCAGTGTCGGTTACTGCGGCCACCTGCACATTACCGTTATAACCCCTGCCCTCTCCGCTGTATATACAATCCTTCACTTTCCCTGATTCATGAAGGATCAGCCACTTGTTATTGTTTACTGCCTCATACTCTTCACCAGGCTTCAGTATACTTCCAATAAGTTCCAGGTCGTTCTTTTTTGCAATTTTTTTCCCGACTACTGCTGCTGCTATTATCACAGAAGCAACAGCAAGCACCGTGACAAGATCAATTATCCTTTTCTTCATTGGTATTCCTTAACAAAAATCGCCCCAGTGCGACACCTGCAACTATTATCACTGCTCCCGGGACAGCCATGAACAGCAGTCCTGCTCTGAGCTCATTCTCCCCGATAAGCGTAAATCCACCTGCCACTGTTATGCTCAGCAGGATAAACCACAGCAGTGTCAGGCTCCATTTCCACCAGTTCATTTTAACCTTCATATCTTTCAGCCACATGGCCAGGCCTATGATAAAGACAGTGTAAAGTCCGCCCATTATTATCCAGAAGAGCGGTTCCAGGATATTAGAATTATTAAACATTATTGAAAATATTATAAATCAAACCATTCTTCTGTTCTCAGCCATCCGGGAGCTTCTCCGAACGTACGGTTATTCCCGTCGGGGGGAGGAAGGTATTCCTGTCCACCCGGGTAAGTAAAAAACTTCTTCTGCATCGCAAGGAGTCCTGATGCAAGCAATCCGGTCGGGTCCCTTGGATCAGCCTCCCGTGCAAAGTTATGAATCCAGTTATTCTTCCTGGAATAAGGACACACCGACAGGCACACCCTGCAGCCCCTGGCATGGCTGGTAGCTACAGAATTCCAGACAGTAAAACATTTGTTCTGATCTATTTTCCATCGTCTGTAACCCCGTATCACTTCCCCGGGTGTATCTTTGAAAGATATGGCGCCACCCGGACATTCTTCAGCACATATCCTGCACTTTTTACAAAACTTGCTGACACCGATATCAATAGGTTTGTCGGGCTCAAGCGGCATATCGGTCGTAATAGCTGCAAGCCTTGTATTTGCACCCAGTTCAGGGGTTATCAGTATACCGTTTCTCCCCTGTTCACCCATTCCTGCATCAATTGCCAGCGGGGGCATAACCAGGTCATAAGATGTCGGGGGGACGTGCGGACGTGCCGAATAACCCAGTTCCTTGATAAAAACTTCCATCTTACCTGCAATAAAGCGTAATTTTGAATAGGCGTCATATGAAGTTCCGTAAGTGGGATTGGCATACATTGAATCCCATTCATGGGGAACAGCAATTACAACGGCATATTTCCAGTGTGAGGGTACTTCATAATCCACCCTGCCAATTCCCCTCAGGCTTCCCTGGTAAACCCATTCTTTCTTTACTTTCGCTATACCTGCAAGAGAAGCACCAAAACTATAGCAGATTTTTTTTAACAGCTCGGAACCATGCCGTGGTGATTTCAGTTTCAGTCTTTTTTTATTGACTCCCCTGAAATCAGATTCCTCAGGCTTCCCCTGTGGTTCGGCAGGGAATGAAGACCTTCCCCTTATCGGGCTGGAATGAGCGTTTGACCAGGCATCGGCAATAAAATACTTATCCCGGTACTTATCCCAGTTGGTTCTCTGTTCTCTTCCTTTTTGCATGGCCTTGATGAATTCGTCAAAGGCACCGGGATTAGCCTGGTAATAAGCACGTAAATAGCCGGGCAGAGCATCCAGTCCATCAGATGGCTTCCATGCAGGCTGATCGCCATTACGTGAAAACATGAGCCTCGATAATTCCCCGTTGCGCTTAAAGATATCCTCAATAGATGTGATCCTGACCGGCTCCCCTTCCTGCACGTAGGTAGGTTTATCAACAAGAAAAGGTTTCCTGTTAAAGAACTGATCTTCTCCGTAGGCAGTCCGGCCGTAACCCGTAAAGCTGTCTTTATCGGCACCTGCCGAATACCCGGCTCCTGCCACACCGGCCAGCGACAAGGCTCCACCTGCCAGTCCGGCAGATTTAATAAATTTCCTGCGATTTATTTTATCCATATGACTGTTTTATTTTCATACTTTTGTCAAAGATATTCCAATAATAGTTGCAATTGTAACTATTTTTTATGTTTATTGGCATCATCCGTTAAAGAGTTTAGTAATGTATGAGTTTGAAAAGTCACTTGGCAGGATAAGCCAGCAGGTATCCAGGTCACTGGGTATCAGGCTTGAAAAAAAATTCAGGTCTGCAGGTATAAGGATTAACGGCACGCAATGGAGTATTCTGTCGATGCTGCACCAGTCGGCTTGTACCACACAGCAATGCATAGGAAAAAGCCTTAAGATGGACAAAGTAAGCCTGACAAGGGCTGTCATTTCCCTTGAGAAACAGGGTTATATCTTACGTGCGCCAATGACGGACGACCGCAGAATAAATAAGATATGGTTAAGCGAAAAAGGCAAGAGTATCTATTCCGTACTTGCTCCGCTGGCCGAAGCCACACTTAACGAAGCCTTTGCAGGCATAGAAAAAAAAGAAGTTGATACACTACTGGAAATACTGGAAATAATTTATTCAAATTTGTCAGACGATCAGCTTTGATATCATTTTTTTATCCACAGTGAATCAGTGAACCATTTTTTATTATCGGTAAAATTTTCAAGAACTCTGAAGCCATATTTGCCTGCCAGGTATTCAATAGTATCCGGATCAAATTTCCTGGATCGTTCCATGAAGACAGCTTCCCATTTACCGAAAATGAACTCGTTTCCCGTGCTCTCAAACCTTACAAGTTGGTTTTTCAGTGAAACAAGGTAACTGCTCACCACTCCGCTCTGAGGATCATATGAGGTATAATGCTCAAAAGCACCGAGGTCAAAATCAGCATCCAATTCACGGTTAAGTCCTTTTGAGGTGGTTAAGGTTAAATCTCTTTGTATGCCCGCTTAAATAGGCATCCCTGTTCCTGTAATGAGCATGAACTATAACAAACTTATCATTATTGTACTCATCAGGCTTATTTCCTGTAACAAGTTTATTAAGCCATGAAGCCGGTACAAGGTTAACATATCTTGCCAGCTTTTCAAGTGGATATCTTTCTCCTGTCACCCATTCATCAAGGAAAGAAGGATAAATACTTACATCCTCATCCCCTGCTTTAATGAAATTCCCGGCAAGTCGGATTTCAGACTCCCTGCCATATCCATAAACAATTATCTTATCGCCTGTTTCAATTTCCTTGTGTTTCACTATTTCGATCCAGTCGATATACCCGGCCCATGACGAAGGCATGCTCCTGGCCCCCGGAAAGGGAAAATACCATACCTTTATTGCAGATGGGGATAAGCTGGAGCAGGGTGAAGACAGATGGCAGATAACTCCATCCATGAACCGGGTCATCGTAATCGCTTTTGAAGAAGATTACGAAGCAATAATGAACTCACCCGGCAAGCTGGCCTCGGCTGCCACGGGCGATGGTTATTCAAGGATGGCTGTTACCTCGTTTAAGCTATCTGAATTTATAAGGGTACTTGGCTATAATGCTATACCTGCAGGCAATGGCATGCGCAAATGACTGTCCAAGCGGATCAATAAGCAAAGGACCGATGACATGGGAGAGCCCGACGCCCTCCAATAACCCGGGTGCCCTGAAATGGTATGTGAACCAGGAAACATGTTATGATTATAACGGATTCAGTTGCTCAAACTGTAAAAGTAATTGCCCTTTTAATAAACCAAATAATTCATGGTTACATAAGGCAGTCCGGGAAATAATAAAACTAAGATCAAAAGGCCTTGGAAATGTTATGGTCAGCCTTGACCAGGCAAGCGGGTATGGGGAACAGGTCCACTCAGATAAATTCCGGGAAAGTGACGGTTCAAAATCCATTACAGCAAGGGAGAAAATGTAAAAAAATATTTGTATGTTTGTTCGGTAAACTACGAATGATTTGAGCTACAAGGAGTATATATCAGAGCGACAGAAGAAAATGGCAAGGTACGCCAAAGCATTGGGTCATCCGATAAGGATGTATGTGATGGAATTACTTTCTGAACAGAGCTGCTGCTATAGTGGTGACCTGACGGAAATATTACCCATAGCCAAATCCACCCTCTCCCAGCACCTCAAGGAACTCAAGGATGCTGGCCTGATACAGGGTGAGATCGAAGCACCAAGGATTAAATACTGTATAAACAGGGAGAACTGGAACGAGGCAAAAGACTTATTCAAACAATTTATGAGCGATTGATATTTTTTTAGAATAAATGTTCGTTGTTTTACGAACTACGAATTTATTAAAAATTAAACAGATAAGACATGGAGATAGAAATTCTGGGCACAGGCTGCCCCAAATGCAAGAGACTTGAGAAGCTTGTATATGAAACGGTAAAAGAAATGGGCATTGATGCATCAATAAGCAAAGAGGAAGATATAGTGAAGATCATGGAGTATGGTATCCTTCACACCCCCGGCCTCGTAATAGACGGTACAGTAGCACTTTCAGGAAGACTGCCGGGCAAAAAGGAATTGACAGATCTGATTAGTCGAAATAAATAAAACATAAAACGGGCATTAAAACATTCAAGTTATTATTCTTAGTACTGGCAAGCATGGCCCTGCACCTGTTATGTTCATCTCAAAATAATGGTAATCAGGCAGATCAGACAGCTGTCCCTGAGTCTGTTTCACCCTGCCCGTCTGGCAATATTGAAATACTGACTGAGGCCAGGTTATGTATCTCGGGAGATATCTCCGAAGAGCTCCCACTTAGCAGAACTACGGTTCAGCAGCACATGGCCGAACTGAAAAAGATGGGTTTTATCCAGGGTGAGATTAAAGGTGTCAGAACTAATTATTGCCTTAATCCATCAGCCTTTGAATTATTAAAGGATAAACCGGATATGTTCCTTACGGATATTGATTGTTACACATCAAGTAATTGCTAAAAACATGAAGATTTTAATTCTGTGTACCGGTAACAGCTGCCGCAGCCAGATGGCTCACGGGTTTTTAAAGTCATTCGACAACAGGATTGAAGTGGCATCTGCAGGTACAGAGCCCTCGGGGAAAATCAATCAAAAAGCAGTTGAAGTAATGAAAGACCTTGGCATAGATATCAGTCACCATACATCAGACCCGGTTGATATGTACCTTGACGATGTATGGGATTATGTCATCACGGTTTGCGATGATGCCAATGAAGTATGCCCTGTATTTACCGGTAAGGTAAAACAGCGTCTGCACACCGGTTTCGAAGATCCCTCCTATGCCACGGGCACCGAAGATTTTATCCATAGTGAATACCTCAGGGTGCGTGATGAAATACGGGAGGCTTTTTGTAAATTATATAGTGAAGAAATCAAGTCAAAATTATGAAAGCTGAAGAACTGAAATTAATTGTAAGAAATAAATACAGCGAAATTGCCGGTGAAATTTTCATGGTTCCAAGGCCTGGCGGGCACTTAGGAAATAAAGATTCCTGATGATATTTTATTGAAATATATGAAGATGAATGAACTGAAGGATTTCGAAAAGCAGAAAGCAGGGATCTTCAGCATTACACTTACAGGGATAAAATAATTTTTTAAAAGCAGAAGCATGCCGTCAAAACCGAGACTTAAATTTTCAGACCGCTACCTGACAATATGGATATTCCTTGCCATGGCAATTGGTGTACTGTCAGGTTACTTCTTCCCTTCAATAGCTGACTTCTGGGAATCACTCAGGTCGAGCCCCGACAGTACAACAAATCTGCCCATTGCCATAGGCCTGATACTGATGATGTACCCTCCACTGGCAAAGGTAAGGTATGAGGAACTGGGTGATGTTTTCAGGAATTATAAAGTACTGAGCCTTTCTCTAATACAGAACTGGATAATAGGACCGGTACTTATGTTTGCACTGGGGATACTCTTCTTCAAGCTGTTTCCCGGAGAGAATAATGCCAACCTGCCATATATGTACGGGATAATAATGATAGGTCTCGCCAGGTGCATTGCCATGGTTATAGTATGGAATGACCTGGCAAGGGGCGACACTCAATATGCAGCAGGCCTTGTGGCTTTCAACTCAATCTTCCAGGTACTGTTCTTCTCTGTTTATGCCTATGTCTTTATAGCCATACTTCCCGGCTGGTTCGGCGTTCCCACAAATGCAGCTGTGGAAAATATCACAATAGGCCAGATCGCTGAAAGTGTACTGATTTACCTTGGAATACCTTTCTTTGCAGGATTCTTGACCCGTTTTATCCTTATAAGGGTAAAAAGCAAAGAGTGGTACCATAGCAGGTTCATACCTAAAATCAGTCCCGTCACCCTGGTTGCGCTATTGTTTACGATTATTGTAATGTTTTCATTGAAAGGTGAATACATAATAAAGATACCTCTTGATGTAGTGCTTATCGCCATCCCCCTGCTGGTTTACTTTATTGTAATGTTTTTTATTTCTTTTTTCATGAGTAAAAAGGCAGGCGCCAATTATGAGCAATCAACCACTCTTTCCTTCACCGCAGCGAGTAACAATTTTGAGCTTGCCATAGCGGTTGCAATTGCCATTTTCGGAATGAATTCGGGAGAGGCCTTTGCAGCGGTTATTGGCCCGCTGGTGGAAGTGCCGGTAATGATAGCACTTGTAAACGTGTCACTGAGATTTAAAAAGAATTGGAAATAAGACTGCGACTAACAAGCCCGGGGAAAACCGGGGTTCTCAGTCGCAGAAAAAATTTTATCACCTCTGCGTGGGAGGGAAATAGTCCTTAGCCTCAGCCTTATTTACTATTATTCCTTTTTCCCTTTAATATCAGGTTGTGCAATACGTTCAAATTTACAGCATGCGGGCAGTTTTTCATAGACAGCATCTTCAGCCCTGAATAATTTAGTGTCGTGACCAACTGCTGCCACAGCCTTATGCACAGTCTTTACATCAGGATTGGCACAGTCAAAATTAACTGTAAGCATCTTTGTTTCCTTGTCCCAGTCAGCACCGGTAACGCCCTCAACTTTTTTAGCGGCGTCTTCGATGCGTGTTTCACACATGCCACAATTACCTGCAACAAAGAACTTATTGTCGTCTTTTTTATCTTCGGTTACACACTGACCGAAAGCAGCGGATGCAGCAAGGGTAAAAATAGCTGCAAGTGTTAACAGTTGTTTTTTCATAATAATCTGTTTTTAGTTATTAATTATGACATCCTTTACTTCTCCGCATGTCATCATCATATCCCCGAAGTAGGGATTTCTAATTTCCTTTTCATTACTCAGCCAGTAGCCTCCCCTGTTATCATCTGCCATCGGGCAGTACTGGTAATATACCGTATCAGCAAGGAGTCCGTAAGCTTTAACAGACTGGTAAAATGTTTTGTTCAGTTCGAGGAAGGCTTTTCTTTGACTTTCTATATCCCTGCTGTTAGTTATGCTTTCCAGTCTTTTACCTAAAACCCCGAGATAGTCCATCCATTTCATATGAGCATCACCTTCCAGCAGGGCCATGTCAACCTTCCCAAGGGCTTCAATTACTGTCCCTGCCTCTTTTCTTACGGCATCAGCGTCTGTAGATACGAAAGCATCCTTCATATCAATATAAGCACTGTATACACCTGTAAGTTGTTCATTAAAGGTTTCAGGGACATCCTGTCCTTTCGTTTCAACATGATTGTCATGTGTATTATCTTCCATGGCACTGTTCATTTCCATTTCCCCGTGATCATGCCCTGTGGATATTTTTTCTCCTTCAGGATTCATCATGCTTGTCTTACCTTCGAGCTGTGCCGAAGCATCAATCTTAAAGACGCCGTTGGTTGCAACGGTCTCCCCTTCCTGAAGTCCTTCTTCAACTATATAGTATTCACCGGCATCAGGTCCAAGCAGGATTTCCCTGTAACGGAAGACAGGTGTTTCTCTATCCGGCACTTTTACATATACGACAGACCTTTTACCTGTCCACAGTACAGAGCTTTTGGGTATTAGTAATTCATCCGATCCCTCAGTTGCAGATGAATACAATGTGCCTCCTGCAAACATCTCGGGCTTGAGTTTCATACCCATATTATTTATTTCGACCCTCACACCGGCAGTCCTGGTAACCGGGTTTATGAAAGGATCAACAAAGGTTACTTTTCCATTATACTTTTTTCCGGGCAGGGCCTGTATTGTAAATTCAATATTATCGCCCTTGCTGATCCATTGCAGGTCTTCTTCATAAGCGTCAAACACAAGCCACAATTCTGAAAGATCGGCAATCATAAACAGGGGTTCACCTGTCCTGACATAATCACCTGCCGCTACATGTCTTTTCATAACTGTACCTGAAGCAGGTGAAAGCACATCGAAATAAGGCCGGACTTCACCTCTCTCTTCAATTTCATCTATCTGCCTATCGCTTATATCCCAGAGTCTGAGTTTCAGTCTTGCTGATTCATACACGGCGGGCCGGTTTACCTTTAAGCCTGCAGCCTCAACAAGTTCTCTCTGGGCTGAAAGCATTTCGGGTGAATAAATAGTTACCAGTTTTTCCCCTTTTATGACATTTTCACCCGTAAAACTCACATGCAGTTGCTCAATACGGCCACCAAAGCGGGCCGTGAGTTCAGTAATATTACTTTCATCAGCCTGCACTTTACCCTGGAGAAAAATATTCTTTTCCGGGCGTTTCCTGACAACCCTTGTTGTCCGGATATCAGCCAGGCCTGCAGCAGCTTCGGACAGTACAATATCATCAGCACCGTCTTCTTCTGTGCCTGATTGCACACTGGTCAGAGGGACCAGGTCCATTCCGCATACAGGGCAATCACCCGGGCTGTCCTGCCTGATCTGCGGGTGCATTGAACAGGTCCAGGTCTGTAAATTTTCTGACTCATGTTCATGTCCTTCATGATTATCTGCCAAAACAGGTTCACTTTTCCTGCTATCGGAAGAGCCCGAAAAAATTATTCCCAGTATTATCCCGGCAATAAGGGCAATTATTAACATTATGTAATTGTCTTTTATTTGTTTTATTATTGTTTTCATAACTTCCATTTATTTACCCATTAAATAATCCAAAAACGCTATTGCAGCCTGCTTATCAGCCCTTGCCTTCTCGAATTCCAGCCTGTAGTCCAGGAGTTTACGTTCCATCCTCAAAATTTCTTCGAAAGCGGCACCGGAGCCTGCATATTCTGATTCAAGCAGTTTTAATGTTTTCAGGGCCAGTTCTGACTGTTTTTCATTTAGTTTAATGCGCCTTTCCGAATCACGGTATTCCTTCCAGGTCTTTTCAAAAAGCGTTTCAAGCCTGTTTATCATATCTTCGGACTCGTATGCATTGGCTTTTCCCAGCCAGGCTGCTTCCCTGACCATAGCCTTATACTTATTACGATATAGTGGAATGCTTATTCCCACCACCGGGAAGACAAAGGCATCCCTGCCCGCCAGGTTATTGTCACCTTTTCCGATTACTGCATAGTCAATACCAATATTGAAACCAGGACTTCCGGCCAGCCGGGCAGACTTTTTCCTATATGAGAGTGCAGCCTGTTTGAATTCCAGCCGGAGCAGCTTATGATTAGCGGCCATTATCAAATCGAGTGCCGCTTCCCTGGAAAGTGGAAAATCATTATCCCACAGCTTTTCCGGCAGGTCGATGCTCAGATTGTTATCGGCGTTTAGCATATTAAGGAAATCAAGCTCAAGCACCATGTATTTATCGCGAAGCAGGGCAAGCTGGTCTGACAGTTCGTTGATTTCCATTTCAATCCTGTATTCATCCACCCTGGAGACCTGCCCGGTCTGCACCTTAAGCCCGGCCAGATCACGCATTGCAGCCAGCAGGTCAATATGTTCCCCTGTTATATCAATTGACTTCCTGTAGATATACAATTCATAATACATTGCTTTAAGATCTCCGGAAAATTTTGATTTTTCTTCCAGGAAGTCTTCATACCTGGCTTTTGCAGTCTGCGCAGCCCCATCTTCCCTTGTTCCCAGGGTTCCAAACCAGGGAAAAAACTGTGAAATTGACAGCCTGAACTGTTGTGGACCCATACGTGTTTCAACAGGACTAATGAAATAGGAAAATACAAGTTGCGGATCCGGGAGTGATCCAGCCTGGGGCACCTGTTCCAGTGCGGCCATATATTCGTTAAAGCTGGCCTGGAGGCCGGGGTTGTTCTCAGCAGCCATTAGCAGGTAGGGCTCTAATTTCTCCTGTCCCGCAAGCGGGAAGGAAATCATGAGCATGGACAATATTGTTATCATAATAGTACTTCTCATAGCTTGCTGTATTTTTATTCTTTCTCTTTACTGATTCTTTTTTCCTGCCATGCACTGTAAAGTACGGGTACAACGAAGATTGTCATTACCGCTATCAGCATTCCTCCAAACAAAGGGATAGCCATTGGCACCATGATATCTGATCCCTTACCCGTGGATGTGAGAACAGGTAGCAGTGCTATCAGTGTTGTAGCTGTAGTCATCATAGCCGGTCTGACCCTTTTAGATCCGGCCTCAATGATAATGTCATGTAACTGGGCTATGCCAGAAGGTTTATTTTTTTCCATGGACTGTTTTATATATGTACTTATGAGTACCCCGTCATCGGTGGCAATGCCAAAGAGGGCGATGAAGCCCACCCATACTGCCACACTGAGGTTTATTGTTTTTATCTGGAATAATTCCCGCATCTCCATCCCTGCAAGTGTTCCATCCATAAACCATGGCTGTCCGTAAAGCCACAGCATAATGAATCCGCCCGAAAAGGCCACAAGCACACCGCTGAAAATAAGCGATGTGGATATCACCGAGCGGAACTGCGAATAAAGAATAAGAAAGATAATTATTAAGGAAACCGGAACTACCAGTGCCAGACGTTTGGTTGCCCTGACCTGGTTCTCATAATTACCCGTAAAGGAATAGCTTACTCCTCCGGGCAATTCAAAGTCTCCCGAGTTTAGCAGTCCGTCCAGATATTCGCGGGCATTTTTCACAACATCCACTTCGGCATACCCGACTAATTTGTCGAAGATCACATATGAAACGAGGAAGGTGTTTTCGCTTTTTATCATCTGGGGTCCTCTCTTATAATCAATATCAGTAACTTCACCAAGGGGCACCTGTTCCCCCGTGGCGGTTGGTATCAGCATCCTGCCCAGGCTTTCAGGCTTATCCCTGAATTCACGAGCATACCTCACCCGCACGGGAAAACGCTCGCGTCCTTCCACGGTGGTAGTAAGCTCCATGCCGCCAACCGCACCTGATAATATTTCCTGCAGCTTATTAATGGATATCCCATAGCGTGCAGCTGCAACGCGATTTATCCTAATCTCCAGGTATGGTTTACCCACTACCCTGTCGGCAAACACCGAAGGAGGTGATACACCCTCCACGTTTTTCAGGTGCTGTTCCAGTTCAAGACCCACTGATTCCAGGGTTTCAAGATCAGGGCCATAAACCTTTATACCCATAGGGGCCCGCATACCTGTCTGCAACATTACGAGACGGGTGGATATGGGTTGCAGTTTTGGCGCAGAGGTAAGTCCCGGTATATTGGCCTTGCTTACTATTTCATTCCATATATCATCGGTGAATTTGATCTCATCTCGCCATTGACGGAAATACTCACCTTTTCTGTCAGCTAACAGCTGTTCACCGGATAACAGGCGGAAAGCTTCCCTACTCGGATTATAGGTACTGCCATCCTTTAGTATGTATGCTCCGTCATCATTTGTTTTAAACCTTATTCGATGACCATCTTCATCGAGGATATATTCAGGTTTATAGTTAATAATATTTTCAAACATTGATACTGGTGCCGGGTCAAGAGCTGAATTAACGCGCCCCCATTTGCCAACGACAGTTTCCACTTCAGGAATGGAATTAAGCCTCTTATCGAGTAATCTTATCACATCGAGGTTTTCCTGTATCCCGGAGTGAGGCATGGTTGTTGGCATCAGAAGGAAGGAACCCTCATCAAGTGCCGGCATAAATTCCTTTCCCAGTCCTGGGACTGACTGAGCGATGGATTTATATGCTTTTGAGTCTTTAATGACGGTTGGCATAAAACCGAAGATTCTGTCAAAGCCCTGCCATACAGTAATTCCGAAGAGAACGATGATAATCGGAAGCGAAAGGAAGGCTAGTTTATTATTAAGCGTCCATTTGAGTATTTTCCGGTAGAAATAGACGAATGAAGACAGGACAGCCAGGATGACAGCAAGCAGTAGCGTGACAAAAAGGAAGTTAAGCAGGCGGGAGTTCTCTGCTCCCAAGGGCAACCACAATCCTGATAAAAAATATACCACTACCACAGCAGTGATAGCTATATTGATATATTTTTGCCACCCGGCAAATTTCCCATTCCACCTTATGGCAAAGTAGTTATTCAGGCCGTATGCACTTATGGCCAGTGCAATATAGTGGCCGCTTATTATACTGAGCGTTATTCCTGACAGTATGGCAATAATGTTAATGATTGTCGTGTACTTTTTCTTACCCGGTTTTATCGAAAATACAAGGTGGGCAAGGGCCGGAATTATTATCAGGCCTATTATCAGGGCTGCCACCATGGTGAATGTCTTTGTGAAGGCAAGTGGTTTAAACAATTTCCCTTCAGCTGCCTGCATGGCAAAAACCGGGAGGAAGCTAACGATAGTGGTACTTATGGCTGTAAAGACGGCTCCTGCCACTTCACCGGCTCCTTCATAGACTGTTCGCAGGAGATTTTTACGCCCTGCCCCTTTTTTCCTATCATGTTCTATATGCCTTATAATGTTTTCGGTAAACACAACACCCACGTCAATCATAACACCTATGGATATTGCAATACCGGACAGGGCAACTATATTGGCATCGACACCAAATTGTCGCATAATTATGAATGTCATAAGCACGCCTATAGGCAAGAGGCTGGATATAAGGAATGAAGCCCTCATATTAAGCACAAGCACGATTATTACCAGTATGCTTATTAACAGTTGCAGGCTGATGGCTTCTTCAAGCGTTCCCAGGGTTTCTTTAATAAGTCCTGTACGGTCATAAAAAGGTACTATGGTAACTCTGGACACTGTGCCGTCTTCAAGCGTCCTGGACGGCAATCCGGGGGCTATTTCTGCTATTTTTTCCTTGACATTATTAATGGTTTCCAGGGGGTTCTCCCCATAGCGGGCCACCACAACGCCCCCCACAGCCTCAGCACCTCCTTTATCCAGCCCTCCACGGCGAGTGCCGGGTCCATAGCCTACACTTGCTACATCCTTAAGCCTGACAGGCACATTATCCTTTACGGCCACCACGCTTTCTTCCAGGTCTTCCAGGCTTTTTATATATCCTAGTGCCCTGACGAGATATTCCACCCTGTTAACTTCGATAGTACGTGCACCGATATCAAGATTGCTGTTTCTTACAGCTGTCATTACCTGTGATATGTCCACTCCTCGTGCCTTCATTGCGACAGGATCAATATCAACATGGTATTCTTTAATAAAACCACCGATTGATGCCACTTCGGCAACACCGCCGGCTGAGCTCAGGGCATATTTGACCTGGAAATCCTGTATTGTGCGCAGTTCGTGCGGATCCCATCCTCCTGCAGGCCTTCCGTCTTTATCCCGGCCTTCAAGAGTGTACCAGTAGATCTGACCCAGGGCGGTTGCATCCGGACCCAGGGCAGGGCTGACGCCGGGAGGCAGGGTTCCGGGGGGTAGTGAATTGAGCTTTTCCAGTATTCGGGAACGGCTCCAGTAAAACTCGGTATCTTCTTCAAAAATGACGTATATGCTGGAAAGGCCGAAAATAGAATTACTCCTGATTGTTTTCACTCCGGGGATACCGAGCAATGCCGTTGTAAGAGGATAGGACACCTGGTCTTCCATATCCTGCGGCGATCGCCCCGGCCACTCGGTATACACTATCTGCTGATTTTCCCCTATATCGGGTATAGCATCAACCGGAACGGGATCAGCAGGCAAAAAACCCGTTCCCCAGTTAAAAGGTGAGCTTACAATTCCCCAGACGATAAATATTAACAGCACCAGGAAGCTAATCAGCTTATTCTCAAGAAAGAATTTGATTATTCTATTTAACATGATTGAGTCTCGTTATAGCCTGTATATTAGTATATTATGTATGCAAGCCCACATTTCACAACACGGGATGCCAAAGAATAATACTAAAAGTATTTACAACAGGAAGCGTCATCACAACAGCTGGCGGGTGTGCTCACAAATGCTACCGACCTCTGATTATCACCACAGTAATGTGCTGAAATACTGATTTCTGCTGTTTCAAACAGCAATAAGATACTGATCAGAATATGGAGTGATTTTTTTTACATTACCTACCTGTTTACACCAGTTTAACAGATATGCAGGCTATTTGTTCACAAGATGGTTCGATTGTATAAAATTTTCCCATTCCTGAAGCATATGGTTAATCACCCTGGGAAATTTATTCTGGCCTCCCTCCTTTCCCTTCTGCCTCAGAAATTCATAGAAGTCTGTCACCGGTAATATTTCCACAAAAATTTCTTTCAGGGCAGCTGACCGCTCAGTACGGTAATCATCATTCAGTTCCATAAGTTTCTGGTCAAGTTTCGCCTTTACATCTTCCCCGGGTGGAATACCTCCTTTTTTTGTTCCTATATACCATTTATGAGCGAAGTAATTATCATGCTTTATCCCGGCTACCGTAAACTCATTTATTTCCGTTTTGAGCTCCCCGGCAAGCCATGTTATGGCCATATTCATATTATCAACCGACAGATGTTCCCCGCACAGATTAAGGGTATGTCTTGTACGGCCCGATATGATCATTTCATACTTTTCTGTATCAAGAAACCTTATTGTATCGCCAATGAGGTATCTCCATGCACCCGCACATGTACTTATAAGCAGGGCATAGTCGACTCCCGCTTCTGTTTCCTGCAGCAACAGGACTTTTGGACTTTCCTTCATTCTGCCGTCTGGGTGGAAGTTATTATCATTGCAGGGTATGAATTCGAAAAATATGCCATTATCCCATACAAACTGCATATTTCCTTCAATCCGGTGCTGGTAAGCCAGGAAGCCTTCTGAAGCAAGGTAGGTTTCAAGATAGTTTACTGGTTTTCCCATCAGTTTATCAAAGCTGGCACGGTAAGGAGCAAGGCTTACGCCACCCCAGGAATAGGCCATCAGGTCGGGCCACAGTTCATGGATATTCTTCAGCTTATAGTATTCCACAATCTGTTCAAGCATCATCTGTATCCATGAAGGCGTACCTGCAATGCCCAGCACATCCCATCGTTTTGCCCTCCGGGTAATTTTTTTTAGTTTAAGCTGCCAGTCGCGCTCCCCGGCAATCCTCAATCCCGGCTTATAAAATTTAAAAGCCCACCGGGGCATTTTCCTGGCCATTATACCACTCAGATCACCTTCAAAATATCCTTTTTTCCTGACAAGGGAAGTGCTGCCGCCTACCATAAGCAGGCTTTTCTGGAACAGATCTGACGGCAGGGTGAGTTCACCAAGGACAAACATTTGACGCAATGCAGTTTTACGAATGGCTGAGATCATATCAGCTGTCACTGGTACTCTTTTACTTGAATCATTGGATGTACCTGATGTAAGGGCAAAATAGTTCACTTTTCCGGGCCAGCAAACATTATTTTCACCTTCCAGCAAACGGTGCCACCAGTTTGCGTAAATAGTTTCATAGTCAAAAATAGGGACAGTTGTCCTGTAGGCATCAATTATATTTTCAGAATTCAGTATTTCCCTGAACCTGTACTTTTTGCCAAATTTTGTGTTCTGCGCCTTTTTCAGTAATTCAATAAGGCTTATTTCCTGCAGCAATGAGTACTGTCCACTGGCCTTCATCAAATTCTTCCTGCGCTTGCGGGACCTTTTAATAATTCTCCCGAATGTGGGCATATTATACTATTTTAAAGGGCATCAACAATATCAGCTATCAGCCTATCGAAATTCATCGAGTTGTCCGGGGAATAACCAAGCACCACAATTACAATATCCAGTGAAGGAATAATAAATATTCGCTGGCCGTCATGCCCGATGCACATATACATATCTTCCGGTGCGGATTCAACGCTAAAGCTCCTGTTAAGCCAGAAAAATGCACCGTATTCACCCTTGCTGTCCGATGCAGGAGTGCTTACATAGTCAACCCATCCTTCAGGGAGTATCTGATGCTCATTGAAACTGCCATCCTGCAGATACAACAAGGCAAAGCGTGCAAAATCACGGGCAGTCATGTAGAGGTATGAGGAGCAGGTCAGTGTGCCTGATTCATCTACCTCAAACACAGCATCGGTAATACCTATCCTGTGAAAGAGACCGGTATGCGGAAAAGTGTAATAGAGCGAGTCGTTATTAAAGTGACGTCGGATTATATAGCTTACTATATTGGTTGTCCCTGAGGAATAATACCAATGCGTTCCCGGCTCATGGAGCAGTGGCATGCCATAGGCAAATTGGGCCATATCAGGCTCACAGTGAAGCATTAGTGTTATGTCTGACCTGTTCCCATAATCCTCGTTCCATTCCAATCCGCTCTGCATATGCAAAAGATTTTCAAGTCTTATTTCGCTTCGTTCATCATCTGACCATTCTGGAATAAGTTCCTTTCCGTTTACATCCAGTATACTGTCCCTTACCAGTATACCTACAAGTGCACTGGTAACTGACTTGGCCATTGACCAGCTAAGAAAGCGGGTGTCACGGTTAAACTGAGGTTTATATGCTTCAGCCACGGGAATCCCCCTGTGTAATACCATAAAGGCAAAAGAAGTCCCGCCGTAAGCATCCTCCTTTATAAGTCTATTTGATATAATATCCAGGGCGTCCCTGTCTATCCCTGTTATGCTGTCAGGGATAATATCCCCCATTGGCCAGGTAATCGTATCACCACTGTAGCCTGCAGATATATCGGGGAATTTCACTGCTTTAATATTTTCAATATCTTTTTCCAGCAAGAGTGTAGCACCGAATCCTTCACGGTACACGGCTGTGGATTTTCCCCAGAGAAACCTGCTTGTAACAGTTTTATTTTCATGGTCAACCTTGCTTTTTACATAACTTATAAAAGAGAAATCGAGATCCAGGTTTTCTACATCCTCCTGGTTTCTTTCAGAAACGAAGACCGCGGAACAAAGGTTTTTAGCAGCATAACCTGTGATTATGGGCATTAATGAATTCAGGTATATCGCTGCAGCTATTAATACAAGCAGCAATGTTATAAGGATACCATAGCCTACCCTTCTTTTTCCCGGGCATTTTGATTTATTCATTTTATTATTGCATAATAGGTTATAAAAATAAAGCCGAATTTACAGAAATATACCATTAATGTTTAAATGCCATCAGTTTTTTTTCATTTTCAGTGGATGCCCGATATCTCAGCTACTGCTTCAGCCCGGCCCGGGTCATCGTTGAGACTCTCAACAAGGACAAGTTCTTCCCCACCGTGTTTTTTAAACAATTCATTATAGCAGATACCAATTTCAACCGTTATTTCAAGGCAGTCAGCTACGAATGAAGGAGCCACTACCAGCAGCCTGCGCTTTCCGGATTCCGCGCTTCCGG
>DRFJ01000001.1 GCA_011050615.1 Bacteroidota bacterium
AGCAGTTTTCGCACCGATATTACACCGATTTTAAAAACCCAGTCCGTAATAGACTGGGTTTCTTTTTGTTACAATTTTACTCGTGAACCCGGAGGAACTCGAATCCCCAACCTCCTGATCCGTAGTCAGGTGCTCTATCCAATTAAGCTACGGGTCCATTGATATCTGAGTGCAAATATAATTATTATGTTTATAATTAGCTAAATCCGGTGAGCGCTGTTTTTATTAATAAAGCTGCTGAATAATCAGTAAATTGCAGAGTCTAAACATAATCCGAAATGAAAAAAGCTCTGAAAATTATACTCAGGATTGCAGGTATAATAATACTGGTAATATTGATTGCTGCAATTATTATACCATCCCTTTTTAAGGAACAGATCAAAGAAAAAGTAGTAAGTATGGCTAATGAAAAAGTAAATGCGGAACTGGCTATTGGTGATTTCGGCATAACCCTTTTCAGGAATTTCCCAAACCTGACATTCCGTCTTAAGGATGTGAGTGTTACCGGCATTGATCAATTTAGAGGTGATACACTTGTGGGACTAAAATCATTCAACTTTGTTTTTGACATAAGCTCTGTATTGTCAAAGTCGGGATACAGGATTAGAGCAATAGAAATAGACAGGCCTGTAGCCAATGCTGTAATCCTTGAAGATGGAACAGCAAACTATGATATTGTCCCTGCAGCTGAAGTGGTTCCGGAAGAAATTGCAGTAACGGAAGAAGAGTTAGAAAAGGAGCATGTCGCAGCAAAAGAGAGTAAGCTGGCTTTTAAGCTTAACAAATTTAAGATTCAAGACGCTGATATATCATATATTGATCTTTCATCGGGAATGGAAGCTGTCATAAATGACCTTGACCTGTTGCTTCGTGGTAATATGTCTGCAAGTAAAACAGATTTATTACTTGAAACAGATATCGGTTCCCTCGATTTTATACTGGATGGAATAAAAATGGTAAATAAGGCAGAAGTACATGCAGGCTTTGACATTGATGCAGATATAGCCAATAAAAAATTTGTTCTGGGCGATAATAATATTACAATCAATGCTCTTCAGCTGTTGTTTTCAGGATCGGTTGCAATGGAAGGAGAAGATATTATTGCAGATATAAGTATTGGTACCGGTAATACTGACTTTAAGTCTGTTCTGTCAATGGTTCCCGCTGTTTACATGGAGGGATTTGAAGGTCTTGATGCGAAGGGTAGTTTTAATATTGAAGGACTGATCAGGGGACGCTACAGTACGGCTGACAGCCTCCTGCCAGATGTAAATCTTGCACTTAATGTCATTAACGGTAATATATCATATCCTGACCTGCCGGCTAGTATCAATAATATAAATATTAAAACCAGTGTTTATATTGTTGGAACTGACCCTGACATGACAGTACTGGATATGGAGCAGTTCCATTTTGAACTTGAGGGCAGCCCCTTTGATATGAATATGAGATTAAGCACTCCCGTAAGTGACCCGGAGGTTAATGCGGATTGTAAAGGGAAGATCGATCTTGAAGCCCTGGCCGATGCGGTACCTGTTGACCTGAATGAACTGAAAGGTATTTTTGATGTTGCCCTTGGACTGGAGGGAAGAATGTCTATGATAGAAAACAAGGACTTTGACAGCTTCGAAGCTTCCGGATCTATAAAACTCAGAGGTTTTGCAGTGGCAATGGAGGATTTGCCCCCGGTAGGTATAGAGGTAGCCGATTTTAATTTCACACCCCGGTTTGCAGCCCTGGAACAGTTCAGAATGAATGTTGCCGGTAATATTATTAACTTATCAGGGCGCCTTGAGAACTACCTGCCTTTTGTTTTCAAAGATGAGACAGTGGCAGGTAAACTTGATCTTTATTCTGAATATATTGACCTTGATACAATATTTTCATATTTACCTGTCGATACAGTAGAGGTTAAAGATGATACCATTGCTCTTACAACTATACATCTACCGGAAAATATTGATTTTGAATTCATTTCAGTTATTGACAGGTTCAGGTTCAGCCCGCTTGAGGCAACAGACATAAAAGGTAATATTTTCCTGAAAGAAGGAGTATTGATAATCAGGGAAACAGGTTTACGTTCACTTGGCGGAGAGGTTACAGTTAATGCAGAATATGATTCCCGTGATACAATTAATCCCGAACTGGCTATGGATTTGTCAATATCAGGTATAGGGATTGAAGAGTCGTTCAATACCTTTAATACAGTTAAAAAACTTGCACCTGTTGCAGAGGGTATGGATGGTGAAGTGTCTGTGAATTTTGATTTTTCATCTCTGCTGGGAAAAGGTATGTTGCCTGTTCTGGAATCTATAAACGGCAGTGGCAAGATGAAGTCGGAGGAGATACAGCTTGTGAGTTCTCCCATTTATGAGAAATTTAGCAACATACTGCAAATCGGGGAGGATTACACCAATACATTTAAAGATATTGATGTTAATTTCCAGGTAAAGGATGGCAGGGTATATATTAAACCATTCGATACCAGGCTGGGAGATATGAAAGTGAATATCAGCGGTGATCATGGTCTCGATAATACCATTAATTACCTTCTGAAACTGGAGCTGCCTTCGTCAAAACTTCCCCCGGGCATGACTGCAGTATTAACCGGAATGGCAGCCAGGGCTGCATTACTCGGTATAGAATATTATCAACCTGAAATAATCAGAATGAATGTGCTTATTGACGGTACAATGAAAGACCCGCAGGTAAAACCATCATTGGGTCAGAGTAATGGTAGTACTGTTGCGGAATCAATAAAGGAGGCAGCAACGGATATTGTTGAAGAAAAAGTGGAAGAAGTAAAAGAGCAGGTATCCGGTGAAGCACGTAAACAGGCAGATAAAATACTTGCAGAGGCTCAGGAAAAGGCCGACCTAATAAAAGCAGAAGCAGCAGAGGCAGCACAGAAAATACGTGAAGAGGGAGACAGGAATGCACAGAAACTTGTTGATGAGGCAGCTGATAAAGGAGCCATAGCACGAATGGCAGCAGAAAGGGCTGCAGCAAAACTTCGCAAGGAAGCAGATAATAAAGCTGCCCAGCTCGAGGAAGAGGCTCAAAAACAAGCTGATAAAATAATGGCGGAAGCAAGAGCAAAAGCCGATGAACTGATAAAATAAAAAAAGGCTGTCACCAGACAGCCTTTTTTATTTCGATTGTATCACTATTAAATCCTAGTACTTTTTTTCCCTGATCTTTGCTTTCTTACCTGTGCGCTCGCGGAAATAAAATATCCTTGCCCTGCGTACTTTTCCGCGCTTGTTAAGATCGATTTTTTCTATAAAGGGTGATCCGATAGGAAATATTCTTTCAACACCAATATTACCTGACATCTTGCGTACTGTAAAAGTCTGAGTGTGCTTTGATCCCCTTATCTGCAAAACAGTACCCCTGAATTGCTGTATCCTTTCCTTATTACCTTCCTTGATCTTATAATGTACTGTAATGGTATCACCCGCTTTAAAATCGGGGTAATTATTGCTTACAGCATATTCTTTTTCTACAACGTTCATCAAGTTCATATCACTATGCATTTTGAGCTCGCAAATATATAACAAGTTTTCTTAATAATAAAGAACTAAAGTGAAAAAAGATAAAAGACAAAAAATAAAAGATAAGGTTAATGTACCCTGCTGATACAGTATTCAACTCTCCCTTGTCTTAATTCATAATTAATAATTAATACTTCCTCTTTCGCATCTCATCTCTCATCTCTGTTTATACCTGTCTCCTGTGGTCTTAACAATATTCTCGTACCATTCCTTGCTGTATCCTGGCTGGGAAAGTTTAGGGGTAACATATATGTAGCCTTCTGGCACTTCTCTCTTCTCTTTTACATTGCCGTCCATATACTTTGTGAAAAGAAAGGCATAGAAATCTTTCCATTCTGATACTGTTTTATTGCCGGCATCAACAGAATAGTCAGTGATATATTTTACTGCAAGCGCAGGTTCGGTATTAAAAAGTTCATCAGCTATTCTGTCAATTATTGAGGTCTCTTCCACATATCCTTCTTCCAGTTCTCTCTGCTTGTTTTTAATATCCTCTTCCATGGGCATTCTCCTGTGATAGGCAAAGTTGGATACCTGGTTAAAGACCCAGAAAGCAGCATCGTCGCTGAATGTCATTATATCTCCGTTACCTTTTTCAAATGAATGCGGGACTTCCTGCATTCCGCAGTACATTGGTGAATACACGGTATAGTATGTATCATCCACTCCAAACCACAGTATGCCTCCAACTGGATCGGGCAGCCAGTTGCGGCATTGTGCAACAAATGAAAAGCCTGTTTGCTGTGTTGAAGTGGCTCTTTCATTAAAATAGGTTTCTCCATCAACTTCAAAAGTCATGGGTCTCCACCTGACAGTGCTGGCAAAAGGACCAGCACCTATATCTTTCGACATATCCATAGGTGTATCCTGGTAATAATCTCTCATAAGTTCCATTACATCATGAGCACTCAGTTTCTCATCCGGCTTTACCCAAAGTGGCATACGTTCATCAAGATCATAACCCATGGCATAATCGAGGTATTTGCCCATTTTATCATTCACCCTGTTGAACATGGCCCATACGCGTGCCTCGCAAAAACGTGCAGCCCCAAAGTCGAGGGGGGCATAGGTATCGCTGAAACTGAATTCTTTATCCTTTCCGTCGAACCATCCTTTTTCCCTTGCCAGGTCTATAACATCATAGGCATATACAGTTTCAACAGCCGGATCAAAAATCCTGTCAAGCTCTTTGGATGTAATTGATTTTTTACCATCGGCCAGAGGGAAGGTAGTTATTCGTGCCTGGTTGGCGTGACCTGATACATAGCCGTCGGGAATCATCCTTGCCACCCACACTGCTCCTTTTTTGCCGGGACCTTTCCCGATGAGTTCCATTATCCATACCTCGTTTTCGTCGGCTATTGAAAATGATTCTCCGGAACTGTAATAACCATATTGGTTGACCAGCTCAGACATTGTTTTTATTGCCTCCCTGGCGTTTTTAGCCCGTTGAAGCGTTATATATATCAGGCTGCCATAATCAATGATTCCATCAGTGTTCCTCAGCTCTCTTCTGCCACCATAAGTGGTTTCTCCAATGGCAAGTTGATGGTTATTCATATTCCCAACAACATTGAAGGTGTGTCCGGCCTGGGGTATTGTACCCAGGAATTTGCCTGTATCCCATTCATATACATCGAGCATTGTTCCGGGCTCCCAGTTTCTTTCAGGCCAGTAATATAATTCACCGTAAAGGACATGGGAGTCGGCTGAATATGTGATCATTGTTGAGCCGTCCTTGCTGGCTCCCCTGGTTATTAAAAAGTTAGTGCAGGCATTGGCTATTGGAAGAGCGATGCCTGCGATCATAAGCCCCGTAATTAAAAATAAGATTGTCTTTTTCATACTTTCATATAAATTATTGAAACATTAAAATATTGTAAATCAATTTAAAGATAGTCTAAATAATATCCTTACTTTATTTGAAACAAGGCCAAAGGTAGTGAAAAAAAATTCTTAATTTTGATGCTTTAATCAAAAGGAATAACTGATGAAACCAAGCTTACTAGTCTTGGCTGCAGGTATGGGCAGTCGTTATGGTGGTGATAAACAACTTGATAAAGTTGGCCCGGAAGGGCAGACAATAATTGACTATTCAATATTTGATGCTGCAAGATCCGGCTTCGGAAAGATACTTTTCGTTATACGAAGGGATATTGAAGAGCAGTTTAAATCATCATTCATGAAGCCACTTGAAGGGAAGGTGGATATCGATTATGTTTTCCAGGATCTTGATGACCTGCCAAAGGATTATACACCATCACCTGAGAGGGTAAAACCGTGGGGTACCAGTCATGCCATACTGGTGGCAAGAGAAAAAATCAGGGAACCTTTTGGCGTTATTAATTCGGACGATTATTATGGCGTTGATTCATTCCGGGTATTGCATGACTTCCTTGTTAATGACAAGGATGACAATAATTATTGTATAATCGGATACAAAATGGGCAATACCCTTTCTGATCATGGGCATGTTAATCGTGGAGTATGTGAGGTTGATAAAAACGGGAACCTCGTGCACATAGTTGAAACACGAATGATAGAAAAAAGGCCTGACGGTATATATGCTCCCGGGGAAAGGGGAAGGGAAATTGAATTTACAGGCAATGAAATAGTCTCAATGAACCTTTTTGGTTTTAAACCTTCATGTTTTAAGTACCTGGAAGAAGAATTTATAAATTTTATTGAAAGAAGCGCGGGGGATCCCAGGGCGGAGCTTGATATACCCACTTCCCTGGACGTTTATGTCAAGAAGGGAGAGATCAACATTGAGGTGCTTATGACAGAGGAGAGGTGGTTTGGAGTAACCTATCGTGAAGACAGGCCTTTTGTTGTCTCCAGCCTGCAGGAGAAGGTTGATAAGGGAATATACCCGGAGAAACTCTGGTAGAAAGGTTTGCAGATTACCAGTAAAAATCAAGGTGTAGTCTGGTCTCATTGGCCCTGTTATCCCATACCGAGAGTTCCAGGCTGTGTTTCTTACCCTTTTGCAGGTACTTTTCATCGGGGCGGTAGGTGAGTAGTGAATTTTTCGGATCCCATTCAAAAAGTGCCCAGCTTCCGTCTATATAAGCTTTATAATCACTTATACCGCTGAAATTATCATTTATAACAAAACGGAGTTCAGAATTTTCATTGAGCGTATCATTGTCTCTGAATCTTAAGGGACTGACATTGGGAGCTATGGTATCAATACCGATTGCATAGATGCCCAGGTCACTGACCGATCCCTCAACAAAACCATTATTCCAGTTTCCTCCGGCATAGGAAATCAAATCCCTGTCATCTTCATCTATATAAACAAGGCATAATTTGTTTCTTAATTCAAAACTGATTTCACCGGATGCTTTGATTGCAATGTTAAAAGCCCGATGAACGGGGGTGTACTTGTTATGCACAAAATGAAGATCAGAATAGAGTCCATCCTTGTGTGACGGCGCTTTCCTGTAAGCAAAATAAACTGAATCGTAGAAGCAATTTACAGGGAATGACAGGTTTATATCGTGATGCTTTATCTCATTTTTTTGGTCGAAGGGCATTAAAAGTCCGTCTTCTTCCCTGACCTCCTCATTTAATCTCCCGGGCTCTGATATGATTTTGAAAATTACTGATGAATAATTATCCTTAAAATCTGCAACCCCTATTTCTATCTCATGAACCTTTCCATCATTGAATTCTACTATGCCTTTGTTTATAACGTGGTTATAAATACTTAGTTTATTATTTGGCTCCAGGAAGGTCTTCTGAATATAAGATGAGCTTCTCATTTTCTCTTCATAATCGATATGACTGTTAATGTATCTTGTTTCAGAAAAGGAGAATTCATCAATGGCATGGCTGTAGATTAATTTATTGTCAACTTTCAGGTTAATTATCCTGACCCCGCACGTATTCCAGCTGTTGTCGAGATAGTCATGGGTATTTATTCCGAAACCAACCGGACCTGATACCCTGACCGGTGAAGCGTTGCCGATTGAATAATTTCCCCTGTTCCCACCTGTCTTCAGTACCAGTTTTTCTCTCCTGCCGTTCACTTCGGATCGTTTATTTGCCGGGTATATGGCAACAGAATTAATCACTGGTTTTATATTATCCTCAATATTATAAAACTGTAAGGGGTCAAGAGGTATTTCCCCGGATGATTTTCTCACTTCAAAATGCAGATGTGGGCCCATTGAACTGCCGGTATTACCTGTATATCCTATTAGATCTCCTTCCATTACCCTGAATTGATCCTTTTCCGGGAAGAGGTTAACTGCGAAACTCTTCTTATCGTACTGGTGTTCTTTTACATATTCTTCAATAAGGGGTGTAAAAAGGCTGAGATGACCGTACACCGTTGACAAGCCGTTTTCATGCCTGATATAGAGCGCTTTACCAAAACCGGTGGGGCTCACAAAGATACGGTAAATGAAGCCGTCGGAGGCAGCATGAACTGTTTTTCCTGTTGTGCCCCCCGTTTTAAAATCGACTCCCGAGTGAAAATGGTCTGGCCTGAGCTCACCAAAATTGGCTGAAAGGATCAGTGGGATGTCCAGGGGAGGCTTAAGAATATTTGTTTTTTCAGGTCCTTCATAAATTGTAAAGAGGAATAAAACAATAAAGAATTTATGTATCATTTCAGGTTTACAGGTTCAGATTTTATAAATAATTGCAAATCTATTATACTCGATCCTTATGCCAAAGTATTACACTTATTTTTTTTGTAAATACAGAGAACAATGTTAATTTTGTATTAAATAATATTCTATGACCGAGCGTGAAGTTGAAGAGCTTACAGTGCTTAAAGGGAAAGTGGAGGAATTACTGAGCAGGTACGAGGGGATGCAGAACGACCTGATAAGCCTGAGGTCAGAAAAAGAGGAGTTGCAAAGACAGGTCCTCGTGAAGGAAAACGAACTGGTAGAACTTGAAAATAAATATAATAAACTGCAATTATCCGGTGCGGTAAAGGGAGATGAAGAGAGTGCCCGGCTTGCACGCAAAAGGATAAATAATTTAGTGCGGGAAATTGATAATTGTATTGCTCTTTTAAATAATATATAAACAATGGATGATAAACTTTCCATCAGGGTAAATGTAGCTGACAGGTATTATCCATTGAAAATTGGCAGGGATGAGGAAGAGAGAATAAGGAAGGCTGCCCGCCTGATCAACGAAAAGGTTCTGCAATATAAGCAGAAATATGTTGATAAGGATATACAGGACTTCCTGGCTATGGCAGCACTACAGTATGTGATACAACTCCTCGAGGTGAATAGAAGAGCTGATGACAGTGAAGTATCACAGAATATTAAGGAAATATCAGACAGAATAGATACTGTGTTGATAAAAAAAGAGTAAGAAAGCGTTCTTTTAAATAAAAGATAAATTTATTGCCCGCATTGTTTCTTCATTCATTTTTGAAACTCAACACTTTAAAAATTGGAGTGAAGCTTAATGTGACTAGGACAGGCCTCATTCACAGTTCGCCGTGAATCCCGGGAAACCGGGACAGTGGAAGTCCGAACCATATTAGCAACTCCATCCATGTCTAATGGGGTTTTTTAAAGTTGAGGAAACTCTGCGGGTTTTCATTTTAAATAAACATACAATGGTAGAATTAATACTAACAAGAATAACATTTACGTTACCTGATTTGCTTGTGTGTCTGGCTATCTTTGCCGGAGGAATGATACTGTCCTTCTTTGCCTGGCAGCTTCTGCTCAAAAGAAAGAGCGAGAAGATAATCACCGAAGCTGAAAGTGAAGCCGAAGTCCTTAAAAAGGAAAAAATACTCCAGGCAAAAGAAAAATTTCTTCAGCTTAAATCTGAGCATGAGAAATATATTGGTGAAAAGAACAATAAAATCTCCCAGGCTGAAAACAGGATTAAACAAAAGGAATCATCTCTGTCTCAAAAGCTGGAAGAAACACAGAGAAAGAATAATGAGCTTGAAGCCATACGTGAGAATCTTAATAACCAGCTCGAGATAATTGATAAACGAGGTGAAGAGCTGAGCCGTTTGCATAAGCAGCAGGTTGAACAGCTGGAAGCAATTTCGAGCCTTTCTGCAGATGAGGCGAAAAACCAGCTTATTGAATCTCTTAAGGAAGAGGCCAGGACCGAGGCTATGTCCTACATAAACGAAATAATGGATGAAGCCCGGATGACTGCCAATAAAGAAGCCAAACGAATAGTAATGATGACTATTCAGAGAGTAGCAACAGAATCGGCTATTGAGAATGCTGTTACGGTGTTCCATATCGAATCTGATGAAATAAAGGGAAGGATAATCGGTCGTGAAGGTCGTAATATCCGGGCCCTTGAAGCGGCCACCGGTGTCGAAATAATTGTTGACGACACCCCCGAAGCAATTGTGCTTTCAGCCTTTGATCCAGTGAGACGCGAAATAGCACGATTGGCCTTGCATCAACTGGTAAGTGATGGCAGAATACACCCGGCAAGAATAGAGGAAATAGTTGAAAAAACCCGCAAGCAGATAGAGGAAGAGATTGTTGAAGTTGGTAAAAGAACGGCTATAGACCTGGGTATACATGGATTGCACCCTGAACTGATACGCCTTGTGGGAAAAATGAAATACAGGTCGTCCTACGGGCAGAACCTGCTACAACATAGCAGGGAGGTGGCAAACCTGAGTGCAATTATGGCTTCGGAATTGGGACTTAATGCCAAACTGGCAAAGCGCGCAGGTTTGTTGCATGACCTTGGTAAGGTGCCTGATGATGAGCCCGAACTGCCACATGCTGTTTACGGGATGAAACTGGCTGAGAAATATAAAGAAAAACCAGAGGTTTATAATGCGATTGGAGCTCACCACGATGAGGTTGAAATGACATCATTGATAGCTCCTGTTGTCCAGGTATGTGATGCCATATCCGGTGCAAGACCCGGCGCCAGGAGGGAAGTCGTTGAATTGTATATAAAAAGACTGAAGGAGCTTGAGTCAGTAGCACTCGAATATCCCGGTGTTTTGAAAACCTATGCAATACAGGCAGGAAGAGAGCTGAGAGTGATAGTAGGGGCTGAGGCTGTGTCTGATAAGGAAGCCGAAGCAATGTCAAATGAAATAGCCAGGAAGATACAGGATGAAATGACATACCCGGGACAGGTGAAAATTACGGTTATAAGAGAAACAAGAGCTGTTAGTTATGCCAGATAAAAAAGTACTCAATATAGTCGGCGCCAGACCTCAGATTATTAAAGCATCAGCAATAAACCGCGTACTGCGAAGAGATTATACTGAGCAGGTTCAGGAAATAATACTTCACACAGGGCAACATTATGACAGAACACTGTCTGATGTTTTCTTTGAAGAACTCGAAATCCCAAAACCCGATTATAACCTTGGTGTTGGTTCGGCCCGTCATGGCAAACAAACAGCATCAATGATTTCAGGTATAGAGGAAGTGATTCTTAAGGAACAGCCTGATGCCGTCATAATTTACGGAGATACAAACTCGACCCTGGCCGCGGGTGTAGCTGCTTCAAAGCTTAAAGTGCCTGTGGCGCACGTAGAAGCAGGTTTGAGGTCCTACAGAAAGGAAATGCCTGAAGAAATAAACAGGGTGCTGAGCGATCATGTTTCGACCCTTTTGTTCGCACCAACCGATACAGCTCTCAAAAACCTGATTAAAGAGGGAATAAGACCCGATGCAGGCCCACCCTTTACAATCGATAATCCTAAAATATTTTTGTCAGGAGATATTATGTATGATAACAGCCTGTTCTACGGTGAACTGGCTGACAGGAAGATAAACGGATTTTTGGATGCCATAAACACCCGTCCTGAAAAATATATGCTGGCTACCATCCACAGGCAAAAGAATACGGATGACATAGAAAGGCTTAATACTATACTTAAGACACTTATTGAACTCTCTGTTCAGAATGATACCCGGCTTGTTTTACCCCTTCATCCGCGTACAGTACATGCCCTGGAAAAAGAGAACCCGGCCTTACTCCTGAAACTGACAAAAACCGATTCCGTCCGTCTGCTGCCACCAGTTTCTTACCTGGAGATGATTTTGCTTGAAAAAAATGCTGCAATAATTTGCACTGACTCGGGGGGAGTGCAGAAAGAAGCCCATTTTTTCAGGAGGCCATGCCTTGTACTCAGGGCAGAAACCGAATGGACGGAACTGGTAAAAAATGGTACCGCTGTGCTTGTCGATGCTGACAGTGATAAAATAAGGGAAGGCTTCCTGAAAATGATTAAATCAAATGATTTAAGTTACCCCGGATTCTACGGAAATGGTAAAGCTGCAGAATTTATGGTTGAAGAACTTATGGCCTTATAAGATCAGATTAAATCCAGAACCTTAAGGGCCAGGTCATTCATGATGGCTTTATAATCATTCAAGAACTTACCCGTAACCCGGTTGCCAATGGCAGAGCAAACGGTTATTGCTTTATGCCCCAGTAATGCTGATAGACCGTAAATTGCCGAACTTTCCATCTCATAATTAAGAATACGTTCTCCTTTAAACCGGAATGTCATTATCCTCTCATTGAGATCTTCAGATACAGGTGCAAGGGAAATCCTGCGGCCCTGAGGTGCATAAAACCCGGGGGTCGAAATGGTCATGCCCTGGATGAATCCCGTTTCTGAGAATTTATTAATCAATTCCCTGCCGGCATCAACAATATATGGCCGCGGAAGCCTCTCCGGCCACGAGGTGTGCCTGATAAATTCGGCTTCAAAATCAAGATCAGTTATATCCTCTATTCCCCGGTAATAGTTCATTACTGCGTCAAACCCTATGGCCCTGTTTGAAATTACAGGTTGCCCGGGCTGAAGATCCGGCTGGAGACCTCCGGAAGTGCCCAGCCTCACAATTGTGAGTATGGTTCTCTTGGCTAATTGTTTCCCTGTACCCAGGTCGTAGTTGAACAAAGCATCAAGCTCGTTTATGAGAATATCAATATTATCAGTACCAATACCACTCGATATAATACTTACTTCCTTTCCTTTATAGTCCCCCGTAACAGTAAAAAACTCCCTGTTATTCCTTCTAATCTTTATGCTCCCGAGGTGACCGGCAATCATACCAACCCTTCCGGGATCACCTACTATGATTATTTTTTTTGCCACATCCCCCGGTTTAAGCCTCAGGTGGAAAATACTGCCGTCATTATTGATAATAAGCTCAGTTTCTTTCATATTAATATTTTATGGTATAATGTTATCGGATTGCCAATTTAGAAAAAAGTCACGGTAATATACAGAAAGAGAACAATTTTAACCTATTTTTGTAATACTAAAAAACATAAAATAATTATTATGGCAATGAAACAAAGACAAACAATTATTATTACACTGGCAGTTATCATTGTTCTGCTTTTAATTTTCGGCAGCAGGATGTTCTATATAATTAGGCCGGGCGAAAGGGCAGTGATATTTAATACGTTAACCGGTGTACTGGACAATGAGAACATTGTTGGCACAGGACTGAGGGCTATTGCCCCATGGAACACTCTTTATAAATATGATGTAAAGGAGCAGAAAGCTGAAGAGACAATGGATGTACTCGACAAGAATGGTTTGAGTATTAATGTTGATGTGACAGTAAGATTCAATCCAGCATATGACAGGATAGGGTATTTGCATGAAGTTTTTGGAGCAAATTATGTTAACAGGCTTGTTATACCCGAAGTTAGGTCAACGGTGAGGCAGGTAACAGGACGTTATACAGCCGAGGAGATATACTCCACCATGAGAAGTGAGGTTGAAAGAGCCATAATTGATGAAACGGCTCTTATCCTCGGTAAGAATAACATCGAAATGAAAGCCTTACTTATCAGGTCAATTGGTTTACCTCCTGATATCAAGAAAGCTATCGAAAGTAAGCTTACAAGGGAGCAGGAAGCCCTTGCCATGAGGTATATTAATGAGAGGGAGAGACTTGAAGCGGAACGAAAATTAATTGAAGCAGAGGGTATTGCTAATTACAACCGTATGATAAGTGCAAGTCTTACCGACAGGATACTTACCCAAAAGGGTATTGATGCCACCCTTAAGCTTGCTGAATCTCCTAATGCAAAGATTGTTATTGTGGGCTCGGGTGATAACGGCCTGCCACTGATACTGGGAAATTATTAATGATTTCTCTATAAAAATCAAGCTGTCTCAAAAGTCAAATTGAGACGGCTTCTTTTTCAAATTTCTAAACATTATGGGTATAATGTTCTTTAATTTCACTTTCATAAGCAATACAACAATGACTATTTAAATTTGAGTTATCTATGGATTATAAAACACCGTAGATTAAAAAACGTCAAATAAGATGATTGTTTTTTAAAACACTGATTTTCTGGACAACCCGGTGAAATCAGGATCACTTAAATGATCTCCCTATGCTTATCATTTAAGATCATGTCTGTTAAAAATTGTTAAGCCACAAGAGTAAAGACTTTTTCAGGGCATAATAATGGTTTTTTTAACATATTTTTGTAGCCGTTCGAAAACAATATAGTGTAATCTCTTGTTTTAGTGATAAATAGGCATTGCTGGATATAAATATGTTAAGAAGGCTTTTTCTGTTGATTATTATCTCTGCCATCCCGTCTATGGCCTGTATGAGCACCGGCTTAAAAGACAGGAAGGACAGGGCGGATGACCCTGTCTTAAGGCAAAAGGCCATGGAAGCAGTTAAAATTACCGAAGCTCCGGTAATTGACGGAAAACTGGATGAGGAGATATGGCTTAAATCTGAACTGGCTGACAATTTTGTACAATATTCACCATACAGCGGCTCTCCGAGTAAATTTCGTACGGAAGTAAGAATTCTTTATGATAATTCGGCAATTTACATAGGCGCAATGATGTATGATCCTAATCCCGACAGTATCTATACTGAACTGGGTGAGAGGGATTCTGATTACGGACTTAATGCTGACCAGTTTGCTGTTGATATCAGTCCTTACAATGATGGTATAAATGGTGCTACATTCAAGGTGTCAGTCTCAGGTGTTCAATCTGACAAGATACCCACCTCAGACCACCGTAGCAGGAGCGATACCTGGGATGCCGTCTGGGAAAGCAGGACATCAATAATTGAGAATGGATGGGTGGCAGAGATAAGAATTCCTTATTCTGCCTTACGGTTTCCTAAAGCTGAGGTACAAACCTGGGGAATTAATTTCTGGCGGGAGGTAAGAAGAAGCCGTGAACAGTCGTCCTGGAACTATGTAGACAGGGAGACGGGTTCAACTTTCAATCATCTGGGCGAACTTAGCAGTATAAGAGACATTGAACCTCCTCTGCGACTTTCTATGACACCTTATGTCTCGGCGTACCTTGAGAAAAATCCGTACCGGTCCCGCCCAGGGTTTACATATAACGGGGGACTTGACCTCAAATATGGAATTAATGAATCATTTACCCTGGATGCTACACTGGTTCCCGATTTTGGACAGGTTCAATCAGATGACCGGGTGCTTAATCTTAGCCCGTATGAAGTACGTTACAATGAGAAACGACCCTTTTTCATGGAAGGAACGGAACTGTTCAATAAGGGTAATATTTTTTATTCCCGAAGGATAGGTTCTGCCCCAAAGGGATATTATAATGTATATGACAGTCTCGGCCCTACTGAAGAGGTTGTATATAATCCAGGTGAGTCATCACTGATAAATGCCACCAAGATATCAGGAAGAACAAAATCCGGACTTGGAATAGGTGTTTTTAATGCTATGACCAATTCAATGTATGCTACTGTTGAGGATATTGAAAGCGGAGACAAAAGACAGGTTATGACTGATCCCTTAACGAATTATAGTATGATTGTTCTTGATCAGAGCATGAAAAATAATTCTTATATAAGCCTGGTTAATACAAATGTCTGGAGAAACGCAGAGAAAGATGAAAATTTCTATACGGCAAACGTTAGCGGCACCGAATTCAGCATCAGGGACAGGAGCAGGCAATATTCTTTTTCAGGACAGGCAGCAGTATCCCAGAAATACTATAAAGATATTGAAAATGATTTTGGCCATGCTTTTCATTTCAGGACCGGAAAAACCGGTGGCGCACTGAGACTGGAGTACGTGCTTGAGGCTTCATCCGATACCTATGACCAAAATGACATGGGCTATATGAAGCGGAATAATGAATTGCAAAACCAGGTGAATATTTCCTATAATATTTTCAAGCCATTCTGGAAAATACTGAACTCGAGAACATCTTTCTCATTCATGCATATGATGCTTTATGTCCCAAGAGTATTCACCGGTGCGGAGTTTAATTTCAACTCTAATGTTACTTTCATTAATCATGCCATGGTTTTTCTGAGGGCCCGGTATAAACCATATGGGGAGGATGATTATTACGAACCCAGGGTCGAAGGCTGGTTTTATCACCGTGGCCGGGAGTTCGCGACGAATGTATGGTTGAGCTCAGACAGAAGTAAAAAAGTGTCGGGCAATATACGGGTAAGCTATAATAAGATATGGTCTCCCTATGACCAGTACCAGTATTCATTTTCCTTCGGCCCAACATTAAAACTTACTGACAGGTTTTCCTTGAATTATGATTTTGAAATACGCAAGAGAATAAATGATATCGGGTACGTCGACAGTAATGATGAGCAGGAAATAATATTCTTTGGACTCAGGAATAATATGACGGTCGAAAATAAGCTGCAAACGGCCTATATCTTTTCAGCTGATTCCTATCTTTCATTACGATTGCGTCATTACTGGTCCAGGGCTGATTACCTGGACCAATATTATACCCTTAACACTGACGGCTCCCTGACTGATGCAGACCTGGATGACAATTTTGATTATAATTATAATGCCTGGAATATAGATCTTGTTTATACCTGGAGATTTGCACCGGGTAGTGAGATGTCTGTTGTATGGAAAAATTCCATTTACTCCGGTACGGAGCAGATTTTTTATGATTTTGGGCAGAATATGCGCCATATGTTTGAAACCGGCATGACTAACAGTTTGTCTTTGAAAATATTATACTACTTTGACTGGATGAATTTAAGGAAGAAAAGCTAATTTATCCAAATTAGCATAATCCTTTTATTATCTACTGTTTGGTTTTAAAATTGGACTGTTAATGAAATTCAGGTTTTTCTTACTTGCATCACTTATTTTACCGGTATCAGTATTTAATATTACTGATGTTGATGCCCAGGTTCTGTATGAAAAGAAAACTCTTGAAGCCGTAAGAGCGACAGAGCCACCTGTTATTGATGGAATTATTGATGAGCAGGTATGGCAGACTTCAAATATTGCAGGTGACTTTATACAGTATTCCCCATATGGAGGCCAGCCTTCGAAGCTCGATACCGAAGTAAGATTTCTTTTTGATGACGAGGCGGTTTATATTGCTGCGATGATGTATGATACTTCACCTGACAGTATTTACAGGAATCTTGGTCAAAGGGATAATGATCGTGATCTGAATGCCGATTTTTTTTATGTCGATATCAGTACATTTAATGATGGCTTAAACGGAGAAACATTTAAAATATCTGCATCGGGAGTGCAGTCAGATATGAAAGCCAGGTCATCAGGTGAAAGGAGAGACAGGAGACATGGTGATTCAAGCTGGGATGCAGTATGGTACAGCAGTGTCAGGATAAATGAGACGGGCTGGGTTACTGAGGTGAAAATACCTTTTTCAGCCCTGCGCTTTCCATCAAACCAGGTCCAGACCTGGGGTGTCAATTTCTGGAGAGAAATAAGGCGTTACAGGGAGATTTCTTCCTGGAATTATGTTGACAGGGAAGCCGGTTCCACATTCAACCACCTGGGCGAGGTAAGCAGGCTGTCAGATATAGTACCACCGGTCCGCTTCAGTTTTACACCCTATGTATCAGGATATATTGAAAAATATAACGGACAGGAGCCAGATTATACGGCAAACGGTGGTGTTGACATTAAATACGGGATAAATGAGAGCTTTACACTTGATGCAACATTGATCCCTGACTTCGGCCAGGTTCAGTCAGATGATATGGTTCTTAACTTAACTCCCTATGAGGTTAAATACAATGAAAGAAGGCCTTTTTTCATGGAAGGTACGGAGCTTTTCAACCGCGGCGATATTTTTTATTCGCGCCGCATTGGTTCTATGCCCAGGTATCACAATAACGCAGCTGACAGCCTGGAGGATAATGAAATACTGAGCAATAATCCGCAGGAGTCTTCCCTGATCAATGCAAGCAAAATATCAGGGCGTACGAAGTCAGGGCTTGGGATAGGTTTTTTTAATGCCATTACCAGGGAAATGTATGCCATCATAACTGACACCCTTACTTACGGGGAAAGGCATGTTACAACAGGCCCTCTAACAAATTATAATATGTTAGTTCTTGATCAGACACTCAAAAACGGTTCATTCGTGAGTCTGATGAATACAAATGTATGGCAACCGTGGGATCATAACGAAAAAAAATATACAGCCAATGTAAGCGGAGCAGAACTCAAGTTACAGAATGCCAGTAAGCTGTACTCCGTATCAGCGAGGGCTACGCTAAGCCAGAAATATAACAGCGGGGCAGAGAATGAATTTGGCCATTCCTATCAACTTGAAGGTGGTAAGACAGGAGGGAAATTCAGGGCTTCGTACTCTCTGTCGGCCTTATCAGATACATATGACCCCAATGACATGGGTTATCTGAGAAGAAATAATGAGTTTAATAATTCCGTTGAATTTTCATATAATACCTTCCAGCCATTCTGGAAAATATATACTACCCGGAATAGTATATCATTTAATTACAGCCAGTTATATTGCCCGCGGCTTTATACGGGATCTTCAATAAGTTTAAATTCCATGACAATCTTCAGTAACTATTGGTCTCTTATGATAAGATCTGATTATAAGCCGGCGGGCGAGGATGATTATTATGAACCAAGAATACCGGGCAGGTATTATCACCGGCCTGAGGAATTGATGGGCTTTATTAAATTTGACACTGACAAAAGTAAAAGGTTCTACTTTAATTTTTCTGCTTCGTTCACAAAGATCTTCTCCGAAGATGAACAATTCATTTATTCCTTCTCTGCAGAGCCTGAAGTAAAATTGTCATCAAGAGCCGTTGCTGGGGTTAATGTATCATATCAGAAAAATGTCAATGATATTGGTTTTGTCTCAAGCAATATGGATGATATCTTTTTCGGATTAAGGGACAATTCAACCATTTCTTCTACTTTAAATCTTGAATATATCTTCATTGCCGATATGTACATTACCTTCAGGATGCGTCATTACTGGTCAAGGGCTGACTATGCGGATGACTATTTTCTCCTGGGGAACGATGGTTCTCTTTCTTCCGTAATTTACGAGGATGATCACGATTATAACTATAATGCCTTTAATATAGATATGGTCTACACCTGGAGATTTGCCCCCGGCAGTGAAATGTCGCTGGTCTGGAAAAATTCCATTTATGCAGATTCAGAAGAAATATATTATGATTTTGAGGATAATATCCGGCATATGTTTGAAACGGGTTCAACAAACAGCTTGTCCCTGAAAATATTGTATTATCTTGATTGGATGTATTTCCAAAAAAGAAGGTAATTTTGCAGAGAATAAAAGCTAACAGAAAATGATCCAGAGAATACAAACCCTTTATCTTGCTCTTGCTGCAGCCTTATCAGGATTTTTGCTGAAAGGCCCCATAGTTAGATTGCTTGGTATTGAGAATCAGATTTATGAGTTGAATTACAAAGGTATATATGCCCTTGAAAACGGACTAGCTAGCAATGTAATTGAAAAGAGTCTGCCACTCACCATAATATTGATAGCTGTCCCGGTGCTGTTTCTCCTGGCAATTTTCCTTTTCCGGCGCAGGAAATTACAGCTCAGAGTGACTGTTTTTGCAAGTCTCTTACTGGCAGGGGCCTTTCTGCTGCTGTTGTTTTATATTTTTTATACCGGCAGCAAGCTTGAAGCTGAGCTGATTTTCAATATCAAGCTTGTCTTCCCCTTTGCCGGTGCAATATTTGGTTACCTTGCCTTCAGGAATATTCTGAAGGATGAATTATTGATTAAATCGTATGACAGGATACGTTAATGGTAATTAAAGAATAACCATGTGTTCCTGGTCAGTTATCTTTTCACAGTAGTGGCATTTTAATGCTACATTCTTCTTGGATACCACCTTGAATCTGGTTGTAACGGATTCAAAATTTGTTATACATTTCGGATTTACGCATCTGGCAATACCGATAATCTCATCCGGAACCCTGACAACACTTTTTTCCACAACTTCGTATCCTCTTATAATATTAAGCTTGGCATCAGGAGCTACCAGTGCTATACGGTTGATATCATCATCTTCGAAAAATATTCCTGCCAGCTTGATAATTGCTTTCCTGCCGAGCTTCTTGCTTTCAAGGTTTGTACCAAAAGTGATCTGATTGTTTATCTTATCCAGCCCCAGTATCTGTATAACCTTGAATAAACCGGATGCGGGTATATGGTCAATAACTGTTCCGTTTTCAATTGCACTTACACTTAACTGTTTTGGTTCTTTCATGATCATATTTTTTTATTTCAGGTTAAGTAAGCGGGTTATTATAGCCTGCCGGGTATATACCCCGTTCAGGGCCTGCTGGAAATAATATGATTTTTCATTCATGTCAACATCTGTATGTATCTCATTTACACGCGGTAACGGGTGCAGTATTTTCATGTTTTCCTTTGTTTCGCGGAGCATATGATTGCGCAGGACATATACATTTTTTACCTTTTCATATTCCATGGGATCACTGAAACGTTCTTTCTGAACCCTTGTCATATAAATTATGTCAGCTTCTTTTATTATCTCCGTGAAGTCTGAATGTTCATAATACCTTAATCCGAGTTTATCCAAGTAGAGTTTATATTCCACCGGTATCCGGAGTTCTTCAGGGGATATGAAATTAAAGGTTGTATTCCATCTCGACATTGCCATTAATAGTGAGTGTACTGTACGTCCGTATTTGAGATCACCAACCAGGAAGAGATTAAGTTTATCAAGACTGCCCTGGGTTTTTCTTATTGAGTACAGGTCGAGCATAGTCTGTGTAGGATGCTGGTTGGCACCGTCGCCTGCATTTATCACCGGCACATCGGCTATTTCACTGGCGAGGCGGGCGCTTCCTTCGATTGGATGCCTCATCACTATCATGTCACAGTAATTAGTAACTGTACGAATTGTGTCGTTCAGGGTTTCTCCCTTGGTGACACTTGATGAGGAAGCATCGGTGAAGCCTACTATCTTTCCTCCAAGTCGTGATATGGCACTTTCGAAACTAAGACGTGTGCGGGTTGAAGGTTCAAAGAAAAGGGTGGCAATGACTTTCCCTTCCAGTAAGGTCTGACTCGGTTGTTTTTCGAATTCTTCGGCAAGATCGAGTATTGATACCATCTCATCGGTACTCAGATCATCGATCGAAACCAGGCTCTTTTTATTCATTAATCAGTGATTTAAATGATTAAAAATTGTTAATTAAACAAAGTTACAAACTATGAAATATTTAGACCTCTTTGTTAATAATTAATTAATAAATACCTTCTTAAACTCGAGTTTTTCAATCAATTCAAATTTTTTCCTGATTTTATTTTCAAGGGAAGCCCTGAAATGTACTTTTAACGAACAATCCAGATCAAAAACCTGGTCACTCTGTTCGAGGTTATCCTCCTTGATAACCTTCATTACATCATTCATAGCTTCATATGGAAATTTCAAATGATAGGTGCAATTTATTATTCCTGTTACTATTACAGTATTTTCCAGTGCCTGCCTGGCAGCATTACGGTAGGCGTTTATCAGGCCTCCGGTACCCAGCAGTGTTCCACCGAAATATCTTACTACGATGATCAAAATATTGGTAAGATGGAATGATTTTATCTGACCCATTATGGGATTACCTGCAGTGCCCGCCGGTTCACCATCATCATTCACTCGCCAGTCATCATCCCCGGTACCCAGTTTGTATGCATAACAGTGGTGTCGGGCATCATGGTATTGCTTTCTGACTCTGTTGAGTACTTCTTTTACGCCCTCAACGCTATTAACAGGGGTGGCAACAGCAATGAATTTGCTTCCCCTGTCTTTGAACTGACCGCTTGCTTCTCCGCTTATGCTCCTGTACTCGTCTTTCATCGCATAAAATAGTTAAAGGTAGCTGAGAAAAATAATTGTGATTATTGATAAGGCAATTCCGGCCTTATTAAGTATGCTCAGTTTCTCCCCGAAAAAGAAAAGAGCTATTATTACTGATAACACCACTATGCCCATATTATTGATCCCAAATACAATTGAACTGTCAAATATCCTGGTCTCAAGGGCCATAATGAGCCCGTAAAGCGATCCAAAATTGACAATGCCGAGAATAATCCCGGCCATGATTATTTGAAGCATTTTTTTTGTTTCCTGCCTTCCCCTCCTGAAAAAACTGAATATTACCCCGGTCACTGCAGATATGGAGAATAAGATTGAGGAGAAAAGTATTGAACTCCGGTCAACAATATGAATCTCCTGTGTATATTTAATCAGTGAATCAATCAGACCGGCTCCAAGGAAAAGCACAACTGGCAGCAAAACGACCTGGATGCCTCTCTTTTTTGTTTTGTCCCTGTTATATGTAGTCATAAATACCGATAATAGAGCAAGGAGAATCCCGGTTATTTTAAGAACGGTTATTTCTTCATTGAAATAAAAGAGAGAGAAAGTTATAGGTATTACCACTGACATTTTCGAGGCAACCGATGTTACGGCTATTCCTGCTTTCTGAGTCGACAGGGCTATTACAAAGAACATTACTATGAAGAGGATGCCGATTATAACAGCCATGTGTAGCCACCCGGAATTAAAATCATTTCTTGCCGGCAGTCCGCCAATTACAAAACCAAGTATTGCAGCGGCAAAATAGTTTATTACTATTATCCTGAAAGTATCCAGCTTCATATTGCCCGCTATCTTGAAGACAACCATAATAGCTGCAGTGGATATTATACAGAGGAGAAGATAAATCATATTTTCCCCTCCTCGTATTTTTTTATCAGTGCATTTGCAACCGAATGTAATAATCTGATATCCTTAACCGGGGCCATGCTTATTCGTTCCATAATCCTCCCTTTCAGTGTTTTATTCCTGCTTACTGTTGTTCCTTCAAGCAACTTTACTATTTTCTCTTGAATTACAGTCACAGAGCCTGAACCTTCTTTCGGACGTTTATCAGAAATATTTACCAGTTGCTGATTCCGTCCCAGTTCGTAGGCATACAGCATAACTGCATGTGAAAGGTTGAGTGAGGGGAAGCTGGCTGCCATCAATACTGTGCTGGTAATGTGACATAATTTAAGCTCTTCGTTTGTCAATCCTGATTCCTCCCTTCCAAATACAATTGCAACCTTACTGTATTCATCCTGCCTCTCATAAAGGAAAGGTCTCAGCTGCTTAATATCAATATATTCTCCCCTGGTTATCCGCTGTTTTGCAGTGGTTCCAATAACCAAACCGAAGTCGTGCACAGCGTCCTCAAGTGTTTCAAAAACACCGGCATTATCAAGTATGTCCTTTGAACCATGGGCCAGCCACAGGGCCTTACCTTCCTTAAACTCACAGGGCTTAACAAGAATTAATTTTCTAAAGCCCATTGTTTTTATTGCGCGTGCAGCCGCACCTAAATTTTCAGGCACTTTGGGTTCAACAAGGATGAATGAGATATCCACTTCTGAAATTTTTTACAAATATTTCGAAAAAATACCGTATCAGAAAATAATATATAAATTTGTGTGTGCATCGAAAAAATGAGGCTATGAATGTACTTTTAGACGAGAAAGATCTTAACAAGTTAATCGTGGTGGGTGACAGGATCCTTATAAAACCAAAAACCCCACAGTCAAAAACCAAATCAGGCCTGTATCTTCCCCCTGGGGTTCAGGAAAATGAGAAAGTTCAGGTGGGATATGTTTTGAAGGTTGGTCCTGGTTATCCAATACCTTCAGTAACGGATGTTGACGAGCCGTGGAAAAAAAGAACTGAAGAGCCACAGTATGTTCCCTTGCAGCCGAAAGAAGGAGATCTTGCAGTATACATGCAAAATACAGCTGTGGAGATAGAATTTAACAGGGAAAAATATGTTGTGGTATCTCAATCAAGCATACTCCTCCTTGTAAGGGATGAAGGATTATTTGAATAGACCCGTTTTATCAAGCCCCCATTAAATTAAGTAAGTCATATGAAATTAAAATTATTCCTGCCTGCTCTGTTTTTATTTTTAATTCTCACTGCCATTGTTTCACTCCTGGTTTTGAGAAAAGCGAATTCCGGGAGGCTGAAAAACGAAATTGCCCAATATTCAGGCAGTGAAAGTTGCAAACCCTGTCATGAAAAGTTTTACCGGCTCTGGCATGATTCTTTCCATGGTCTGGCCATGCAGCCTGTAACAGGCGATTTTATCAAAAAAAATATACATTCATTTGGGCAGGAAATAAGAGTGGGCACCGATACGTTTAAAGTTACCTTAGAAGGTGACACTCTTCTTTTCACTGAGAAGAAAAGATCAGGCATAAGCACTGACTATCCTGCTGTTCATGCAATGGGTGGAAAGTATATTTATTATTTCCTTACACCATTACCTGGCGGCCGCCTTCAGGTTTTACCCCTTGCTTACGATTGCGATACCCATAGCTGGTATAACAATCCTGAAAGCGGTGTGAGACATTTTGAAACTATTGAGGATGCGCCCCTCGACTGGATGAGTCATCTTTACACATTCAATACTACATGTTATAATTGTCATGTGAGTCAGTTGGAAACTAATTATAAGCTGGAAGATAATACCTATAATACCAAATGGAGAGAACCGGGTATAAACTGTGAAACATGTCATGGGCCTAGTTATGAACACATAGCTGAATGTGTAGAAGCAGGGGAGGGGGAAACACCTGATGACCTTAAGATAGTGCAGACCCGTGAATATACCCCCGCACAGCATAACGCCGCATGCGGCTCATGCCATGCCAAGGCAACTGTTATTGCCGGATCATTTGAACCGGGTGGACGGTTTTATGATTATTTTGACCTTATAACTATTGAGAACCCTGATTTTTATGCTGATGGGCGTGATCTTGGTGAGAACTATACAATGACCACATGGGAAATGAACAAATGTGCTGAAAGCAGTGATATGCATTGTGTGAGCTGCCATACATCAAGTGGCAGGTACCGTTTTGCAGGAGAGAATGAGAATGATGCCTGTATGCCATGCCACGCTGACAAGGTAAGCGATGTAAGCGCCCACAGCTTTCATGAACCTGACTCGGAGGGCAGTAAATGTATCTCATGTCATATGCCAAAAACCATTTTTGCCCGGATGGACAGGAGTGATCATTCTTTTCGCCCACCAATGCCACAGGCCACAATCGCTTTCGGTTCGCCTAATGCCTGCAATATATGCCATGACCGGGAATCAGCCGAATGGGCTGAGAAAGAGATAGGGAAAACACACAAGCGTGAATACCAGCAAGATGAAATAGAAAATGCCTATTTGATCAGAAAGGCAAGGGAAGGTGACTGGTCATATCTCGATAAAATACTATCAGGCCTTGATAGCGGGCAGTATAATAAGATATATACAACATCATTCATACGTTTGCTTGAAAATTGCAGTGATCCGGCAAAATGGGAAGTTATGTTGAAATTAACACACCATGAATCTCCACTTGTAAGGGGGGCTGCTGCTCACAGTCTCTATACCAGTGATTCCAGGCAGTCTTTTGAACGGCTGACTGAGCTTGTTGAGGATGATTTCAGGGTGGTAAGGATAAATGCGGCTTTCGCACTAAGTTCATTCCCTGACAAATATATTACCGAATTAAACAGGACTAAAATATCTGAGGCTCTCCGGGAATATGAAAACTCACTTATAACACATCCCGATGACTGGTCAGCTTATTACAATCTTGGCAACTTTTACAGTAATCTCAATGATTTTGAAAGAGCACTTCAGGCATATAATACTTCGATAATAATTTACCCTGAAGCGATCATGCCAATGGTTAATGCCGGCTTTATTTATTCATTACAGGGAAACTACAACAAGGCTGAAGAGATGTTTACACGGGCTCTCTCTTATGAACCCAACCATGAGGCTGCCTTGCTAAACCTGGCACTTCTGTACGGTGAGACAGGGAAGAGGGAACTGGCAAAGCAATACTTTAAACGCCTGATGGATGCAAGTGAGAAAAATTCAGTGGCGTCCTATAACCTTGCAATACTTGAATCGGAGACCGATATGGCGAAATCAGTGGAGCTTAGCCGGAAAGCTATGGAATGGGAGCCTGATGAACCCAAATATGCCTATACTCATGCTTATTATCTTCTACAAACAGATAAAACAGAAGCTGCAAAGAACATACTTCATGAGATAATTGGGGCTGACAGTACTTTTTTTGATTCATACTTCCTCTTATCCACTATTTACATCAACCAGGGTGATTCAGCAAAAGCAGTAGCTATCCTTAATAAAGCAATGGATAATGTAAATCTTACACCAGATCAGAGGCAGGCAATTCAAAACAGGTTAGATCAGCTCTGAAAAAAAATGAAAATTAGCAGGAATATAACTTCGGTATTTGAAAAAAATGATTTGATTACTGTCCGGGAGGAATACCCTGGTTATTCATTTTTTTATATTAATTTCATCGTGCATCAAGATAGGGATATTTATCTGGCAATGAAAAATTTATCAGCTTACCTGGTAAATAATGGACTGCAAGTATTGATTGGCTTTGCCTTTGGCTTTCGAAGCCCTGTAATTAATGATTCATCCAATGAACTCGTTTGTTTAATATTCCTGAAGCATAGTGTTTCATCCGGCTATCAGATTCAATTAATATGTACTGATAGCAGGAATGTTAAAACAATAAGAAACCCGGGAAACGCCATCATTAAAACTGTCAATCATTATGATTGTTTACTTTTTTTCATAAGCAACATACAGTATGATCAGTTGGATGATTGCTACAGTCAGGCTTACTCTGCATTTAAAATACTTGGCAAAATACTTAAAGATAACACTATCAGCTATAATAACCTTGCTCGCACATGGCTTTATCTTCATAATATACTGGCTTGGTATAGTGATTTAAACAGGGCCAGAACTGACTTTTATACTGAAGAGAATATCTTTGGCGGTCTTATTCCGGCCAGCACCGGGATCGGGCTGGACAATATTGAGGATAAGTGCCTTTCGGTCAATGCTTTTGCTCTTAAAGCGAAAGATGAAAAGGGGAAGGTAAGAATGGTTGATTCCCCGATGCAGTGTGATGCAATAAACTATAAAAGCTCGTTCAGCAGGGCGGTGGAGATCATTTTCAAAACATCAAAAAAACTGATCATTAGTGGAACGGCTTCAATTAACGACAAAGGGAAGACACTCTATAAAAATAGTGTTGTAAATCAGATAGAGCACACCATGGATGTGGTGAAGGCCATTCTGGTTAATGAGAAATACGATTGGGATAATATTGTACGCGCTATTACATACTTTCCGGATACACAGCATATAAAGCATTTCAAGGATTATTGCATTGACAGGGGAATTGACACTTCTTACATTCTATCTGTTGGTGGTACAGTATGCAGGGATGATTTGCTGTTTGAGATTGAACTCGATGCAGTTAAACCATTATAATATCAAGACGCGTAAAGCGAAAATACCTTAAATTCCCTGTTGAATTGTTCAATATCATTTTTCCATCTTTCCCTTTCCTGATTAAGTGGGCTACTGTCAGAAATGGTCATTCTGAGACTACTGTCACCGGAGAGTATATCAAAGGGCATCAACTCCTCCTCATATTCATAGGGTGGGTCTTTAAATTCAAGCATGCCTGATATATCGTTTATCTTTTTAAAAATACAGGCAGCTGCGTATACAGGTTCGTATAGATTGTAATCAGTAATGTGAATCTGAATTCCACTGCAGTATTCTCCGGCAAATTTATGGAAAGTTGGGATGAAGTTATGCAGCCTGAAAGCACAGCCCGGGATTTTCATCTTGCTGAGTTCGTGAATTATTTTTTCATTATCAATGAACGGAGCACCACAGAGTTCGAACGGCAGGGTGGTACCCCGGCCCTCCGAAATATTAAGTGCTTCAACAAGTACCATTCCGGGGTACACCATTGCTGTATTAACCGAAGGCATGTTTGGTGACGGCAGTACCCAGGGTAAACCGGTATCCGGCCAGGTCATCGCTCTATTCCATTCTTCCATTTCAATTACGGTTAAGCTACAGTTGATATCTTCTCTTTCATTTATCCACCCGGCCATTTCTCCTATCGTCATTCCATGGCACAGGGGTATCTCTGCACCACCGACAAATGTATAGAATTCTCTTTTTAAGAGGGCTCCGTCCCTTTTAATACCGCCGAGAGGGTTGGGCCTGTCAATCACCAGAACAGGTATATTTTTTTCGGCACAGGCTTCCATGCAATTTTTCAGGGTCCAGACATAGGTATAAGGCCTTGTGCCAACATCCTGCAGATCAACCATCAATATTTCAGTGTCAGCAAGCATTTTACCTGTCGGCTTCCTTGTCTTCCCGTATAAACTGTATACGGGAACATCATATTTTGGATCCTTATACCCTTCCCATTCTATCATATTATCCTGTGTCTGGCCAAACAGACCATGCTGCGGGCCGAATATAGCTGAAAGGTGAACGGATCCGGATTTAATGACTTTATCTATTATATGTTCATACATTCTGTTTATGCTCGAGGCATGACACAGGACACCGACTTTCTTGTTTTTCAACAGGGGAAGTACCTGCTTCTCATAATTGTCTAAGCCTGTTTTTACCATATGTTTAATTAATTGAAAGTGTTCTAATAAACAAATCCTCAAACAGAAATGTTATTCTGATGTAAGGTTTTAACCGGCGATGCTTTAAAAATTGCTATGATATATGAATGTTTTTTAACATCCTTTAAGCAAGTTGATGGCAAAATAAATATAAAATGTTCATTATTTAATTAAATGAGATTAAATTTGCATGTTCAAAATGAAGATATTAAAATACCGGTCATATTTATTCCTGAATAATAATGCTTCACTTCCCATCAGCGGTGCTGATAGTTCTTTTGCAGCACCCTTATCGTTTGATGTCAGTTTAAATGAAGGTACTGTAACAGTTTCTGATATGTTTGACCTTTACCGCTATGAGAATTTGCTGTATACCATCGAAATGAGCGGGGAGGAAATAGATAGATATCTCGAATATTCTTACAGTCAGTGGTTTAATACACTGTCGGGTCCCGACGGAAATTTGTTTGAAACAGAGATTTATGAAGGGATATACAGGTTTAAAAACAGGACTTATAACTTTGATTCTGCCGCCGGTATGGATTATATTGTCGACGTAAGCAAGCCTGACGGGGATAAAATATTTATAGAGTCCTTCCCGGATGGCAGGGTATTTGAGCATGACAGAAGCTACAGCGTAGCTCTTAGTTCATGCCGTGGAAGTGGGGGGGGGAGATCATCTGTCTCACGCCAGTTCTCTTCAAAATGAAGACTTGCAAAGCAGGTTATTAAAGTCTACTGATAAAGATCTGCGGTATTATATGATCAGGTGGTTCGAAGAAAATGAGAATATAATAATTGAAACTGACAATAACTGGTACCTTATACCTGAACACTGGGTGTCGGTAGCAGGTAACAGAGAATATAAGGCACTATTTGATAATTGTAATAACAGATGAAATGAAGCATAATATAATGAAAACCAGATTGGGAATAACAGTTCTATTACTTGTTATAGGATTTTTTGTCTCCTCATACTCAGTTGTATGCGATGATAACAAACCGAAAGGCCCTGAAGGCAGGGCGAAAAATGTAATTTTAATGATAGGTGACGGTATGGGTATAACCCAGGTTTCAGGGACTATGACAGTCAGCGGAAATAAACTGAATATGACCACCACAAAAAACATAGGTTTTGCCAGAACCCAGTCTTATGATAATTATGTTACTGATTCAGCTGCAGGAGGTACTGCAATTGCTTCGGGAAAGAAAACACGTAATGGCATGATAGGCATGGGGCCGGACAGTATCAATGTTGAGCCAATAACTGAATTGTTGAGGAGAAAGAAAAAGATGTCATACGGGTTGGTAAGTACAAGTGCTGTTACCCATGCAACACCGGCATCATTTGTCGCTCATAATATCAACAGAAATGATTATGAGGGAATAGCCCTTGATTTTGTAAGATACCAGCCCGATGTATTTATCGGGGGAGGGAAATCAAATTTTGTTAAGAGGAGAGATCAGAGAAACCTGGTAAAGGTTCTTGAAAATGATGGATATGAGGTTGTTTTTACCATGGAAGACCTGCTGAAGGTTAAAACTGAAAAAGTAGCCGGTTTGCTTGCCGATGGTCATCTCCCAAGGTACTCTGAAGGACGGGATTACATGTTGGCCGAAGCCACAAATGCAGCTTTAGGAATTCTTAGCCGTAACGATAATGGTTTTTTTCTGATGGTGGAAGGATCACAGATAGACTGGGGCGGGCATGATAATAATCCCCAGTATGTTATTGAAGAAACCTATGATTTTGACCTTGCCGTTGGTGTGGCTCTGCAGTTTGCAGCAAGAGATAAGAATACACTGATAATAGTAACCGCTGATCATGAAACAGGAGGCATGGCCCTTACGGGTGGTAATCTTGAAGACCGGTCAGTTCTTGCGAGTTTCTCAACTAACGGGCATACAGGGGTGGTAGTTCCGGTATTCTCCTTTGGACCCGGAGCCGAAAACTTCACAGGTTTTTTCGATAATACAGAATATTATGTGAAAATAAAAGAAACTCTCAGAGTACGCTAGGAAGAGATTAAACCGGAAATAATTTTCATGTATTGATATGAAATTGAAAACTGTTGGCATACCGTACCTGCTACTAATTGCCCTGCTGTCCTTAAATGCAATGCTTAAATCCCAGGATATTAAAACTCTTGAGATAGATTCTCAACTGCCCATCAGCCCCTTACTCTATGAAATATCAGGTATGTGTTTTTATAATGATAAGATATATGCCCTGAATGATGGGGGAAACGGTTCATATATATTCAAACTTGATATTGAAACAGGTAAACTGGAAGAAAAGTACAGGATCCGTGATATACGCAATAAGGATTGGGAAGAACTTTCAATATTTGGTGCTTATCTTTATATAGGAGATTTTGGTAATAACAGTGGAAAAAGGAGTGACATGGTTATATACAGGGTAAAGATTGACAGCCTGCATTACCCTGATCCGCCTATTCTTACCACGGGGCTTGAATATCTCCTGAAGAAAAAAGCAAAGGTGCGTAAAAGTGATAATGAATGGGATTGCGAGGCAATGACGGTAAACTCTGATGGAATATATTGTTTTTCAAAAAACAGGAAAGACCTGACTACAAATCTTTATTATGTCAGGGAGGGTATTAACAATATCCTGAGCCCGCTAGCTTCATTTGATCCGGGTTTCCTGGTAACAGGCGCTTATTATTACGGCAGTGGAAGATCTTTGTTTCTATGTGGCTATTACAATAATGAAACTTACCTGGTGCAGTTCAAAAATACTGATGGTGTAAGTATAGCCGGCCGATACGACAAATATATTTTGCCCGAATTAAAATACACACAGGTAGAATCCGTTTTTGTCAGGGGAAATTATCTTTACCTTGCATCTGAAAAGACAGCGATACGACAGGCAATTTACAGGATCAGTCTTTCCAGTCTTGATTAATATGAAACATGAATCAGAAAATACTGGTATTTACCTTCCTCTCGTTGAGCAGTTTTATTCAATCCAGGGAGAAGGGTTTCACACAGGCAGGGCTGCCTATTTTGTACGTATTGGTGGCTGTGATGTAGGTTGCAACTGGTGTGATACTAAATTTGCCTGGGATCCTGATTCCTGGGAGTTGACACATATTGATTCAATAATTAAATGTATAGCTGGTTCAGGTGCTGATTCGGTGCTTGTAACAGGAGGGGAGCCTTTGATGTATAACCTGGAACCTTTTTGCCGTGAAGTGAAGAAATTGAATATAAAAACTTATCTTGAAACTTCAGGATCCCATGAATTAACAGGTATATGGGACTGGATATGCCTTTCTCCGAAAAAAAACCTGCCCCCAATTGAAGATATTTGCGTTTTGGCAGGGGAATTGAAGGTAATAATTGAAGATGAGAATGATTTTAGCTGGGCCGAGAAATATAAAGAAATGGTAGCTCCCGGATGTAAATTATACCTGCAGCCGGAATGGAGCAGCCATAAGATAATAATGCCTTCACTTGTTGAATACGTTAAAAAACATAGCGAATGGTTAATTTCACTGCAAAGTCACAAATTCATGGGAATACCTTGATTAGCCTCTTAAGGGCGGTATTATTGTTATTTCTAATAAGTCAACCCTTCACATCACTGTCACAGGATCTTCATACCAGTTCAAACAGGGCCTTAAAATCATATAATTATGGAAGGGAAGCATACGATTTCTTAAACTATAAGGAAGCCGAGAGTCATCTTCTGAACGCAGTAGAATATGATCCCGGTTTTATAGAAGCATATATAATGCTGGCTGAGCTGTCAAGAGATATGCTTAATTATACGCAATCAGCTTATGCCTACCGCGAAGCTATGCTTATTGATTCAGTTTTTTTTGTTCCCGCCTGGTTCGGTTATGGTGAGGTATTGTTTATGCTTGGAAATTATGAGGAAGCAAGAAGCAAGTTTATATTATATCTGGAACTGGGAGGGAAAAATTCAGTTAATTCAGGGAAGGCAAGGAAATACATAAGAGATTGCAATTTTGCTATTGAGGCCATGTTAAAACCCGTTAATTTCAACCCGGTTAACATGGGTGAGGCTATAAATACAGGTGATGACGAATACTGGCCGGCCATAACAGTTGATGACAATCTGCTGCTTTTTACACGCCAAAAAAGGTCAAGAAGTCGAAGTCTGCTGGGAACTGAAATGCAGGAAGATTTTTATTACAGTTATCGTGTTGATGGAAACTGGACTCTTGCCAGAAATGCCGGGTCTCCTTTGAATACATCATACAATGAGGGCGCACAAACACTCGAGACGGGCGGAAACTACATGTATTTCACAGCCTGTAACCGTGAAGACGGGAAGGGAGGCTGTGATATATACTATTCAGCCAGAACCGGTAGTGGCTGGAAACAGGGGATAAATATAGGAGGACCTGTCAATACCAGTTACTGGGAATCGCAGCCCTCACTATCCTCAGATGGTTCAATGTTATTCTTTGTCAGTAACCGCCCGGGGGGCTTTGGAGGAATGGATATCTGGCTAAGCAAGCAGGTAAAAGACGGACGCTGGTCGGAACCTGTTAATCTTGGAAATACTATCAATACCCCGGGAGATGAAATGTCTCCCTTCATACATTTTGATGGCAAGACTCTCTATTTCTCGTCTAATGGAAGACCATGCATGGGAGGATTTGATGTTTTTATGTCTCGTCTAAAAGCCGACAGTACATGGTCAGAACCTGAAAACCTTGGATATCCAATAAACACACAGACCGACGAGATAGGCCTGGTAATTAATTCATCAGGCGAAGTTGCCTATTTTTCTTCCAAAATAAACCCGATGAAAGGCAGAGACCTTTATTATTTTGAGATGCCTGAATCGCTCAGGCCTGATCCTGTAGCCTATCTTAAAGGAAAAGTAATTGACAGGATAACGGGTCAGGAACTGAGGGCTGAATATGAACTCATTAATCTCAGTACAAAGAACAGGCTTGTGCGGTCATTTACAGATTCAGAAGGTAATTTCCTTGTCTGCCTTCCCGCAGGCCATAATTACGGGATAAATGTAAGCAGGGAGGCTTACCTTTTCCATTCTGAAAATTTCATGCTGGAAGGTGTACACAGTAAGCTTGAACCATATGAGAAAACTATATTACTCAGCCCGATCCAGGTTGGTCAGCAAATGACACTTCATAATATATTCTTTGCCTTCGATTCCTGGGAACTCAGGGAAGAATCATTGCACGAGTTGGAGAAACTGTATAAGCTCCTCGCCGATAACCAGGGACTGACCGTTGAAATAGGTGGTCATACAGATTCAACAGGCACTGATGAACATAATCTTGTACTGTCGGAAAAGAGGGCCCTTGTGGTGCGTGATTATCTCATAAAAAGAGGTGTATCCCCCGGGCGCCTGTATTATAAAGGATATGGTGAAAAGCTACCCCTGTACGATAACGACAGCGAAGAGGGCAAGCGAAAAAACAGGCGTACCGAAATACGCATCCTGAAAATCTCGGAATAAACTTGAAAAAAGAAAGAAAGAGCACCTCCAGAGGGTGCTCTTATACCCATTCTTGTGGCAGACATATTAAACAGGAGAAAGGATTTTGTTTATTATCAGATTGCGATTTTGGATGTAATATGTTCAGAATTTCCTTCCTTCATAATATTGGGTTCCGGAACTGAGAAATACATAGCAGTCCCATTAACCCCGTTTGGCCGTATCCAAAGCTCTCCATTCATGCTTTCTATCAGCTTGCGCGAAAGTATGAATGATACGGTATTGAAAGTACTCTGGTGTTTACCCAAGTACATGGTAAGGTTGTCACAGGCAAGCAATTCCCGATTTTTTGTGTAAGCATTACCTGAATCAATTACGTAAAATTCAACCCTGTTTTTTTTCCTGGAGTAACCCATTTTAATGTAACCTGATTCTGTGTTCTCAAAGGCATTGAAAAAAAGATTTTTTAAAACCCGACCTATTTTCTCTTTATCAATGAATATTGAATCATCTTCTCCGGATCTTTCATCAAGCAGGAGTGTAAGCTTGTTCTTGTCGAACCTGCTGATGGAGTTATTTATATCATCAAGAAGATCTTTGAGCAGCTCTTTAAGTTTACAATTAGTGATAGTGGATCTGGGAACATCTGAATCGATCAGTGCCGAATCAAGGAAATTATCAAACAGTGTAATCAGCTGGTCACATGAATTCATGATATGTTTGTTATATTCATTCTTCTGTTCAACCGTGCAGTTATCATTATTGCTCAGGAAGGTAAACGCGACTATTGAGTTCATGTAGGTGCGCACTTCATGAGACAGGCCTGTCAGTATGGACGGTGTGTTTAACATACTATTTTGCTGTAATGGACCTATCTCTTCTGATTTTAGATTATCAGCCCCTTTTGATCCCTTTTCCGTATCTTGCCCATAAGTCATAAACATATCCTTTGGTTAACTGATGTTTTAATCAATTTTTCTTAATAATTTCCTTGCTTCTTTTTTATGCCTGTTTTCTGAGTTAATTATATCCGCCAGCAGCTTTTTTGAAATATCTTCCTCACCTGTCTGCAAATAGCATACAGCAAGGTAAAACCTGGCGTCCTCTATAAAGAGGTTGTCATTATCGTCAACAACTTTACTGAAGGATCCTATGGCTTCTTCATACTGGCTGATTTTCATATGGGATGAGCCCTTCATAAACTCAACCTGCATATCTGAATCAACGATCATGTTAAACCACTCAATAGCTTCTGTATAATCACCGGCATTGTAATACTCGGTTGCCCTTGTATATGCTTCATCAATACTTGTTGAAGAAGAACGTGTTACTGACAAGGGAACATACTCGGGGGTATACTTTTCGGCAATATTCACATCAGCATTATTTATAAGGCTGTACAGGCCAATGGAAGCGATTAGGATGAGGCCTGCAAACACTGCAGCATATTGTACAAGCTGCTTGGCAGCGACCTTTCTTTTATCAGCAGCCTTCCTGTGTCGTGCCTCGGCCTTCATTAAAATTTGCCTGAAAGCAATCGCATCCTGGTTTTCAAGATGACTGTTAATTTTCCTCCGTAACTCAAGCTCTTTCTTTAAGCCCGGGTTACCTTCAAGTTCCGCCTCAAACCATTTTTTTTCGGCGTTTTGCATATTCCCCTCAAGGTACTTTTCGAGAAAACGGTTGAACTCAATTTTTTTCATGATTTGTTATATTTCATCTTAATAATATTTTTCCACATTAAATCCTGACGGTTACACTACAGGCATAATATTCTATATTAAATCCTGACAGTTACACTATAGGTCTAATATTTCCACATTAAATCCTGACATTTGCACCAAGGGCATAATACACCACATTAAATCCTGACAGTTACACTATAGGTCTAATATTTCCACATTAAATCCTGACATTTGCACCAAGGGCATAATACACCACATTAAATCCTGACGGTTACACTATAGGTATAACATTTCTACATTAAATCCTGGATGGTCACACTATAGGTGTAATATTTCCACATTAAATCCTGGATGGTCACACTATAGGTGTAATATTTCTACATCAAATCCTGACAGTTACACTACAGGCATAATATTCTATATTAGATCCTGACGGTTACACTATGGGTATGTTACAGATATTGTCAGTTCTATCTGCCTCACCAATGCTTCAATTGCTTTCGCATACTTTACTTCATCAATGCTTGGAAGCATTTCCTCTTATATGCCGCATAAATATATCTGAATTATGACATATTTAGACTGCCTTTACACCCCTCCGGTTTCGCAATAACCACAGGATCCCGGTTAAACCGGTTCAGAATATTTTACAGTTCGCTGTATTTCCTTTATTTTCTCTTATTAAATCTCAGGTTCTGTGACTGGAGGAATAGTCATTCCTTTTTCGCCATCTGAGTCTCCGCCACGTACAAGTATCATTTCTTCGTCTGAAAGTGTAAATTCATTAAATTTTTCCAGCTCAATTTGATTCAGTTTTTTCATCGTACTAATTTTTTGGTTACACAATTAATAAATCGGGTTATTGTCATGTTACATTTATACATGTCGTTTTGACCTTGTTTGTGACATGAAAATCGAGACTTTTTTTATGTTATTTTCTAAATGCAAGTTAACCAGTAAGATGAATTAAGATTTTTTTTTGGCTTTTAGAGTTCTTATATGGATATTTGGAAACACAGAGTGAAAATCTTAACTCGTAAATAATGTTTCACAGGTTTGTCTTTATACTGTTTGTTATTGTGTTTTGTTTCAATACCCTCATAAAAGCAGGCCCTGACATGCCTTTCAATGAGTCTGATTCAGTAATGGTTGAAAAGCTGAATAGCTTTAAACTGGCGATGCAAAACAACAAGCCTGAGGCCGGTGATTATAATGACTGGATACTCAGTTATATTGATTCACACCCTATATTGGACAGCCTGCTGCTATCTGACTGTTATTACTACACAGGCACATATTATTACCTCAATCATTTGTACTCTGATGCGATAGAGCTTTTACAAAAATCACTGGAATACCGGATCGCTGCTGACAGTATTGATGATATTTATGCCAGGACAAGAACAAACCTTGCACTTTCATATCTGTATACTGGAAATCTTGATGATGCTCTTAACAACCTTGAAACAGCTCTTGCAACACGGGAAATGCTATTTGGGCCTGAATCGCCAAACCTTCTGAGGACCCTGCTCAACCTTTCTGCAATCTATATTGATATGAGCATGTATGAAAGGGCGCTTTCGTATTCGTTGAGAGGTATTCAGCTGGGAGAAAAAAATATTGATACAATTGCCCCCGGGGACCTTGTAAATCTTTATAATAACTCAGGGGTATCTTATGCCAATATTTTTGATTACAGCAGGGCAATACAAAATTTTGAACTAATGTACTCACTGTCTGAAGAGAGCGAGGTTGTCGATCTTGAGAAGCAGATCAGGTCATATAATTCAATTGCTGTTTGTAATTATGAACTGGAAAATTTGGAATTATCAGATTCTTATTTCCAGAAAGCATTGGAATTAATTGATTCTGATCAGATTCCACTGAGACTGATAATCTCAGTATATGAAAATTATGCTTTTTTTCTTGCTGATACGGAGCTATATGATGAAGCCGAAGACTATTTTCTGCTAGCGCTTGAGATAGCTGGAAGTGAATTTGGACAAAACAGCAGGGACCATATTATCCGGTTACTGACTTATACATATTTTCTGATTCACTACAGGCAAAATTATAAAGGTGCAGAGGATGTATTAAAGTCTGTACTGGGATACGTAAGCAAGCATAGGGAAGACAGCAGGGTGAAAAATGAAGCTTTCCTGTATTATTCAAGAATACTGTATCATACGGGAAGGTATTCCCGGGGACTAAAATATATTGACCAGGTGATTAGTGACTCGCTTGGGCTTTCAGTACGAACATTAACGTATGCTTTTCTTCAGAAAAGTAAAATCTTGTTCGAGACATACAGGCATAATAATAATATCAGGGATATGGAAGATGCCTTAGCCGCATCGGAAAAGGCTATAACTATTATTGAAGACACAAGGCTCAAAATCCAGCAGGATGAAAGCAGAAGGAGGGTGTCAGGCCGATACATGGATGCTTATGATATGACGGTTGACATGTTATACCGGCTCTTTAGTGTCACGGGAAACCCGGAATACGGTGAAAGAGCTTTCATAATATCCGAAAAATCAAAAGCAGCGGGTTTACTTGCCGCAACCAGGAATAACAGAGCTATGAGTTTCCACCTTCCTGATAACCTGGCCGTGCTGGAAAGAGGTTTACTGTCAGATCTGAGAGATTATAACGAAGTAATATATGAGGAATCTGCAAAGCAAAGCCCCAACAGCAAACTGATAGATCATTACCGCCTTTTGAGTTTAAAAACAAGTGCCAGGTATGATTCACTTGTGCAGGTTTTTAAACAGGAATATCCCAGGTATTATAATCTGAGACACAATACTTCGGTAAGTAATGCTGAAGATATACGAAAAAATATTGGCAGAGATGGTAACTTTATCGAATATTATTTGTCTGACAGTCTCCTGTATATATTCCTTGTCAATCATGAGAGCTTTGAAATACAAACAGTAAGTGTGGAAGATAGTTTCAAAGACATGATATCAGGATTCAGGGATATATTAACGGATCCACTCATTGTAAGTGGTACAGCCGAACAATACCGGCAATATATTACTCTGGCCTTTGAATTATATAATAAGCTGGTTCTGCCTGTGAAAGATTACCTCATCTCTGACCGCTTAATAATCTCTGCCGACGACATACTTTCATATATCCCCTTTGAAGCGCTTATAAGTAAATTGCCTGAATATAATGAAATTAATTACAGGGGACTTGACTATCTGCTTCATGAATATGAAATAATATATGAATACTCCGGAACCATTTTGTCGGAGACATCAAAATCCGGAAGGAGTATTTTTAACAATGTTCTCAGTTTTGCCCCTCATTACAACAACAGCCACGATCGTGAAAAGCTTATGATGAAGAGGCAATTTAACCGCGACAGCCTCACAAACATTCCTGGTGCAAGGGAGGAAGCAATATATATTAACAAGTTGCTTGGAGGCAAACTTTTTATTGATGACCAGGCTACTGAAAGTGCATTCAAAAGAAAGGCAGATGAAGGTGACATAATTCACCTGGCCATGCATACACTGCTAAATGATAATGAGCCTATGTATTCGAAAATGATCTTCAGCATGGGAAACGACACTGTTGAAGACGGACTGCTCAATACATATGAGGTTTATAACATACCGCTTGATTCGAAAATGCTTTTCCTGAGTTCCTGCAATACGGGTGCAGGCTACCTGCAGTCAGGCGAGGGAGTGATGAGCCTTGCCAGGGGTTTCTTTTACTCGGGCAGCCCCTGCGTCATAATGTCTCTATGGGAAGTGGATGATCATTCCGGAAGCGATATCGTAAAAGCTTTTTACACTAACATTAAGAAAGGCCAGACAAAAAGTAAGTCACTCCGGAAGGCGAGAACGGATTACCTGGCAAATGCCGATCAGATTAGATCACATCCCTATTTCTGGAGTACTCTGGTAATAATGGGGAATGATGAGTCTGTTTATTTACCATTTAAGCGGTATATTCTCATCGTCTTGTTGCTTATCATTATTTTCCTGCTGGCCCGGTATTATTACAGGTCGGGGGAATAATCGACGTAATCGGGGTCAAATTTCACTATTTTGATGAGAGCTTCCTTGCAAAGGTATTTCTTTCTGCGGGCGTAATCATCCGATTTATAATTCATGGCTTTTGCGATCTCATTATAGTCCGCCCCTTTGATAATCATATTTAGTACTTCCCTGCATTCAGGCTTGAGCTTCAGGAAAGACCTCTGCACTATTTGTTCAAGGGGAGTGTCAAGCAGGCTGGAAGGATCAAATTCATCACTCACTTCGATATCAAGGTCCACTTTCTTCTTTTTCTTCCTGAGATGTTCATGCCACAGATTCCTTGATATACCGAAGATGTAGGCCCTGACATCCGTTGACTCGTCAAGGTGATTTTGCTGTATCTTTTTAAGAATAACCATCATGGCATCCTGGAATATATCGTAGGCATCATCTTCCGTACCTGTATTTTTCAGTACATATGATTTGATGGTATCGAAGAATGTGTCATAGAGGTAATTTACAGTTTTGTCGTCCCCCTTTCGTATTCCCTCTATTAATCGTTTATCTGAGTGTTTTTTTAACACTTCATATTATTATTTGTGGCAAATATAGTATTTCCAATATAATTAACTCAATGATTCTGTAGCATTAAGCATATATGCCCTTATATTTGAATAGAATCAAATTATAAATATATTTACATAATTTAACTGTAGTAAGGTATGTCATTCCCCTTTGAAAGACAAACAGATGCCATGGATTGTGGGCCGGCCTGCCTTCAGATGGTCGCCCGTTTTCATGGTAAGAAATTCAGTCTCCCCGAGCTAAGGGAACGTTGTTATATAACACGTGAAGGGGTTTCTTTCCTTGGTATATCTGAAGCTGCCGAATCAATTGGCTTAAGGACCCTGGGGCTACGAATCCCTTTTTCCAGGCTTGCTGAAGATACCCCGCTTCCATGTATTGTACACTGGCGACAGAAGCATTTTGTAGTTGTATATAAGATAAAGAAAGGAGTTGTGCATATTGCCGATCCTGCCCGCGGCCTGGTGAAATATTCAGTTGCAGAGTTTGAAAAAAACTGGGCAATGACCGTAGTGGATGAAAAAAAGCTTGGGCTTGTAATGATTCTGCAACCAACACCATCATTCTATGACCAGGAAGAGACAGAAAGAGGAAAAACAGGCTTCGGCTTTCTGATGAGATACATTAATCTGTACAAAAGGTACTTCTTCCAGATATCTCTCGGCCTTTTAATAGGCAGCATCATACAGTTGATTTTTCCCTTCCTTACACAGGCTGTTATAGATATTGGGATAAATACCAGTGACCTGGCCTTTATTTACCTTGTGCTCTTTGCCCAGCTGGCCCTTGTTATCGGAAGAATGACAGTAGAATTTGTAAGGGGATGGCTCTTATTGCATATCAGCACAAGAGTAAATGTGGCTATTGTTTCAGCCTTCCTCCATAAGCTGATGGCACTGCCGATGTCATATTTTGATAAAAAATTAAGCGGTGACCTGCTGCAGAGAATCGAGGATAACCAGCGAATAGAATCATTCCTGAGCAATACATCTCTCAGTGTAATGTTTTCCTTCGTCAATCTCCTTATCTTCGGTATTGTATTGGCAATTTATAACCTGACAATACTCCTGGTTTTTCTTGCCGGGACCATCCTTTACCTTGCGTGGGTGGCCTTTTTTATGAGATCACGTGCCAGGCTGGACCACAGAAGGTTTAAACAGTTATCCGATAATAATGCCAAGCTGATTGATATAATTACCGGCATGCAGGAAATCAAACTTACACAGAGTGAAACAAGCAAACGGTGGGACTGGGAAAACCTCCAGGCTTCACTCTTCAAAACAAGGGTAAAAGCAATGAGTCTTTCCCAGTACCAGCTTGCCGGGGGGCGCTTAATAAATGAAGTGTCTAATGTGCTCATTACAATTATTGCGGCCATGGCAGTATTATCAGGCAGTATGACACTAGGTATGATGCTTGCCGTGCAGTTTATAATAGGTCAGCTGAATATTCCTGTAAATCAGATGGTTGTCTTCTTTAGGACAGCGCAGGATGCAAGGATGAGCCTTGACAGGCTTGCAGAAGTACATAGCAGCAAGCTTGAAGAGTCTGAAGATGAAATGAAGGTTAAGAACCTTCCGTCCAATAAAAGCATCTATATAAACAGTCTCTCATTTCAGTACGAGGGACCAAGGTCACCATTTGTGCTGAAAGATATAGATATTGTAATACCCGAAAAAAAAGTCACAGCCGTCGTAGGCACAAGTGGGAGCGGCAAAACAACCTTGCTTAAACTTATCCTGGGATTTTATGAACCGGTGGAAGGTGATATAATGATAGGTGATACAAACCTGAGAAATCTGAGCCTTAAAATCTGGAGACAACGGGTAGGTGTAGTTATGCAGGACGGATATATTTTCCCCGATACAATTGCCAATAATATTGCTCCTGGCATTGATGTAATTGATAGTGATAAATTATTGCAGGCTGTCACAATTGCAAATATCAATAACTTTATCGATATCTTACCACTTGGAATAAATACACGGATCGGACATAACGGACATGGCCTGTCGCAGGGCCAGAAGCAAAGAATATTAATAGCAAGAGCCCTTTATAAAGATCCTGAATATCTCTTCTTTGACGAGGCTACAAATTCACTCGATGCAGCCAATGAAAAACAAATAGTGGCAAACCTTGATAAATTTTTCTCGGGGAAAACGGTTATGGTGATAGCACACAGGCTAAGTACTGTTCGCAAGGCTGATAATATTGTGGTAATTGATAAAGGCAGAATGATTGAAAATGGGACACATCACGAATTGATAGAAAAGAAAGGCATATATTTTAACCTTGTTCGGGACCAGTTAGAGCTGGGTAATTAATTATGGCGAAACAGGCTCATGAAATAAGATATTCACAACCGGTGGAGGATATAATGAATACACCTCCCGGTTCACTCGTCCGATGGGGAACAGCTATTGTTACAATAGTCATTGTTATACTTTTATTCCTGTCGTGGATCATAAAATATCCTTATATAATAAGGGCTGAGGCCGTAATTACAACAGAAAATCCTCCTGCAAACATTGTGGCAAGGGTGTCCGGAAGTATTGAAGAACTTTTTGTCAGTGACGGAGAAGACGTTTCCTCAGGCTCAATCCTTGGCATAATGGAAACTACTGCTTCATATGAAAGCGTTAAATGGCTGAGCTCTTTGCTTGATAGCGTAAAGTCAAAGGATATGCCAGCCTCAATAAATGAAACAAGGCTTAAATTACCCGATAATCCGGTACTGGGAGAGATACAGGACCAGTATTCTGCTTTCCGTAAAACTTATTATGACTATATTAATCATCTGGAAATCGATTATTACGGTAAGAAAATAGAAGCTGTACGGGACGAATTGAGAAGTATTGAGAATTATATCAGCCAGCTTAAAAACAAGGAAGCACTTACGGCTTCAAACCTTGCGGTAGAAAAAAAGAAATACCTGAGAGACTCTCTTCTCAATGAGCAGGGTATACTTCCTGATGCTGACCTGGAAAATTCAAAACAGAAATATTATTCCACCAGGATTGAACTCGTGCAGGTAAACCTGGAAACAGCATCAAGACAAATAGACCTCGCTTCCAAAAAACAGGAGTTACAGGATTTAACCTCATCCGGAGAAGAGGAGAAACAAAGATATAAATCTATCCTTGACAATGAACTGCTGAAACTTAAGTCGAGACTCGACTGGTGGATTCAGAACTACCTGCTGGTTTCACCCATTGATGGAAAAGTGACCTTCACAAGCTTCTGGTCTGAAAATCAGTCTGTCAGGGAGGGTGAAACGGTTATGACTGTAGTGCCCGGAGGAAATAATGAAATTATTGCACGAATTAAGATACCTATGACAGGCTCGGGTAAAGTTAAGGAAGGGCAGGATGTGAATATCCGGCTTGAAGGTTATCCTTATCTTGAGTATGGAATGGTATGTGGCAGAATAAGATCAAGATCACTGGTGCCACAGGATAATTTATATGTCCTGGATGTAGAATTACCCGACGGCCTTACAACTTTTTATGGTAAACAACTCGATTTCAGCCAGAATATGTCAGGTAGAGCTGAGATTATTACGGAAGATATGCGCTTAATTGAAAGAATGATTTATCCATTCAGATACCTTTTGGAAAAGAACAGGAGATCAAACAATTCCTGACAGGTAGTTATTTTATTTAAATATATTTAGATTTTTTAGTGCAAAATATCGCCGGATCTAAAGAAAAATTATACATAAGATGCTGTCTGACAGTCATAAAATATTAAAATTATTATTCTTTGAGATTTTCTAAATAAATCGATATTTTCGTAACCTTGATTGATCTCAGATTTAAATAATAAATGAATCTGAAAATGTGCTCATATAAAAGGATTAATTATGACCCTTATAAATCCGGATGATTCTGTTCGTGATGTACAATTCGATGCAGAAGAAAATTCTGCCGAAACTAATAACGAAAATAAAAAAACTGAAAAAGGACCTCTTCCCAATGGGGGAGATTTGCAATCAGGGCCTGGGGAAGAACCAGACTCCGGTAGTAAGGAACCTGAAGAGTCTCCCGGGCCCGATGGTGAGGAACCCAAAGAAAAGCCACTCCTCAATGGCAAGGGATCAAATAGCGAGGATTTACAATCCGAGCCTGAGGAACTTCCGGAAGTGGACTATACCGGAAGATCTAAAACAGAGCTGGTGGAAACACTTGAATTACTCATTGAAAACAGGCCTCTGAATGAGATTGTCGATGATATTGACAAAATTAAGACCATATTCTACAAAAAACATAAGGCAGAACTCGAACAAAAAAAGAAAAAGTTCCTTGAGGAAAGCGGAAGAATAGAAGATTATCAGCCTGCCGATGATCCCCTCGAGCATAAAATGAGAGATCTTCTCGCACGCTTCAGGGGTAAAAAAACCGAATACAAAAAGCAACTTGAAATTGAGAAACAGGAAAACCTGAGGAAAAAGTATGAAATAATTGACAGGATAAAAGACCTTGTTAACAGGGAGGAATCAATCAATAAAACATTCCAGGAGTTCAGGGACCTGCAGGAACAATTTCACTCGATAGGTATTGTGCCCCAGTCATCATTGCGGAATCTGTGGGAAACTTATAATCTCAATGTTGAAATATTCTATGATTACATCAAGATAAACAAGGAACTGAGGGACCTTGATTTTAAGAAAAACCTTGAGAGCAAAATTAAGCTCTGCGAAAAAGCAGAAGAGCTCTTACTGGATCCGAACCCCATTAATGCTTTCAGAGTTTTACAGGAATATCACCAGCATTGGAGAGAGATAGGTCCTGTCCCCAGGGAGGCAAGGGCTGAATTATGGGAAAGATTCAAATCTGCAACATCCAAAATAAACAAGCGCCATCATGAATATTTTGAAAAGCAGAAAGAGGAACAGAAGAAAAATCTTGAAGCAAAGACAGCACTCTGCGAAAAAGTAGAGAAAATAAATGAGCTTGATTTAAAAACATTTAAGGACTGGGAGAATAAGTCCAGAGAAGTAATTCAACTACAGAAACTATGGCGTAGTATAGGCTTTGCTCCCAAAAAACATAATAATGCCATCTACCAGAGGTTCAGGGAAGCCTGTGATGCTTTTTTCCAGGCAAAAAGAAGTTTTTATGCTGAAAATAAAGAGCAGCAAATAACTAACCTCCAGAAAAAAACTGAGTTGTGCATGCAGGCTGAAGCACTCCAGGATAGTGTCGATTGGAAAGAAGTAACCGACACACTGATAAATCTTCAAAAAGAATGGAAAGAAATCGGAGCAGTTCCAAGAAAATATTCCGATAAACTGTGGAAGAGATTCAGAAAAGCCTGTGATCATTTTTTCGAGAGAAAATCAAAACATTTTGCTGAACTTGACAGCTCCTTCGAAGATAACCTGAAGGAAAAAGAAGCATTGATTGAAGAACTTGAAAATTTTAAGCCCGGGGAAAATATTAATTCTGCTTTTGAAAAGCTTAGGGATATTCAGAGAAGATGGACTGAAATTGGCTTTGTACCTTATAAAGA
>DRFJ01000003.1 GCA_011050615.1 Bacteroidota bacterium
CACAGGGCACAGGGCGCGGGGCGCAGAGCTTCAGCCCGATGTTCCAGAAAAGTTGTCTTAACTTATTTAAAGAATTCATTTTTAAGCCAGAATCTATACATTGGATCCTGAAATGAAACCACTCCTGCATTTTTATCAAGAATATCTTTGCTGATCAGGGCCTTCCTCGAACGGTTTACACTGGCTGAAGAGCTCAGACGATATTTTGAAATCACCTGGATAGATGACAGGGCACTTTCTCCGGCAATCATAGCCCTCAGGAGATTGAGCTGGTTTGTTGTAAGTGTCTCCGTTATTGTAGCAAAAAGCAGACTTAATTGTCCGATAATATTACTGAATGCCAGGTTAATTATTTCATCTGAGCATTTTCTTTTTGTTCTTAACCATACCTGTTGAGCCAGTTGTTGAACATAATAAGGATGGTTGTCTGCAAGTCCTACTATCTGCTTTGCCTGTTCTTCTGATATAATCTTGCCTGTAGATTGAAATCTTTCTCCAAGAAAATCAATCCATGACCCTGTGTCTATTTTTTCCAGGAATATCAAATCACCAAATTTATAGAAAGGCATCGATGGATTAGTGAAGACGTTCAGCATCATATGCCTTCTGCTCCCATAAAGGCAGTATGATACTTTCTGGTGCTTCTGCCAGTGAGATCTCAGCCGCTTCTGAAAAAATATCGGGTCATCAAATTCTCCGATATTCTGAAACTCATCAATACAAACAACGATCTTGAGATTCCTTTCTGCAGAAAGGTTTTCCGGCAGATCAAGGATCTCATCAGGATTTTTTCTGATCTCATTCCAGTCGAAACTAAGACTGAATTCATTCCCGGGGTCAGCATTCAGGACTATCTTTGGAACAACCTGCCTTAAGAATCTTTTCGCTGAATCAACAGATTCTTCCCATTTGCTGGAAACCGATTTTAATACAGATGTCGCAAGTGATTCATAAAACTGTTCTTCATCCCTTATATTGAACAAATCGATTTTACATATCCGGAGCTTCGTGTTTTTACTGCCAATTATCTCTGTGGCTTTCTCCACGAGTGAACTCTTACCCCAGCGGCGTGGAGAAATGATGATCGTATTGATCATCGAGTTGAAATTCGTTACCAGGTGATGTGTTTCACTCTCCCTGTCGGTAAAATTCTTATCCCTGGCAATTTTTCCAAACACAAAAGGTGTCTCCATTTTATAATCATATTATGATACAAGTATATGAAACATCTTTGTATGTAACAAATTTGTTTTATACTGGCATAAGTGGTTATAATCATCCGAAACCTGTTTCCTCAGTTATATGTCTCAACTTTGCCGGGCATTGCCCGGGGCAGGGGCTACGGCTTCGGAGGGCAGAGCAGGGCGCCTAGCTGTATGTCCGGATGCCCGTAAAACTTGTTAACGGCATCAATAGCGGATACGGCATACCGCCCGGCAGCTCACATTCGCTTCTGTCGATGAAATGACGCAGCATGACCAGGGCATCCAGGGCGGCGACAAAGTGATATGCGGTGAGAGACGAGTGATGAGTTATGCATAGTGGACTCCGCTTCTCGCCGGTTCTACCTGCTCGGTTCAATGATTAGACGGTTTAACCTTTCAACATTGTTTTAATCGGTCCAGGGGACCAGGGGTGAGCGGTAGAAGTCGATCTCCAGGTTTTCGAATCTTTTGCCGTGGTCTGCCAGCCGTAGTTTATAAGTTTCCCAGTCACGCAGTGCCGGGGTTGTCCACCCTATCTCGGCATAGCCGGGCAGTCTCGGAAACACCATGTATTCCAGTTCGTCAATATTCGTAATGGTCTCTGTCCACAAGGGTGCTTCCACACCAAGAATATTTTCTTTGGTCACTCCTTCAACCATGTTTGCAGGATCCCAGGTATAGGCATGATCCACTTCAATGTAGCCTGCCCAGTTTAAGCCCAGATGGGTGGTGGAGTCGTATTGCATATCAAGGTAGGCCCTTGCCGCCGGAGACATAAGCACCCTGGCGCCTTTTGCTACTCCCATAGTGGTATTTTCCACATTAGCCCAGAACTGGACAGCGGCGCCATTCACCAGGCTGGCATTGGCAATCTCATCCCAGCCAATAACCTTCTTACCGTACTTCAATACAATATCCTGGACACGTTCAATAAAGTATACATAGTCGTCGTGTGCCGTCACGTGGGATTCGTCGCCCCCAATATGAAACCAGGGTCCGGGTGTCAGTGCTGCAAGCTCCCTCACCACATCATCCACAAACTGGCAGGTAATCTCTTTGTCTGTACACAGGGTGCTGAAGCCCACCTCTATACCTGTATACAGTTCTGTCGCTTTGCCATCACAGTTCAGCTCGGCATAGGATGCCAGGGCAGCATTAGTATGTCCGGGCATATCAATCTCGGGCACTATAGTAATGTATTTCCCCTGAGCGTATTTTACAATGTCGGCATATTGTTCCTGGGTATAGAAGCCTCCTTCCCCACCACCTACTTCGGTACTGCCGCCTATCTCGGTGAGCATGGGCCACGACTTGATCTCAATGCGCCAGCCCTGGTCATCGGAAAGGTGGAGGTGCAGTGTGTTCATTTTGTACATGGCCAGGAAATCGATAACCCTCTTTACATCCTCAACACTGAAAAAATGCCGGGCCACATCAAGCATGGCACCGCGATAAGCATATTCGGGATAATCACTTACTGTGCCGGTGGCAATTGTCAGTGCCTCACCTGCATCAGCCTTCACCGGGACTGCCTGCAACAGGGTTTGAGCGCCATAGAAACATCCTGCCGGTGAGCCGCCTTTTATGGTTATCAGCTTATTGCCTATGACCATCTCATAGCCTTCCGGCCCGGCACCGGTGTTGCTGACTTCGAGGCAAATACCCCTGGCCGGTTCAGATTCTGCAGCTTGTGTATTTATAGTAAGGCCTGAGATTGATCCCAGTTGTTCCGCCATGAAGGAAGCTATATTCTGTAATCCTTCCACCCCGGACTGATAATAAACAACTGTGGAAGAAGATACCTTGAAGGCATCGCCCGTATAGATAACATTCACGGGTTGGGGAATAAAACTGGCCTGCGTGAGATCAGCAGGTTGTTCAGGTGTGCAGGCTGACAGGATAAGTAAGGTCAGCGCCAGGGGAATAAATTTTACTATGGTATGCATTTTTCGCTGTTAATTTGTTTACAGAACATAAAGGTATGCAATATTTGAGATTGTTGAGTTATTGAATCATGTAATCGGTGAACCGAGCAGGGTGAGTTTACCGCAGGCTAGCGAGGCCTGTAGGCTCGGCGAAGCCAATCGGGCTGGAGGCCTGAAGGCGCAGGGGGAATGCTCAGTGATCAACCTCCTTTTAGTTTTTGGATTTCCTTAAAATGCTCCATTGTCATTTTTTCACGGGCCCGCCTGGAAGACTGGCGATATTCTTCAAATTCATCATTAAGATCCTTTAAATCCTCTTTGGTTTTGTTGGTTATAAACCTGTTTCGTTTAAACAGGGCAAATCCCATTACCAGCAAAATTATTAGTGCTGCAATGATTGTCAACATAATTAAATTATAGACTATCTTGTTGATTTCCAGACCAAAAAGGCTGATATTGTGTTTTGTCCGTGTAACTTCCTGCAGATCGGAAGTTGTGTCTTCAAGAGAATTCTTCAGGGAATCATTTGCTTTGTTCAATGATGAGATATGAATATTTAAGTCTGCAATCTCATTCCTGTATGCAGCAAGAGAATCCATTATGTTACTGTTGACTTTTTGAAACATATCCTCCCTAATGGCCCGGTAGTTTTCATAAATCCTGGTATGTTCCTCTATATAATTAATCTGTCCCTCTATAGTGTTTGTGAGTAGTTCATCCGGCAGGGGCCTCTGGCCATAGCCTTTATTAAATATCATTAGCATTAAAGCGATAATCAATATATACCTGTACTGGAAATTTTTCATTTTTCTTATAGGTCAAATTTTTAAAAATCATTATCACTACTTATTTAACGCAACTAAGCGGTAAAAATTACATTCGAAAGTGAATGATGTCGTTAGGCTGAAGAAAGGGGACCAGTCTACGCTTAATCTTCAGCAAAAAAAACAGGGAGCATTGGGTATTAGGCGGATGGCGGAGCATTAATCTACCGGGTAGCCAACGGTCTGGGCAAGGACGATTTTGTGGTTGCCGTCGAGCTGCAGCTTCTCTGCCAACACTTCCCTGTCAACCAGACCCCTGACAACGGTATTAAGATTCTCTGAGGCGCAGAAGAGGTATACGTTCTGGGCAATGAAGGCCGCATCTGCCCAGGAATATTTTAACTTGTCCTGCCCGCTTCTGTCACCCATCCTTGTATAGTCGGCCACATAGACAATATTAAGTGGTGCCTCCCTGACAAAATCCTGTAATCCGGTATATTCCCTGTAATCGCCGTCGATAAGCTTTTCAAGGTAATGACCTTTTTCATGGTACAGGTATACGCCTTCTTTCGTCACGGCATATACTCTTATCTCCTGCCAGTTTACAGCAGAAGGAGCTGTCCTGTATGTCCCGCGTGTGCTACCGCAGGCAGCCCAGAACAGGTTGCCCATAAGCTCAGCCGGCAAGTCACCGGTTGAGAACTCGCGTGATGAATGCCTCTCGTTGAGTGCCTGCATGAGGGGCTTACCCCCTTCACGGTCAGGTTCGGGAAATTTTATGTCCTGTGCGTTTGTCATGTTAATACTGATAAGGATAAGGATCAGTGTTAAAAATCTTGTTTTCATATATAAACTTTTTAAGCTGAAATATAATAAATGCGAACCATTTGTTTAAACTCAAAATCATACTTTCTTATTTATTCGTTTCCGTTAAATTAAGCATTTTTGCTTAATTTACTGTCCTGGTAAAGTTAGCAGTTCCCTCAGTCTCAGTCTATGCTTAGCCTTATTGACACGGGTTACAGCAAACAAACAAAGCATATATGTTACAAATGAGAATAAAACATACTTTTATAGCAGCAATAGCATTTATAATTATTCAGCTTTTGTCCTGTAACAGTAAAAATGACAGAAATCAGAATTCTGCAGATGTTGTGATATGTGGAGGGACTTCTGCAGGTATATCATCTGCAATTCAAACTGCAAGGCTTGGCAAGCAGGTAATATTGATTGAACCAACTAATCGTTTGGGAGGGTTGATTACGCAGATTTACACAGATTACACGGGACACGGAACGCGGAACGTCGTTGTCAGACGGCTTCGATGGTTGAGGGTGGTTTGGCAGCGATGTTGTATGTTACACTGACCACTCCGGCTATCTGTTCAAGAATTTCATTGGCCAGTTTTGTCAATGTTTCATAGGGCAGGTTTGTTGGTGTGGCAGTGCGGGCATCCACGCTGTCCCAGCACCTTATCTCTATCTGCCTGCCAAAATCCCTTTTGCCGTCGCGCATACCGGTAACACGATCTTCATGCAGTATGGCCATGTACTGGAAGGCCCCTGTTTCACAGAGTCTTTTTTCGGTTATCGAAGTGGCCTTCCTCACGATGCCGAGTTTTTCCCGGGTCACTTCACCAATAATGCGTGCCGCCAGTGCCGGTCCGGGAAAAGGTATACGGGCATAGTACTCTTCGGTAAGTCCCAGTGCTTTGCCTACTTTTCTCACGCTATCTTTCCTGAGTTGTATAAGTGGTTCAATAATACTGTAACCAAAGGCCTCCTGAGGGTTTATCCCCAGCTGTTCGAAGACATTATGCTGGCGTTTGATGCCGGCCACTGTCTCATCAATATCTGTAAGTATGGTACCCTGCAACAGGTGCAGGGCCTTGCTTTCGCGCACCAGCCTTCCAAATACCTCCTTGTAGAAGGTTTGTGTTATGGCTTCCCTTTTCTCTTCAGGATCAGTAATACCCTTAAGAGCCGACAGGAATTCTTCTTCAGCATCAATGATCTCCACCTTAACGCCCAGGTCTTTAAAGAAGGCAGCCACCTTCTCCGGCTCCCCCTCACGCATGAGACCGTTCTGTATAAAGACGGTCCGGAGCCTCATACCCAGGGCACGGTGACCCAGCAGGGTGGCTACCGAAGAATCCACTCCTCCCGACAGGGCATTGATGGTGGTGCCCTCTCCTACGGACTGTCTTATTTCATTTACTTTCTCAGTAATAAATGTTTCGGTATTCAATGATTCTGCAAGGATTTCTTTTGTCATGGTGGTGTATTTTTGAATATTATATTCTGTTTCAGCAAAATTAAATGTAATAAATAAATTGAATATGCGAACTGATTATGCGAATTTAATGCGAATAGTGACACAGATTACACAGATTTTGGCTGATTACGCAGATGGTAGATCAAGGGAGAGAGACGGCTTTATATCCAGGACGGGTGTATTATTAAGGGCGTCGAGACCGGTGACAGTGAGGATATTACCTTCGCGTTTGATGAGGGTAACATGGCTAAGGCCTATGGCGCTTGGGCGACGTGGTGAGCAGCAGGCGAAGACACCGCGGTAGTCGCCCGAGCGGGTGGTTGTGCGTAGCTCGTAGCCTTCGGAACGGTCAAAATACCAGAGGATGTTCAGTTCACGGTAGTTCTCTATCTTGTAGAGTCCGTCTGCAAACTCTTCCTTCACCTCTATGGTTGAAACAGAACGCATGATGCTGTCGGCCTGTGAGTGTTCAGCATAATTAAATTGATTTTTTACGACCCCTATTATTGATATGTTAAGATTCATGTTTGTTTTTTTGCGGTAGTAGTAACAGGCTGTAAATGTAGGAACAAATTATGAAAGGCGGAAAGCGGAACACGTAACAGGGCGCAAGGCAGGTCTGAAGGCTGAAGGAGAGGCCGGAAGTCGGTAATCCATACATCCATTATTGCTTGCTCCCACCGGTCGCTCGCGAGCTCGCGGCATTCTCCTGCCTCCGGCAAACTAGCCCTGCCCGGTTCCAATTATAATATATTGTGTATCTTTAAGATTGTAAAAACAAAACAGGAAATTATGAACAAATCTTTACACAGGAGCTGGTGGATGGAATTGCTGAAAGGCCTGATAGCCACAGCACTGGCTGTAATAATATTTATGAATCCTGCCGATGCCCTGGTGGCAATAGCCACTTACATAGGAGCCCTGGCTATCATTGCAGGCATTGTGCTCATCATTATTGCTCTTAGCAGAAGGCGTAAGTTCTGGCAGTTCCTTTTCGGACAGGGTATTATTTACTCAATTATCGGCCTGGTAATAGTTGCCTATCCCAAAGTGACAGCCGGCTTGCTTATAGTCCTGATGGGGCTGTTCATAGTCATACTGGGAATAATACAATTATCAGCCTATATACATTTAAGGGAGGTGATGCCAGCCCCTCCCCTGACACTGGCAACAGCAATAATATCAATACTGGTAGGTATTCTCCTGCTCTTCAATCCTTTTGAAGGAGCGGTGCTGGCAACTGTCATAATAGGTGTATATGCAGTTTTATATGGTGTTACAAGGCTGTATGTGGCCTGGTCGCTGGTAACAGGGAAAGGGAAGAAGGAAAAAGGTATAGAGTTTGAGGATATAGTTGATGATTAAAGTAAAGCCTGCCCCCTTGTCCGGGCTTCACATAGCGGATTGATTATGGGGATTTATTGAACAAAACATTTAACTTGTTTGCTTTATAAGTATGAAAAGGATAAAGAAAATATCAATAGAAGCATTCAGGGGGCTGGCAGTGATAATGATGTTTATCATCCAGTCCGGACTAATACTTGCACAGCAGCCAACGCATTACCCCGATGATCATGGACCTATACCTCCTACCCTTATCAATATACTGATTTTTATAGGCGGGCCAATACTTTTGTTTATCATCTATTATTACTACAGGAAGAGGGATAAGAAGAAGAAGAAAGAAGCTGAGAGGGAGATAAAAGCAAAAATAGAGTCGAAGGATGAGGATGTGACCCAGGCCTGAAAAGATTGAGATTGCAGAGTGTCATTAGAAGGAGGTTGCCCAACAAGTTAAGGACAGCCTCATAAAAAAGTCTTTCTAAATCAAATATTTCTTATAGCCCTTCTCCCCTCCTACTGTGGAGAAACGCACAAAGACGCGGCAATCATTGCCCACCTTCCTGAAAAGCTTTGCCTGGTGTACTTTGTTCTCATGGCAGGGCCGTCCTGCAGCATTGGCAAGTTTCTTCTTCTTGCTTGTTATTACAGGTTTTAATATTAGTATTATGTTTTTTCAGTTATTTCTGTCAATCCTGCCGCTTATCTGTAATTTAATATCATCGATGACAAAACCGGGGATACTTTTTTTCCTGAAATAATCCTCAAGTATCCTGTCAATATCTTCATCGAAATAGTCAATGATATCTTCATTATCCTTACAGTAGAGATGATGATGCTTTTCCAGCATGCCATCGTACCTCATGATATCCTTGCCTGTCTTAACCCTGTTTACAAGGCCTTTCTCAACCAGTATATCGAGTATTTTATATATCGTACCAGCTGCTATACCGGGATATTTCTTCTGTATATAATCCCTTATCTCCTCTGCCGTGGGATGCATGCGCAACTGGTCCATAGCTTCAAGAACAGCAATCCTCTGAGGTGTAACCTTCAGGTTATTTTGTCGCAGTATTTTTTCAAAAGTCATTAATCTAATCTTAAATGATAATTATTCTCTGATGATATTTAACAAATATAAAGTTTTCCTGACCTGGAAGCAATTGTTTTTGCATGATAAATGGGACAAAGGGTTAAAGGCTAATGACGAATTATTAAAAATTGTTAACACAATTAAGCCATTATTCATTTTTTATTATACTTTTGGATGTTCATTGGTTTCATAATATCCGCTTCAGGCGGATAAGAATTAAAAGGGAATGCCGTGGCCTGCTGCTCTCAGAAAGGCAGGGAGTCGGCAACAGTTCCCGCTGCTGTGAGTCCCGCAAAAGGGTTTGCCGTACGAAGCCACTCCGGAAGACGGGGGAAGGCGCCGCAAACAGGGATAAGTCAGAAGACCTGCCGGTGAATATTGTCTGAGCAGCCTGCGGTGAACAGGTAAGGGGTATCATCGTTTGCTGCCGTCATAAAAGGTCAGATAAATGATGAACCGGAAAATAAGCTTAATAATATTCCTGACTTTCTTAAGCACTGCAGTATTTACACAGGGTATACGCGACTCGGTGTTCAGGGTTCCCCCTGTCACAGTGACCACAGTGACTATTTTCGATAAGGAAGAAGCCGGGATGAAAGAATCAGTGGTTGATTCAGTCACAATACTTGAAAAGATCAACCTCTCTTTATCAGACCTGTTATCGGAGAATACCCCGGTATTCATAAAGGATCACGGCAGGGGGTCCCTGGCCACGGCTTCGTTCAGGGGTACCGCTCCTTCGCACACACAGGTGAGTTGGAACGGCATTAATATAAACAGTCCCATGGCCGGCATGGTTGATTTTTCGCTTATCCCTGTTTATATTATTGACGAGCTTAAAATCATGCATGGCACAGCCTCAATTGCTGACCGCAGCGGCGGGCTCGGGGGATCGATAAATATAAGTAACAGGCCCGACTGGAACAACAGGCTGTCGGGTAGATATATGCAGGGTCTTGGCAGTTACACAAGCTTTGACGAGTTCCTGCAGCTTAATGCCGGTAACAGTAAGATACAGTCAAAAACAAGGCTTTATCACAATTACTCAAAGAATGATTACACTTTCATAAACAGGGGAATAGGCAATATTGATCCGCAGACAGGGCAGATAGTAAATCCTGTTGACACGAATAATAATGCCGCCTATCGTAAATACGGGCTGTTGCAGGAGGTATACTTCAGGCCCGGCAACAGGGACTTCCTCTCTGTTAAATACTGGGGCCAGCACGCCTCACGCACCATTCCGAGGGTGACGAGCTACGAAGGACCCGACAATTCAAACCTGAACAGCCAGTCAGATACCGACCACAGGCTGCTGGCCGACTGGCAACATTTTGATGGGGGCAGTAAACTGGAGCTTCGTACAGGATATACTTTTAAGCAGTTAAATTATACCTTTAAAAATATAGTGCATGGGATTGGCCTTTTACCGGTTATACAATCGGCAAGCAGGCAGTCATCCTTCATGAACAAAGCCGGTTACAGCCTGGAAACAGATAATAAGCTTTCATTCAAGGCCAGTCTTGATGTCAATTTTTACAGTGTAAACACCAGGGATTCAGTGAATAACAGTGGTTACCGCGGACAGCGGTCAGAATTTTCCGTGTTTTTTGCCCTGCAGAAGGAGATTGCAGGCCTCCTGAACCTTAACATGATGCTGCGACGTGATGTCATTGATAAAAATTTCAGTCCCTTCATCCCCTATCTCGGTTTTGACCTAAGGCTGCTGCAAAAGCATGAACTTATTTTAAAAGGTAATATTGCAGGCAACTATCACCATCCCTCGCTTAATGATTTATACTGGGAACCCGGGGGTAATCCAGGTCTTCAGCCGGAAAGAGGTTACAGTTATGAGCTCGGGCTTGAATACCGGGCTCTTATCCCGCGTCATCAGATCCGTGCCGAGCTTACTGCTTACCGTTCTGACATAGCCAACTGGATCATCTGGATACCGAGCTACAAGGGATACTGGGAGCCGCTTAATATAAAAAGGGTGCTGTCAAAGGGTCTGGAGGTAAATATTTCATCAGCAGGTAAAATGGGCATAATATCTTATAACATTTCGGGCTCATATGCCTGTACAAGCTCACTGAACTACGGTGAGAGCCATATCTGGGGAGATGAATCATATGGCAGGCAGCTTGTTTATGTGCCACTGCATTCAGGCAACCTTGTGATTAAGCTGTCATACAAGGGTTTTTCCCTGGGCTGGCAGCATAATTCATACAGCGAGCGTTACACAACTTCAAGTAATGATATAAGCCGCAGGGACCGCCTCTACCCCTATTTTATGAATAACCTGTCTGCAGGTAAAGAGCTTAAAATAGGGAATGTCATGCTTTCCGGGGAGCTTAAGATATATAATATCTTCGACGAAGACTACCGTTCAGTTCTTTACAGACCCATGCCGGGGCGTAATTATATGTTAATAATAATGATAAAGTTTTAGAATAAATGTCAGTAAGGATTCTATATACCATATTTATTCTTTCATTGCTCAGTATATCATGCATGAAGGATGAGTTATGGCTACAGCACAAAAATGATACCGAGGGATCAACGGAAGGCCTGTTTGTTGTTAATGAAGGCAATTTTATGTACAACAATGCTTCACTGTCGTATTATGATATAAGCAGGAAGGAGGTATATAATGATATTTTCTTTAACACCAACGGGATCCCCCTGGGCGACATAGCCACATCAATGACCATACATGACAGTCTTGGCTATATAGTGGTCAACAACAGCGGAAAAATAAATATAATCAATATCAATACCTTTGAATATAAAGGTAAAATAACCGGGCTGACATCACCCCGTCATATTCATTTCCTTGGTGATGACAGGGCTTATGTAAGTGACCTGTATGCAAGGTCAATCAGCATAGTTGATCCCCGGGCCGGAGAAATTACAGGATCAATAGATGTTATTAACAATGAGAGTCCCTTCTACCAGCACACCACCGAGGAGATGGTTCAATATGGCAGGTATGTCTATACCAACTGCTGGAGCTTTGACAACAAGATCCTGGTAATCGACAGCAATTCCGATGAGCTGGTTGATTCAATAGAGGTTTTAATACAACCGCGTTCGATGGTTATAGACAGGTTCAATAAGATCTGGGTTCTTACTGACGGCGGTTTTGAGGGCAGTCCATATGGCTATGAGGCACCAGGCCTTATAAGGATAGATGCAGAGTTCAGAACGGTGGAAAAGATATGGAGGTTCGAGAAGGGTGATTATCCGGGCTCGCTTAAGCTCAATGGCAGCAGGGACACCCTTTATTTCATCAACAGGCATGTTTACAGGCACCCCGTATTTTCGGAAGAAGCGCCTGTTGTTTTCGTTGAGAGCCCATACCGGGGATCAGCCGGAGGGTTTTACGGGCTTGGAATTGATCCGGAGAGTTCCGAACTTTACATTTCAGATGCCATCGATTATACACAGAGGGGTCTGGTGTACCGCTACAGACCTGACGGAACGGCTGTGGACACATTCAGGGTAGGTATTACACCCTCCTCTTTCTGTTTCAGGTAAAGAATTATGCTTATGAAAGGATACATCCATGTATATACCGGCAACGGCAAGGGTAAAACAACAGCTGCCCTCGGTCTGGCGCTGAGAGCAGCAGGAGCAGGCAAAAAGGTGTTCATTGCCCAGTTTGTAAAGGGCAGGGAATATTCAGAGATCAGGGCGTTGAAAAGATACCTTCCACAGGTAAAGATAAAACAGTACGGGAGGGATTGTTTTATTATTAAGGACCCGGAAGAAGAAGATATCAGTCTGGCCCGCAAGGGACTTTCAGAGGTGGAAAAAATTGTTACAGAGGGCAGGTATGATATTATAATACTTGATGAAGCCACTATTGCCATATACTATAAACTTTTTACCCATGATGAGCTTGCTTCCGTACTTAAAAAGAAGAAGGAAGACACCGAAGTAATAATCACAGGAAGGAATGCCAGCCGGGAATTGATTGATATGGCCGATCTTGTGACCGAGATGAGAGAGGTGAAGCACTATTATACCGGTGGGATTGAAGCCAGGGAAGGTATTGAGTACTGAAATATTTGAAATTAATCCATTTTCTTCGTAACTTATTCATGGTTAAAACATAGGGTGGAGTATGCTTGCTCATACTGACATACACTCGCGTGATGAAGTATTGAGTATATATCAGCAATTGAACCGGTATGCCAATTATCTTATTTACGTAACTCTGCTGGTATTTATACTCGGTATGCTGACCTATGGTCAGGATTTCTCTTTCCGTGAACATGCACTCAGCCACTTCGGACGTATAAGGACGCAAGATGGCAGCCCCAACACGCTTTCGACACTTATTTTCGGTACGGGCATGTTATTAAGTTCGCTTATTTGTTTTAAACTGAGCAACCTGGCAGAAGACAATACCAGTCATTCCCTGTTGAGGCTCGCTGCAATTGGATATATACTCCTGATAGCTCCCTGCGACATCCTGAATAAAATACATTCGATGGGAGGAGCATTGGTCATAGGGTCCTTATGGCTGCTCACAGTTGTACTGCTGCATGACCTGTTACGTCATTTCAGCAGGACAAAGATCTACCTTTACCACCTTATTTTACAGGGTACGGTACTTCCTTATGCTTTTTTGTACGCTTTCGGTTCACCCCTGTGCCCCCTGGTGCAAAAGTTTGCAATTGCCGGGCTTATTATAAGCCTTAAACTTGCCATTGGAGAGAATGCGAAAGAATGCGAAATGATTCTAAAGAACACTGATTAAATTGATTTACGCTGATTATGCAGACCGGGGTGGTGTCAGTAGATGAAGAGGAACAAGAGGGGCAGGATGATGCCTGCGGCTGTAAGTATTGCACCGCGGCGTGTTATGCCATTTTTCCCCTTGACGATAAATAGGCCTGTAATGGTTACCAGTATCAATGACACGCAGAAGATATCACTGAACCATTTCCACCATTTCCCGGGGTTATAATGCAGAAAGTTGAACTGGTAAAACAGTGGTCTTTTGCCAAGCCGTTCGACATAACCTTCACCTGTTGCGGTATTCACGATAGCTGAGCCATCCACGAGGAATATTGTTAGTTTTTCCCCGGTGGGATAATATGAGGTCTTGAAATTCTTTGTCTCACCCAGCTCCTCAAGAAGCTGGTACACTTTTGCCTCGTTTGTTGTATCGCGGGTAAATTGTATATCAGTGGTAAAGGTACGCTGGTCAATTATATAGTTTGCATTCCAGTCATGCTTATGGTTAAGTGCAATGCCCGAAACTGCATAAATTATTGTCATTCCGGCAATAAGATAGCCTATATCCCTGTGTGTTACCCTGTTAAGCTTACGTAATTTCATAATAAACAATTAAAAAAGGCCAGGCTGAGCCTGACCTTCGCAAAAATATAAATATTCTTTTATTTGACGGTATGATTCTTATAATTAAGCATCATGTCGGCCAGAACAGGCTGCGCTGCGATTGCTGCTTCTGTCTCGCATTCTTCACCTTCTTCGGCACCAACATGTTCTTTTTCCATTTCAGCACCCGTTTCAATTTTCTGGAACACTCCCGTAACAGTAATCTCGCTACCCAGAAGTTCCATAGGGAATTTTGGCACTTCTTCTCCTGCCGATATGAACAGTCTTATGTCAGGATCTTCGCCAACGATATACATTTTTTTACCACTGTGCATGCACACATGTACCACCTTACCTTCGAGGGTGATCTCTTCACCAAGGTACTGATCGGGGTTCTCTATTATGCTGGCAAAAGTTACCTGCTCATTTCCTTCACCGGCCTCAGCGGCAGTATTCTTTTCTCCTGCAGTATTTCCGCATGCAGCGAAAAGAGCTGTTATAACTGTAAAAACAAATATTTTTTTCATCATGATTCTTCTTATTTTGGTTTCTTCAAATTTCTCAGGATGCGAATATAAGCAGAAAAAGTATAATGTGGATGACTTTTAATATGCGATATATCATATTAAAGGCTGAGGGGGGCTCACGGTTCTAATAGCCGAGGTTATCGAGGATTTCGAGGTAGTGTTGTTTATGGGGCACGGGTGATGCTTTGAAGTCTGACACGAGTTTCCTGACCTCATCATCCCTATTATTGGCAGCCAGAAGTTCAACAAGGTTAAGGTAGACCGAGCCGGTTAGTCCATGTCCTGATGCCCTCATCCCCGGGAGGATATCCCTGAATATTATTATGGCTTCCTCCGGGTCAAAGCGGTCCATGGCATCAAATGCCTTATTGATCTTTCCGTTAATATCTTCATCCAGGTTTAGTGCAAACACTGAGAAGCAGTTAGCATCACAGTATTCAACAATATCAAACCAGGTGGCAGCATCAGGCAGCTTATTAAAAACCAGGGTAAAATAGACCTTTTCGCCCACTGAACTGAATTCATGTATTTCAGGACAGGTGGGTAGTCCTTTTATCTCCTGCACCTTTAATTTCACTCCATCACCACATTCTATAAATGTGTTTTCATCTATGCAGAAGTAGCCATCCCGTACCTGGTTCTGTATACTCATATCCACCAGGGTTTGGTCCCCGGTGATCCTCACTCTTATCACTTCAATTGTTTCAGGATTTTTCAGGCCGTAATTGGGCAGGACGATCTCCTGTGCATTCATTATGGCACAGTTAAGAAATATTATAGCCAATAATATAATTATCTGTGATTTAAACATGTCAAAATTTTAACTATAAAATTGTAAGTACATTACCTGTTCCCATCTCTACAAAATCCCCGCCAAAAGCTTTCCTGAACCATTCTATTTGTTTATCACCGGTACAGTGAGTGGCACCACATTTCTTAACGCCAAGCCGATGCATCTCATCAATAATTTTACTTATTTGTTTTTCAGAGCTGTTCATCAGGTGGAATCCTCCAAAAACCATATATATTTCTTTACCAAAATCATTTTTTATCTGTTCAAGCATATTGATTATGCCGGGATGTGAACAGCCCGTCATTACCACCAGCCCTTCAGCTGCATTGAGTACAAGTGCCTGTTCCGGTATTGCTTTTCCCATAACACCGCTGGAATACAAGCCCTTGCATATCTGCACGGGGTTTCTTACCAGTTCTGTAACAGACCCGGTTTCTCCCGGGATCCTGAAAAAGTTCTTACTGAAAGTTTCAGGAACGACCACTTTTATTTGAGGATTCATTTTGAGTACAGCTCGAAGCCCGCCAAAATGATCCCTATGTTCATGTGAAATAAATACCTCATCAATTTCAGAGGCATTCAGGCCCATTTCCCTGAAATTGGTCTCGAATATATCAGGATTAGTCCCGGTATCAAACAGTATGTTTTTTTCGAGTCCCAGGATCAGTATTGAATAGCCCCAGTCGGCCAGTGTACCTTCCTTATGCACAAAATTATCATATATGATCTGAACTTTAACAGTCGTAGAAATGGGTTCACCAAGGGATTCTATGCCCGGACCGGAGTAATAGTTATAATCACCTGTCTGGGAACATGACGTTGTAAGCAGCACTGCTGCAAGGATTGTTGAGAGAAAAAGTTGTTTCATGGTAAGGCAGAAATGAATGATGAATTATGAATTATCAGTAAAATTACGAATTTAATTGAATCTGGTAAGCCTTCATTATACCATTAAAACATGATTTGTTTTAAATGTTAAAGTGGTTTAAAAGTGTATTATTAAACCACTAAAAAACCACTTAAACTACTTTTAAAACATCCCCCTGGACCCTTCGGGACTCCCCCGCTGGCTCCCTCCGGTTGCCGAGATCATCCCTTCATGACAGCCGGTCTTCGGTTGAAAGGGGTATCCTAGAAGTTGAAGTCGACCCCTACTGCTACTATCCAGGTTGAGGTATCATAGGTTTCTGTAACAGGTATTGGAATTTCACCCAAAGGATAATTATAGGTCTTACTGCCGTCCTGGTACATTGTCATTGAGGCACCCAGGTTAATATCAATCAGTGGTGTAAGCGACAGTTTCACGCCACCTCCGATGGTACTTGTATTCAGGCTGTAGCGAATATCACTCTGGTAATTATCATTTACGCCTGTACGTGTCCCGAGATAACCTGCACTGATACTGAGTGGACCGAAGAGATTATATTCCACACCCAGAGCATACTCGATGAAATTTTTGTCTATCATATTCACATCCTCATCCAGGCTGCCGTCATAGTCATTATTCTTATCAAAGAAGTAGTGTACCCCTGCTGATACCAGCAGTTTATTCATAGGGTTTAGTGAAGCACCAACTGACAGCATGGCTGGCATATCGGCCACCACTTTTGCACCGTCGACGTACATTCCACCGGCATCTTTACCATCATTCACGGTTGTTTCAAGTTCGAGTTTAGTTTTATGCTCGTACTTGATAGCAACATTAAGCATCTCGATGGGTGAAATATTAAGGCTTATAATAGGTGTTATACCGCTTCCAGACTGTACCACATCAGCCTCAAGACTTGTTATTTCATCAAGATAGGCAGCAGTGAAATTAAGCTCACCTGAGACGCCTGCTCCCACGGCATAGGGATGTGCAGCTATTGCCCTGAGGTAATTGCCAGGTGTGTCAGTAAACGGCGCAGGGATTCCTGTAGTGGCATCAGGTGAAGCCGTAATCGTAACATTTGACACAGACCCCTGGTAGGTATTCTTTGCAATAACATATCTGGCCCCGACGGCAACAGATATCATTTTATTTATTTCATAGGAAAAATTGGCCTGGGCTCCATAATAAACAGAGCTGCCTGTAAATGTTATATCAGAGCTGTAGGCCTGCACATTGCGGAACATCGGATCCGGGTAGCCCAATAATTGCACACCCTGGTCGAGTTCCAGAAGTTGTGACTGGAGTAAAGGTACAAGTGTTGATACCGGTATCTCAAATGAAGGCAGTCCGCCGAGATATTCGGCACCACCGCCGCCGCCGATGGGATTAAAGCCTGCGGAGACAACAAATTTTCCCAGTTTAAAAGCTGCATAAACTGAAGGGAATATTGGTGCTGAGACCTTGCCTGTATATTCGACAGGTTTTTCACCGGCCAGGTAATTAAAATCACTGGTGATGGTTTTTGTCTGTCCTATTGTCTGGTTGCTTACAGACAGGTGGAGGCCATTGCCCAGTTTTGTAAGGCCGGCCGGATTAAAGTACACTGCGTCAACGCCTGTGGTGGCATCACGGCACATCATCCTTGTGTAGCTGGCACTATGGTTAGTATTGGTAACCAGCCCTCCCCCCATTAGTCCTGTTACAAGACAAATGGCAGTAAGTGTTAATAAGATTTTTTTCATAGCTTAGGTTTTTGTTAAGCATTAAACAGGGATAAATATATATAATTAATTTTTCAGTACAAGTTAATGCTATTTTATTTACCTGCCTACAGGAGCAAATAAAGCCTAAAAAATAACACCTTCCATCAGTTTTTCAAGGTCTTTTGCCATGGCAATAAATTCATCTGCTGACATATCTTTCATGTACACCAGGCCGTGTGTTGCTCTCAGTATTGGCTGATCACTTTCATAGAAGAAACCCTTACCTGTAAGCAGTTGTACCTGTTTTAGCTGTTCCACCCATATTTTTCTTGTCAGGTCGCTGAATTTTCCATCGTACTCATAGCTGGGGAAGGAGGCATGCACCTGGCTTCCGTAGCATTGTTCGAATGAGCTCTCCAGCACAGCCATCGAGTTCAGTGAGACGGGCACTATAGTATTGACTTCAGCCGGGTGGAAGCGGTACCACACATTCCTGTAGCCCATAACCCTCAATTCTGAAAGGTCTTTTTCCCTGCCCCATTCTTTCACTGCTGAGGCTATGGCCTGCAAGACCTTATAATGTGTGTCAGGTCCGCTCCCCTCCGGGTCAAGTGCAAGGCTTATGATGCCGGGTTTTATCTGTCGGAGCTGGTCCAGTATGGGCTCCACATCACGGTCATGTTCAGGTTGTTCGGTGAAGATGTCACCCTTGTAGAAGCCCAGGCGCAGGTGGTGAATATTCTTTATGGGAACTCCAAAATGAGCCCACACCAGTTCCTCTTCGAATTCACGCACCATCCCCTTGAGTTTCTGTATCTGTTCCGGGCTTTTGCTCCCCTTGTATGAGCTGTGCAGTGTTTTAATGACAAGGTTAATCACCTCAATCATTTGCAGCTTATCCTCCAGCTTCCATATTTCGACCAGTCCCCTGACTACCCTGTGGCATATACCCCGTCTCATACCCTCATAATTATGCTGGGCTGTAGCATTGAGATAATGATAAACATCCTTATACCATTTAATTTTATATCCGCCATCGAAGAAGTCAGGATAATATATCATCTGTATTTCACCCTCATTGACCAGTTTCAGTGTATCGAGCAGGATACTTTCCATGAATTGGTCAGTGACTGATGTGAAGCCACTCGTGAGTACGCAGAAATGAACATCATTTGTAGCCGAGCGCACCTGGCGAATACACCCGGGCAATATTCCCAGCATTATATCATCATGATGCGGACCGGTATGGTATATTACCTTATTTTCTTCCCTCTCGATTCCCCTCATGATTTTTGCCTTTACAGAATCGACCACCCCGGTGACTGTATTTTTATCTAGTCCTGGTATCATCGAGCAATATTTATCATTTTTAAGGTCATCCAGGCTAAGGTTACGCGAATATTTATCAAGTTTCTGACACAGGTTAATAACTGCCTTCTCCGATTTTTCATCTGACCATTCACCTTCATTAAAGTACATTTCCACCCTGTCGTCCAGGGCAGATGCTGCTCCTCCTGTGAGGTAGAAAACACTGTTTTCAAGCCGCTGCAGGGCTGTTGCCGGGTAGAGGGTATTCATTTCATTTTCCAGGGCATCTTTTATTATGCCGGCCTTGGCTTCCCCGGCAGCAAAGATTATTGCCACGGCAGCAGGATTATAGGTTATTGTTTCCAGTCCTATGGTTATAACAAGCCTGTTTCGCGACACTTCTATCCCGCCCAGGTCACCTGCAGCCACAGCCTGTGTTTCAAAATTTGTTGCTGTAAGCCTGGTTGTTGAAAAGAGATCGGATCCCCTGGTGTTAAATGCTATATGACCATCAGGGCCTATTCCTCCCAGGAAAAATCCCAGTCCGCCTATATCACGTACCTGTTGTTCATAGGTTGAGCACCAGTTGTCAATCATAAATATTGCTTTCTGTTGTATCTCTTCCGTTCTGGTCTTGGCCTCCCGGAAACGCAGGCTAAGGTCTATGCTCAGGTCCGGGAAAACTTCCCTGTAATGCATATTGTCAGGCAGGTTAATGCTTACAGAGTTCATTGTAAGGCATTTTGAACGATCAAGTCCGAACTGGTCAATATAGAACCTGTTAACATAATTAAAGAAACTGTTATGCTGCACAGGGTTTATCGGATAGAATTCATCCATCTGCACAAAATGCAGTCCCCCTGTCTCCGGTCTGGGTATATTGCCAAGATCATAGCGGGATAGAATATCTTTTACCTCCTTCCTGTTCCAGTTATCTACCAGGTAGCGTGTGTACTTTATAAAATATTCAGGTGTCTTCCCTGTAGGCAGGCTGATCACCCCTTCAGGATTTTCGGATATCCATTCAATGAATCTGAGGGCTGTCAGAAGGCCCAGCCTCGGGAAATTATCAACCACAATATAGGGCACCCTTGTTGAGATGCTGTATGTCCCTGCCTCGTTGTAGAAGGTGTTCTCTACCCCGGATTTAAATTGATGGCTCATGATTAAGGTTTAAGTGGAGTAAAATTAGGAAAAAGATAACAGACAAAAGTAAAAAGTAAAAAGGAAAAAGGAAAAAGGCACCACTTCCTCCTTCGCTAAAGCCAGGGAAGACGGAGAAAGATGCTCAGTGATGAAGAGACCGGGTAAAGAAGTGCCATGGGGTGTTTGTACAAGACAAAAAAAGGGAAATCCCGTGGATTAAAGCCGGATGAAGTCTGCTCCAACGCGGTTGGCACCTTTTTCAAGGTTTTCAATAATGATGGAATAGTTGCCGGTGCATCCCGGTGGGGCATTGATTGCATACCAATGTCAGCATTGGAAATCCTCATATTATCATCTGCAGTCTCGGCAGGTACTTCATTAATGATCAGATTAGGATTTAATTTTTAACTAAGCTATAAATCACATAGAAATAAGAGTTATAACAAAAAAAATTCTTATATTTTATGTACAATAGATTGAAGTGATGAAAGGAATAATAAGATCAGTATTTATTCTCATTATACCGGTTCTTTTAACTGATTGTGCCGCGCTGACCCGGGAAATGGATAAGTACCGTGAGAAAAGAGGGAAGAAGATAGAGGAAGGTTATGAAGCCATCAGAAAGATGGCCTTCTCCGGATTATATGAATTCAGGGCTACTCATGTATACCCTTCAGGGGGATACCCGGCAAGGAATATCGCGGGGAACAGGTACTACCTCAGTGTAAATGTTTACGATGTAAAAGCCTTCCTTCCATTTTTCGGAGTTCAATATATGGCCGGCAGACCAGGAGAATCGGGAATCAGCCTGGAAGGAAAAATGGAAAACCTGATGATTGAGGAAAGTGACAGCAGGCACAGGGTTCTTATAAGGTTCTCTGTGAAAGAAGAGTCAGATAATTACCTTATAACCCTTGATATAGGTCCCGGCGGCAATGCCAGCCTTAGTATTTCTTCAACAAAAAGAAGCACTATTAACTATGTGGGTGAAGTAATTCCCGTTGAACCTGCAGAAGAAGAAAAAGAAGAATAAAAGTTTTAACATTCCTTTCTGCAACAATTTCTCTTTTCAAGCGTCTTTCTCTTGAGAATAAGAATTATTTAATGATTTTTATTTATAACACCTAAAGGATGAAAAATACTATGAAAAGAATATTAAGTCTCACAGTTGCAGCATTTGTCTTACTCTCGTTTTCATCGGCAAGTGATATTAAGCTGCCGGTAGCACAGGGGAAAACAAACAGTGCACTGGGCATCTATACAATTGATAAGGCAGGCAAGTTTGAAATGATAAAGGGTGATGCTTTAAGGGCATATGAGATAAGGTATGAAAACTCGCCCGATACGGTTATGGTAGCTGTTGATGACAGTAAGAAAGGACTAACGAGGTACCTGGTCATATCTGACAATCTTGTCATTGAGTATATTGCCGGCCCGGAATATTTTGGTGTCAGGATTATTGATGACCGGTTTGCAAAGGAAGGTTTCTCTACACCTCAGCAAAACCTTGACGTTCAGGAATACTATCACCAGAAGCTTATAACGGGTAAGCCCCTTACAGAAACTGAACACCTGTGCCTTATCTCGGTATATTTTCCGAAGCTGATAAAGGATTACCACAGGATATACGCAACAAAAGACTAAGATTTTCTCTCCAATTATCAGGTTTTAGGTTAGAAAAACAGGTTTGTCCTCCCGGGGCAAACCTGTTTTAATATTATAGAACACAAGAAATAAGTCTTAAAAATTCTATTTAAGTTGTAAATTTACTTGTAAATTAAACGAGTAATTCATTATCCTAAAAGCCAATAAAGTTATGAAAAAAGCTATTAAACCGGGAGTAGTTCTTGTGTTTGTTTTTGCCTGTTGTACAGGCATATATGCACAGACCAAAGAAGCAGTCCTGACAGGTAAAGAAAGAGTAAAAATGTTTGACAGCCACATGGCTATGAAGGAAAGATCATCCTTTAGGGATTTACACTGGCAATACATTGGACCGAGCAATATAAGTGGCCGCTGCACCGATGTTGAAGCTGTTATTCCAAGGGGTGAATCATATACCATATGGATAGGATCGGCTTCGGGTGGTGTATGGAAATCAGAAAATGAGGGCAGTACTTTTGAGCCCGTATTCGATGATATGCCTACGGCATCAATAGGCGACATAGCAATTGATCCCAATGACCCTGACGTTGTCTGGGTAGGTACCGGCGAGGCCAATATATTCAGAAGCTCTAATTCAGGATGTGGTGTTTTCAAGACAATTGACGGTGGAAAAACATGGAAAAACGTGGGTCTGGAGAATACCATGACCATTGGCCGCATAAGGATTCATCCAAAAAATTCGGATATAGTATATGTGGCTGCCACGGGGCATGAATGGACACCAAATGAAGAAAGGGGATTGTACAAGACCAGCGATGGAGGTAAGACATGGGAAAAGATACTTTATATTGATGAGATGACCGGCGTTTTTGATCTCGTTCTTGATCCCGGAAAACCCAATACAATATATTGTACTACCTGGGAAAGAATGAGGCTCAAGTGGAACGATCCCCGCACTTATGAAACCACAAATAACTGTGCTATCTGGAAATCGACCAATGGAGGAAGAACCTGGGAGAAAATTATCAACGGTCTTCCCGAAACCAACAAACTGGGTCGTATAGGAATAGATATAGCTGCAAGCGATCCGGACATCCTGTATGCCCTGGTCGATAATTACGAGGTTGCCTATCCTGCCGAACCCGGGCAGCTTGACTCATACGGTCGCCAGAAGCAGGATGTCATAAAAGGAGCCACTGTTTACAGGACCGGTAACGGAGGTAAAAACTGGAAGCAGGTGAGTGGTTTAACTCCCGATATGAAAACATATATGGAAAGACATTCGGCAACCTACGGATGGGTCTTTGGCCAGATAAGGGTTGATCCTTCCGATGAAAATATTGTATATATCGGGGGTATTTCCCTGAGTAAAAGCACTGACGGGGGCAAAACGTTTACACAGTTACGGGGTCCGCATGCCGACCATCACGGACTGTGGATAGATCCGGGTAACGGCAATTACCTCCTCAATGTGCAGGATGGCGGATTAACTATATCATATGACCAGGGGGAAACATGGAAGTACCCTATTGAGCAACTGCCGCTGGCACAGTTTTATAATATCGAATATGACATGAGCACCCCGTTCAGGGTTTTCGGCTCGATACAGGACCATCACAGTTTTTTTACTACAGTGGACCTGAGCCGGGGTCGCGATAATGTAAGGCCAACTGAATGGCGTAATATCCTCGGAGCCGAAGGAACAACACATGCCGTAAACAAGGTCGATAACAATACCATCTATGCCAGTTCCTTTTACGGCAACCTTGCGAGGGCCGAGATAGACACTTATCCCCAGGGTCAGAAAGGCATCCTCCCCATGAGGTACAGCGATGAAGAGATATTGAGGGGACAATGGGTAGCCCCAACCCTGTTATCTCCACACAACCAGGATATCGTTTACCACTGCATGCAATATGTTCTTATGTCGAGAGACAGGGGCGACACCTGGGAATATATAAGCCCTGACCTGAGCTATAATGATCCTGAAAAAATGGGTGACATCAGTTACCAGACCATTTCCGCCTTTGATGAATCACCTCTCAAATTTGGACTGCTCTATGCAGGTACCGATGATGGCAGGCTATGGAGAACTAAAGACGGCGGTAAAAACTGGACAGAGATACGGAGCGATCCCGTGCCGGTAAAATGGGTATCCAGGATTACTGCATCTCAGTATGACCTGGGCACTGTTTATATGACACAGACCGGGAGGCGGGATGATGATTTCCAGGTATACATCTGGAAATCCACTGATTTTGGCGACACATGGACTGACATATCAGGCAACATACCTGTTGGCCCGGTGAATGTCATAAGAGAAGACCCTGTAAACAGTAATATACTGTATGTAGGCACTGACGCAGGGGTATATGTCAGCAAGGATGGTGGGGAAAGTTACGAGGTACTTGGCGACCTTCCATACGCCTATGTACACGACTTACAGATCCATCCAGGGGATAACATGATAATAATAGCAACACATGGCAGGGGAATGTGGGTGCTTGATGCCAATGATGTTAATGATAAGGACAAGATGAGGAGGAGAAGGTGGTATTGATAAAGGATAAAAGGAAAAAGCAGAGAGGCCAGGTTTTATGCCGGCAGTAGTCTGAGGATCTGGGTTCCGCGTGCTTTAATGCCTGCGGAACCTTCTTCCATAATACGCAGTATTGTTGATCTTGGCTCATTACACAGCTCCGGGTAAATTTGGGTAAGCTTATAAAGGGCATCCATGGAGTATGCCTTGATTGAAATGGCTGAGTCAGCACTGTTCAGCCACCCCGGGTTTTTTTTTCTTCTTTATCAAGGGGCTTATACTTACCAGGATAGTACCCGGCAACCAGCATATCCGCCTCACACAGATCAACATCAGCCAGACCTCCATGACTGACCCATTTATAATCAATATGTTCTGTCAACACAGGATTATCTGACATTACTCACCTGTCATTAATGTTTTATAATCAGGAATACTGTTAAGGAAGGACCATTCCATCCTTACAGGGTCGGTTAAGCAGGCATAATGTTCCATGCCGTTAGTCACAACAATATATTTAAGTCTGAACTTCAGGTTATATGACACTATCTGGTCAAATACGACAGCATTAACCTTCACGGACGGAGCTTTACACTCCACAATAAGCACCGGTTCACCTTTCTTGTCATATACAAGTATATCGGCTCTTTTCACCATCCTGTTCATTTTGAACATCACTTCCACAGCCACCAGTCCGGCCGGATACGCTTTTTCATCAATAAGATACTTAACAAAATGCTGCCGCACCCATTCCTCAGGAGTAAGCACTACATATTTTTTCCGTATATCATCGTATATCAGGGCTTTCCCATCATCACCCGACTTGAACCTGAATGAATATGCTGGCAGATTAAGTTCTTTCACCCTACTTTTTGTATTTTTGAGTTCTTATTTAAGCTGATCAAGTAACAAATATATTCAGATAAATATAAAACCGGATAAGCCATGAGGACAAAATCAGAAATAGTGGATAACTGGTTACCGCGATATACAGGGAGGAAGATTGAAGATTTCGGGAAGTATATACTGCTTACCAATTTTCAGAATTACGTCCAGTTATTTGCCGAGATGCACAATGTTGAGGTTACCGGTATAGGAAGGAACATGCCCAACGCTTCTGCTGACGGCATTACGATAATTAATTTTGGTATGGGGAGTCCCAATGCGGCCACTATCACCGACCTCTTATCAGCGGTAAAGCCTAAAGCTCTGCTCTTCCTGGGCAAGTGTGGCGGTTTAAAAAAGAAGAACATGGTAGGTGACCTTATCGTACCCATTGCGGCCATACGCAGTGATGGAACCTCTAATGATTACCTGCCGCTTGAAGTACCTGCCCTTCCTTCGTTCAAGTTGCAGATAGCGCTGGCTTCGGTGATAAACAGGTATTCGCTTGAATACTGGACAGGGACTGTTTACACTACCAACCGTCGTGTATGGGAATATGATGACCGCTTTAAAAGGTACCTGCAAAAGACCAGGGCTATGGCCATAGACATGGAGACGGCTACTATTTTTACCGTTGGTTTTACCAATGAGATCCCCACCGGTGCTCTTCTTCTTGTTACAGACCAGCCTATGATATCAGCAGGCATAAAGACAGAAGAAAGAGACAGGCAGACATCGGACAATTATACCGGGATACACCTGAAGATAGGAATTGAAACGCTCAGGGAGATAAAGGAAAATGCAATATCGGTTAAGCACCTCAGGTTTTAGCTATGAAAGAGAATTATAAGAGGATAATATCTGATCTCAGCAAAAAGATATACAAGAACGTATATTTCCTGCATGGGGATGAGCCATATTATATTGATCTTATCATAGATTATATAGAGGACAATATCCTGACCGAAGAAGAAAAACCGTTTAACCAGGTTGTTCTTTATGGAGAGGAAACCGATATGCCCACTATTATAAACACTGCCCGTCGTTTCCCGATGATGTCGAACCAGCAGGTGGTTATTGTCAAGGAGGCTCATTACATCAGGGACCTCGATCTCCTGGCCAGGTACCTTGAGCATCCCCTCAACAGCACTGTACTGGTGATAAGCTATAAATATCTTAAGCTGGACAAACGCACATCTCTGTACAGGGCACTTGAAAAAGACAAAAATGTTGAACTGTACTGTTCACAACGGTTAAAGGATTACCAGGTACCTGACTGGATTGACTCCTACCTGCGCGAGCGCAACATTAGGGCTGACAGGAATGTGAGTCATATCTTAACGGAATATCTTGGTTCTGATCTTTCGCGCATAGTCAACGAGCTGGACAAGTTACTCATAGCCATGCCTGAGGGCGGTCAGAATATTACGGCAGCTGACATTGAAAAGAGGATAGGGATAAGCAAGGACTTCAATAACTTTGAATTACAGAATGCCATAGGGCGTAAAGACATTCTTAAAGCCAATCTCATAGTAAATCATTTCAGTCACAATCCAAAAGATAATCCCATTCAGGTAAGTATTGCAACCATTTTTTCCTTTTTCAGGAAACTTCTCATCTATCACTACCTGAGAGACAAATCAAGGAATAATGTAGCATCCATCCTCAGGATAAATCCATATTTTGTAAGTGAGTATGAGATGGCGTCAAGGAATTATAATCCCCGTAAGACCCTAAGCATCATTAGTCTGCTCCGTGAGTTTGACATGAAATCGAAGGGTATTGGTAACGTGTCCAGTTCAGAAGGGGATTTACTCAGGGAGATGGTATTCAAAATACTCCACTAGTTCATTTCGGGGCTGTCGGGAAACTCGGCCCATAATCTGTATCTTTTATTCAATGACCGAAGGACTGTTTTCCAGCTGTTTTCTTTCCTGTATCTCATAACAACTTCGGGGGCTACATCGGCAATGACCCATGAATTTTCCTGCAATTCCTTTTCCAGCTGCCCGGCACCCCACCCCGAGTAACCCAGGAAAAAGCGTATATCTCCCCTGCCTGCTTTACCGGAGCTGATAAGTTCTTTAATAACTTCAATATTACCTCCCCAGTAGATATTATCAGAGACCCACATGCTGTCGGGGATAATATTACCCAGTGTATGCAGGTAATGGAGCGTATCGGGAACCACCGGGCCGCCCATCCCCAGTTTCTCATCCCATCCCGGGAATCCTTCAAGTGCATCATTAACACTTATATTTATTGACTTATTTATAATAAAGCCTACAGATCCTTTCTCATTATGTTCTGTAAGATATACTAGTGTACGGTTAAAGAAAGTATCGGGCAGGAAGGGTTCTGATATCAGCATCCTCCCTTTCTGAGGTATTTTATCCTCGGGTCTTATGGTAAAAAAGTCAATATTCTGTTTCATAGCTACCAATTATACAACAAGATAATTAAAAATAAAAGGAAAGGCAAAAATATTATGTTGGATTAATGGATTGATAGATTGATGGATTGATGGAAAAAAATTTTATCTTGCGGCTTCTAAAAATTCCGCGGAAGATATGGCAAAAGAAATCAGGGATCCGAAGTTGTTAGAAGCATTGATACCGATCATCCTGTTGATTATCCTTCTCACTTTTAATGTCAGGTATTTCGGTGATGAAACACTTTCGGGGGCCAACCAGATTGCTCTTGTTCTTTCTGCCACCGTGGCGGGTCTCATTGCGGCTCGGCTTGGTCACAAGTGGAAATCGATCAGGTCGACAATAGTAAAAAGCATAGGCTCAGCCATGCCATCGATACTGATTCTCTTCCTTATAGGCTCACTTGCAGGCACATGGATGATCAGCGGTGTTGTACCCATGCTTATATACTATGGTCTGAAGATTCTTAATCCGACCATCTTTCTTTTTGCCAGCGTAGTAATATGCGCCATAATATCACTTGCAACAGGAAGTTCATGGTCGACTGTAGCTACCATAGGTATTGCCTTACTGGGTATAGGCATCACCCTGGGATTTAATACGGGCCTTGTTGCCGGGGCAATATTATCAGGAGCTTATTTCGGTGACAAGATGTCTCCGTTATCCGATACTACCAACCTTGCACCTGCCATGGCTGGCACTGATCTTTTCACCCATATAAGGTATATGGTACTGACCACTGGACCCAGCATTACAATTACCCTGATTATTTTTCTCATCATAGGTTTTACAAACAATGTTGAGGCTGTGGGCACCGACGTTGATGCAGTATTGACATCCATTGAGAACAAATTTAATGTAAGCCCTGTATTACTTGTAGTTCCGGCCTTTCTTATTTTCATTATAGTAAAGAAGGTACCTCCCCTGCCTGCACTTATAGCAGGCACTCTAGCGGGTGCTGTTTTTGCCATTATACTACAGCCCGAGGTTATCCGTGAAATAGCAAATATTGACGGCAACTATGTGAAGCAATCGTATATAAGTATTATGCGGACCATGTTCGGCAGTGTTTCGGTAAGCACTGAAAATGCTGCCGTGAATGAGTTATTATCCACCCGTGGTATGGCAGGCATGCTTAATACCGTATGGCTTATTATCACGGCCATGGTATTCGGGGGTGTTATGGAATCGGCAGGCATGCTTATAAAGATAACCAGGTACATAATGAAGGTAGTTCACAATGCGGGCAGTCTTGTAGGTGCCACGGTGGGCACCTGCATTTTCTTCAACACCACGGCATCTGACCAGTACCTTGCCATTGTTGTTCCCGGACGTATGTTCGCAAAGATATACGAAGACATGGATCTTAAGCCCGAGGTATTAAGTCGCGCTCTTGAAGATTCCGGGACGGTAACTTCCGTACTGATTCCGTGGAATACCTGCGGTGCTACCCAGGCAGGTGTGCTTGGTGTCTCAACCTTCACTTATGCTCCATACTGTTTCTTCAATATAATAAGCCCCTTTATGAGTATTTTCATGGCTGCCTTCAACATCAAGATAAGGCGGATAAGTGATGATAAGGAGGTTAAAAAGGCTCATTCCGAGGAAGACAGGACTGATATCTGACAGGTCTCTATGCCAGGAAATCGACGTATTTACCGGGATTAGCCTCCCTCATAATATCATAAACCTCATCAAAGATATCTTCTGCAGAAGGTTTGGCCAGTGCTATCTGGACAATTTCTTTACCATCGCCGAATATTCCGAATTTAGCTTTACCCGATAATACTTCCCTGCGTCCCATGATGCTCACACTTCTGCTAAGGTTTGCCAGTTTATAATCTGCCAGTACTTCTTTACTGTTATACTTTTTATTCATGCTCGTTTCATCATTATCTAACTGTTCAGTTTTAGCCAGGTTAACAATAATTGCCGGTACTATTTTCACGGTCTTTCGTCTATTAAACAATAATAATCAGTTCTTGTTTTATCAGGGAGATTCAAATTGTTTTATTAAATTTGTGTTCAATATTTTACAATTTAGGAATTTAACTCATTATGTTTATAAAATTATTGCTTTTAAGTCTAATACTGGTTACGATAGCCCTGGTGGGTTTAGCCTTCAAGGTACTGTTCACAAGTAAAGGTCGTTTCCCGGAAACCCATGTAGGTCGTAACAAGGAGATGGCCAAACGGGGCATCAAATGTGCCCAGAGCATAGATGTTGGCTGTCATCCCACGGATGATTTTCCCGGCTGCCCTGCCTGCAGGGATTTAAAATAATCAATCTGCCAGGTAATTGATCATTCCATCGGTGAACCATGTTTTAAAATTTCCCTCTTCATCTGAATATACGAGGTAAGCATCAAGTCCGCCCACTTCAAGGATCATTTCCCTTGCTTTTTCCAGTCCCATAACCATACAAGCTGTTGCAAGTGCATCTGCCGTCATGCAGTCTTCAGCTATAACGGTAGCGCTCAGTAATTTATGCCTCACGGGGTAGCCTGTTTTAGGATTAATGGTATGTGAATATTTAAGCCCGTCCTCGATAAAGAATTTCCTGTAGTTACCTGATGTAGCAAGAGCCTTATCGACCAGTTTTATATCAGCCTGCCTGTATAAGCCGGGGGTATAATTTCCGTCACTGGGTTTATCCAGTCCTATTATCCATGGTTTGTCACCCGGTTTTTTCCCTTTTGTACGCACTTCCCCACCCACTTCCACCAGGTATTTTTCTAATCCTCTTGATGAGAGGTAAGCGCACAGGATATCCACGGTATATCCCTGGGCTATTGCATTAACATCAAGGCACATATCAGGGTCATTTTTAATCACTATGCCGTCAACTATTTTTATCTTATCCATTCCCACAAGATCCATAAGTCTGTTCTTGATACTTTCATTAAAGCGTTTGGTGGCATCGGGGCCGAAACCCCAGGCGTTAATGAGGGGAGCGGCGGTAATATCAAATGAGCCACCGGTCAGGGCCCATATCTCATATGATTTATTGAAAACATTAATGAACATGGTATCGAGGACAACATCCTCATTCCTGTTGACCCTTGAAATAACCGAAGCGGGATTATAGGTTGACAGTGAATTATCTATTACTGTAAGTAATTCTTCTATATCCTTCCGGACTTCCTGATCGGTGATGCCCTTTTCATGGTACCATATTACCGAATAGCTGGTTCCCTGGGTGAATCCCTGGATTCTTGACTCGATATTTTCATTTGATTTACAGGCATATAAGAAAGCAATAAGCCCAAAAGACAATATTAAATTCCTGCTCTTCATTTTGTTTAAATTATTTCATTTCGAAATTAACTAATATCCAAAAGAATCGGAAATTAACTTTCCTGTAAAGAAAAAGGTCCTTCGTGGATTATTTCGCTGGGTTGGCCAAAAAGATATTTTTTTTTAAATAATAAAGTGATAGATTTGTTATGAAGATATGTTTTCATATTCCCCTTTCCCCTATCTTCAAAGGATAAGAAAAGAAAGAGGACCGTTTCAGGAACGGTCCTCTTTTTTATTTGAAACAGCGGAAGAGCAATCAGCCGCCAAAGTCGTCAAAGGCTACATTCTCATCGGGTATCCCCAGTTCGTAAAGAAGTTTGAGTACTGCATCGTTCATAAGAGGCGGTCCGCAGAGGTAATATTCAATTTCTTCGGGTTCGTCCAGCTTACTTAGGTATTCATCGTACAGTACCTGGTGTATAAAGCCAGTATACCCTTCCCAGTTATCTTCAGGCAGGGGTTCAGACAGGGCCAGGTTAAAAGTAAAATTGGGAAATTTCTTTTCTATTGCCCTGAATTCATCTTCGTAGAATATCTCGCGGCGTGACCGTGCTCCATACCAGTATGACACTTTACGATCAGTTTTGAGTGTATGGAAGAGGTGGAAGATATGCGATCTGAGGGGAGCCATTCCTGCCCCGCCTCCTATATAAATCATTTCATTTCCGGTATCCTGGATATGGAATTCGCCATAAGGTCCTGATATCATTACCTTATCTCCCGGTTTTCGTGTAAAGACGTAGGAAGAGCATATACCCGGAGGAACATTCATGAATTTATTTTTCTTCCTGTCCCACGGAGGTGTGGCAATACGAATATTGAGCATTATTATATTTCCCTCGGCGGGGTGGTTTGCCATTGAATAAGCCCTCATTGTTTCTTCTGAGTTTTTCGTTCTGAGGTCCCACATTTTGAATTTATCCCATTCATCCCTGAACTCTTCTTCAACATCCATATCTTTAAAAGATATATCAAATCTGGGCACATCTATCTGCACGTATTCACCTGGTCTGAAGTCCATTGTCTCACCTTCGGGCAGTTTGACCACGAATTCCTTGATAAAGGTGGCAACATTTTTATTGGATATTACCTCGCATTCCCATTTCTTGATTCCAAGAATTTCCTCGGGAAGTTTAATAAGCATATCTTCCCTGATCTTTACCTGGCATCCCAGTCTCCATTGGTTTTGTTGTTCCTTTCTGGTAAAAAAGCCTGTTTCTGTAGGCAAAATGGAGCCCCCTCCTTCCAGTATCTGGCACTTACACTGTCCGCATGTACCGCCGCCGCCGCATGCTGATGGAAGGAATATACCATTATTTGCGAGGGTTGCCATAACGTTGTTACCCGGTGATACTATCATTTCCCGGTCATTGACCTGTAGTTTCACATCACCCTGGGGCACCAGTTTTTTTCTTGCATACAACAGTATAATAACGAGCAAAAGTATTACCGCCAGGAAGACCAGTATACTTATTCCGATAACAACTATTGTGGATGTAGCTAATATCATAATTATGCAATTTTACAGTTTAATACCCATAAAGCTCATGAAGGCAATACCCATCAGCCCTGTAATTATAAATGTTATACCCAGCCCTCTAAGTGGTGCAGGCACATTTGAATATTGTATTTTTTCTCGTATAGCTGCAATACCTGCTATGGCCAGGAGGAAGCCGACGCCTGAACCAAAGCCAAAAACTGTTGCTTCACCTATATTTGCATATTCCCTTTCGACCATGAAGAGTGATCCTCCAAGTATTGCGCAGTTTACTGCTATCAGGGGCAGGAATATTCCGAGGGAGGAATAGAGCTGGGGGCTGAATTTTTCAATAACCATTTCCACCAGCTGGACCATTGAGGCAATAACAGCTATGAACATGATGAAGGAAAGAAAGCCCAGGTCAACTCCTGCGAAGGATCTGCTCAGCCATGTCAGAGCACCTTCCTTGAGAAGAAAATTATGAATAAGATAGTTTACGGGTACGGTAATGGTAAGCACGAAGACTACGGCCACACCCAGTCCTACAGAGGTCTTTACTGTTTTCGACACTGCCAGGTATGAGCACATACCCAGGAAGTATGCAAAGACCATATTATCTATAAAGACCGATCTTACGAAGATATTTACAAGATTTTCCATAATTGCCAGTATTAACTTTTATCAACCAGATTCCTGTTCCTGCTTCTCTGAATCCAGATAATTATACCCACTGTTACCAGGGCCATGGGAGGCAGTATCATAAAGCCATTATTTTCATAGCCGATATTATACAGGCCGATTTTATCGATCACGGGATAACCGAATACTGTTCCTGACCCCAGGAATTCCCTGAAGAATCCAACTATAATAAGGATCAGTCCATAGCCTGCTGCATTACCCACTCCGTCAAGGAATGATTCCCACGGCTTGTTAGCCATGGCAAAGCCCTCAAGGCGACCCATTATTATACAGTTTGTAATAATGAGGCCCACGAAGACCGAGAGTTGTTTACTGACCTCAAAGGCAAAGGCTTTAAGTACCTGGTCGACAAGGATAACCATCATAGCGATAACCACGAGCTGGAAGATGATCCTGATTCTCGGTGGCACTGATTTCCTGAACAGTGATACTATTACGTTTGACACTGAAAGTACCACAACAACGGATATAGCCATCACCACGGAAGGTTTCAGCTTTGCTGTTACAGCCAGGGCGGAGCATATACCCAGCACCTGAACCGTAATGGGGTTATTTTCACCCAGTGGTTCTCTCAGCAGTTTCAGGTTTTTAGCTGAGAACAATGGTTCTCTTTCTTTTTCTGTGCTCATATCTTATTGACTATTTTTTTTCAGGAATTCAACATAATTAACAAGGCAGTTATATAACATTGATTCAAGTGCCTTACTGGTAATTGTTCCGCCTGATATTGCATCAACGGCATGCGGATCGTCTTCCCCGGCACCACCTTTCTGCACCAGTATGCTCACGAATTCTTCGTCTTCAAAGAGTTTTTTATCAACAAACTGGGCTTCAAACCAGCCTTCATTTATTTCAGCTCCCAGTCCCGGTGTTTCCGATTTATGATCGAATGTGACACCGCTAATTGTCCTCATATCTTCTTTAATTGATATATAGCCATAGATCGGTCCCCAGAGGCCTTTTCCTTCCAGGGGCATTATATAGCTTTTACTGCCATCTTCAAGGCTGGCTTCAAATATTGGGAATACCTGTTCTTCGAGGGGTTTTTTCTGTTCCTTGCGCACATCCACATAAAAAGGATCAGCACCCTCAACCCTTTCGGCCTCAGAATTAATAGCAAAAGACCCTGTAATAAATTGGTCATACAGGTTTTCGGCTGTTTCTTCGGTAGCCTCCACTCCTACGGAAGCAAGGATATTACGTTTCTTCTCTATTTCAGCATTTTTTTGCTGCAGGGGTTGAAGCAGCAATGCGGCAGCAGAGAGTATCAGGGCGACAATGGCAACCATTACCGTCGCAAAGATGAATATATATCTGTTACTGAATTGTTTCATTGCAAATATCTTTTAATTACTTTTTGCCCTTTTTAATCTTCTCCTGATGTTTGCCTGCACTATATAGTAGTCTATCAGTGGGGCAAATACGTTCATAAAGAGTATTGCCAGCATCATCCCTTCGGGGAAGGCCGGGTTCAGCACCCTGATCAATACTGCCAGTATACCGATAAGCAGGCCGTATATCCATTTACCTGTTTCTGTCTGGCTTCCGCTCACCGGGTCAGTGGCCATAAACACGGCACCAAAAGCAAAACCTCCCATAACGAGGTGATAATAAGCAGGTAGTTCCATGAACGGATTAATTGCGAAGGCATTAAGCAATAAGCCCATTCCCAGGCCTCCCGCAAAAACGCTCAGCATAATTTTCCAGCTAGCCACACCTGTAAGTATGAGGATAGCGGCTCCAATGAGGATGGCTATTGTAGATGTTTCCCCGACAGATCCCGGTATTGTGCCTACAAACATTTCCATTATCGAGGGCATCTGGTCCACCTCGTAGAGTGCAGCCTGTGCCAGTGGTGTAGCACCGGAGAAGGAATCAGCAACACCTTCACTCTTAACCAGACCGGCTATCCAGACAAGGTCGCCCGACATCCACTTAGGATAACTGAAGAAGAGGAAGGCCCTCGCCACCAGTGCGGGGTTAAGTATGTTCATCCCGGTTCCTCCAAATACCTCCTTACCAATTATGACTGCAAAGACTACGGCCAGTGCCAGTTGCCAGAGGGGGATGTCAACGGGAACAATGAGAGGTATCAGCAGTCCGGTTACGAAATAGCCCTCATTTACTTCATGCCCTCTTATCTGAGCAAAGATTATTTCAATGCCAAGTCCCACAATATAACTTACAAGGAGGATAGGCAGGAATTTCAGGAAACCGAACCATACCATTTGCCAGAAGCCGGCTTCCACGTTTATCGACTGATAATACTGAAGGCCGATATTGTATATCCCGAATAAAACGGCAGGAATAAGGGCAATAAATACTGTTATCATCACCCTCTTCATATCAATACCATCACGGATATGAGAGCCTCTGGAAGTAACCCTGTCAGGTACAAAGATCAAAACTTCAATGGCGTCGAAGAGGGAACGGAGTTTTTCAAACCTGCCGCCTTTTTCGAAATGAGGTTTGATCTTATCTATTTGTTTTCTTAATGCTTTCATTATTAAGATAATACTTTTATATTTTTAACTCATCTCCTTAACCATCAGGTCAAGTCCTTTACGGATGATTGACTGTATTTCGATTTTTGAAGGACAAATAAATTCGCACAGGGCAAAATCTTCATCTGCCACCTCATATATTCCCAGCTGCTCCATCCTGTCAATATCCTCAACAAGAATTGATTTCAGTAATTGCATGGGATAGACATCCATAGGAAGTACCTTTTCATATTCACCCGTAACAACAAAGGCCCTTTCACCTCCATGCATATTGGTATCAAGGCGATATTTTTTGCCGGGCATCAGCCAGGTCAGGAAGGTACGTGAAAAGCTGAATTTATTGAGTCCGGGTGTTATCCATCCGAAAAATTCATAATAATTGCCTTCCGGAATAACGCTTATTGACGAATCATAATAGCCAAGGAAACCATCGCGCTGAATTTTCTGCCCGGTAAGTACATTCCCGCTTATATACCTTACATTGAACGAGGTGATATTTCCCTTCACTATATTACTTATACTTGCTCCGGTACGTGTGCGGTAATATCTTGGTTTTTCAACCTCCGATCCCGCCAGGGCTACTATTTTATCCGGCGCATATTTACCCTCATTGAATAAGCGGCCTATCGAAACAATATCCTGCAGGTTAACATACCACACGACCTCCCCTTTATTTACAGGATCAATATGATGTATCTGGATGCCCACATTACCAGCCGGGTGTGGTCCTGAGAAATAGTTAATTTCAACTCCCGGTGTGGTTTTCAGCAAGTCTGAAGTTGTATTATTGCCCAAACTGAGATAAACCTTGCCTTCAGTCAGTTTTCTCAGGACTTTGATCCCGGTATGATAGTCCTCCTCAGGCAGATGGTCAATAATATAATCCATATCAGCTGCCAGGGGTGCAGTATCAAAGCCTGAGATGAATATTGCTTTGGGACTTTCTTCAGGATTTGCCACTATATGGTAGGGCCTCTGTCTCACTGCAGGCCACAAGCCTGATTCCAGCAGCTTTTTCTTAATATCCTCAGTTTTCATTCTCTCAGGGTCAGCCTTGACAAAATCAATGTAATCATCCCCTCTGGTTTCGATAACCACTTCGAGTATCCGGCGTCTTTCTCCTCTTGTTACATCAAGGACAACACCGCTAACAGGAGAGGTATATTTCACCTTCTCATTTTTCTTATCGAAAAAAATTGTCGTCCCTGCCTTAACCTCTGCACCGGGTTTGACGCACATCTTGGGAACCAGTCCCGGGAAGTCAACAGGTCTAACAGCAAACCTGCCGGGACGTTCCTCTGGAATCAGGATCTTGTCAGCCTTGCCTTTCATCCTGATATTTAGTCCTTTACGTAGCTTAATTTGTTTGGACATACAGACTTGTTTATAATTTTAAATATAGAAATTGAAAATTACAATGTTAATTTTTTCACACACAATAATGACAAATATCATAAATACACAAGATGCGACAAAAATACCCTTACACTGATTTGAAGCAACTGTTTTATAACATATAAATCTATGATTCGCCTTATAATATTTTATGAGTAAACAGTGATATTTAGAGGCAGGGAGGAGAGAATAAAAACTATAAGCCAGAAAACGAATAACATAGAATGTAAATTAACGTTATAAGTGTAATTTTGCTGTTATATGTTATCGCAAAAAGTCAAATATTTGTTTATAATGGTGCAGGCAATAAGCTTCGCCTGCAACATGTCCGCTCAGCAAATAAGCGAAGGGGAGATTAAGTCAGTGAAGCTGCACCGTGAGGAGTGGAACCTGTCCTATCCAATTATCACTCTTGGTTCTGATGAAAAGCTGGTCTTGCATTTTGACCTGCTGGGAAATGATATAGAAACTTATTATTACACCTTTGTTCACTGTGACAAGGACTGGAAGCCCAGCCGGGTATTTGAGTCGGAATATCTTGAAGGCTTTACGGAAAACCAGGTGCAGGACTATGACATGTCGTTTAATACAACTGTTAACTATATACATTACAGTTTGAGTTTCCCGAACAATGAGGTAACATTTAAGATTTCCGGTAATTATATCATCAGGGTATATCCTTTTGGAAAACCTGATTCCCCTGTAATCACCAGAAGGTTTATGGTAAGCGAGGCAGCTGCACCAATAAGTGCCACCATCCTGCGATCAAAATTGGGCGGCTACTACCTGACAGGCCAGCAGATTGATTTCAGGGTCAGTCATGCCTCCCTTGACATCCAGGATCCCTACAGCACTGTTTTCAGCACAATTCTTCAAAATGGAAGATGGGATAATGCAAGAAGAAATTTAAAGCCTGATTTCACAGGCAATTACAGCCTTGAGTATAACGGGCTATCCGACCTTAACATCTTTCCGGGAGGAAGTGAATACAGGTATTTTGACATCAAAAGCTTAAGGTACCAGACAGAATATATCAGCAGTATTGAAAATTTATATGGTTACTATCATGTCCGCTTGCGCGATTCCGGGAACAGGGCAGCGAGACAATATTTTTACCGGCCCGATTTCAACGGGAAATATTACATAGCCCACCAGGAAGGGATTGATCCTCATACCGATGCTGATTATGTATATGTATATTTCACCCTTCCATCAAATTTCCCTGTGGAAGAGGATATATATGTTTTTGGAGAGCTGAGCGGGTGGGAATTTGGTGAAGGAAACAAGATGTACTATAATACAGAGGAGCATGCCTATGAGTGTCGGCTGCTTCTAAAGCAGGGCTGGTATAATTATATGTATGCCGTTAATAATGGAAGCCTGTCGGCTTCAGTATTCAGCATGTTTGAAGGCGATCATTATGAAACAGAGAATGATTACATTATCCTCTCCTATTACAGGGATCCCAATGGAAGATATGACCGTCTTATCGGTCATCATATCATCAATACCCTCAACAAACGCTGACCGGCCGGGGGCTTAACTTCATCAACACCTGAAGCGGGGGCTTACCGGCTCAGTGTTTTTTATGCACATCGATCCCGTATTGCATATAGATTGTATGCTGCAGGCTTTTAAATATTTCTGACAGGTATTCTTTTACGGCATTTACTGATCCCGGGAGTGTATATACCAGGCAGTTACCCATTATCCCGGCCACTGAACGGCTCAGGAGGGCGTTTGGTTTTTCCATACCGTATTTAAGCCTTATATGGTCCATTATGCCCGGGATCTCAATATTGATAAGGTCTTTAACCACATCAACGGTAATATCACCGGGGCCTATGCCTGTTCCTCCCGTTGTGATTATGATATTATAGTTTTGGGAGTACTCATTAAGAAGCTGACGCAGTCTGGACTTATCATCGGAAATAATTTCGCAGGTGGTTTCTATTTTCCAGTTTATTTCACTGAAATAGCCTTCGAGCATTTCCTTTGCGATTGGGCCGCTAAGATCTTCATATTCACCACGTGTCGCCCTGTCTGACAGGGTTATAATGAGTGCCTTGAATTTTTGGGGTAGATTTTTCATTTTTTTATTTTTTCAGTTAAGCGAACATTATTTATAAGCATCTCCTTATCAACCGCCTTACACATATCATAAACGGTAAGCAGGGCTACTGAGACTCCTGTAAGGGCTTCCATCTCCACCCCGGTTTTCCCAAAGCTCTCGGCGATGCATTCAACGTTCACTCCTGATTCATCCAGTGTTGCCGTCACGGCTACCTTATTAAGTACAATATTATGGCAGAGTGGAATAAGCTCTGATGTTTTTTTTGCTGCCTGCACCCCGGCAATCTCAGCAACAGTCAGCACATCACCCTTTTTCATTTCATTCTTCCTGATGAGGTCCACCGTGCCGGGCAGAAGTCTTATTGAGCCGGCAGCCCGGGCCACCCTGGTGCTATCGGGCTTGTCAGCCACGTTTACCATCCGGGCTCTCCCTTCCCTGTCA
>DRFJ01000004.1 GCA_011050615.1 Bacteroidota bacterium
AACAAAATCATAAGCGGACAGGAATGAAAAGGAATATCATTATAATAATCTTGTCTTTCCTGTTTTTATACAAGTTATCAGCACAGGATTACAAACAGATTGTAATTACAGGTGATTTTAGTAATTTGACTTTTGAGGAGTTTGCGGGCATAATGAAAAAAGACTATGGAATCTTTATCTATTATAAACCGGAATGGATCAGTAATATCAGAATAAATGCCCGGGGTGATTCCCTGAAAGTATTATCCATCCTTGAAAATGCTCTTTCTCCCGGCTCTGTTAACTTTGTACAGATAGGCAGTAAGCAGTTCTTCCTTACCGGGGAAAAAGAAATAAGTGAAAGTCATATTGCATCTTATGAAACAGACATAATGCAGTCTGACAGCCTTGAGAGATCAATTGCCGAACAGTATTTCGCTAATGTTTCTTATGAACAGGCTGTTAAGGTAGTTACAATTGGTAACGGCAATAATGCTGATAATTCCGGCATGAGTGTCCTCTCGGGAAGAATCATGTCGGGAACCAGTGGCGAGCCTGTTGCCGGAGTAACCATAGTGGTTGAAGGCACCAGCAAGGGAGTAATTACCAATGCTGATGGAGAGTATTCCCTGCCTGTTGAAACTGGCTCAGTTTTCAATCTTAATATTTCATGTATGGGTATGGAACCTGAAACTTACCTTGTCAATATGAATGGTTCAGGTATACTTAATATTGAGATGATTGAAAAACTGATAGATATCCAGGAAGTCATTGTGAGATCAGGAAGGCATGATAATGTGCAGGGTATGCAAATGGGATTTCAGAAGATTGAGATGAAACACATAAAGAGTATCCCCGTTGTGCTGGGTGAAAGAGATATACTCAAGATAGCCAATATGATGCCCGGTGTACAAACGGTGGGAGAAGGTTCTGCAGGTTTTAACGTAAGGGGATCATCTTCTGATCAGAACCTCTTCCTGATTAATGAGGTGCCTGTTCTCAATACCGGTCATCTTTTCGGTTTTTTCTCTGCCTTTAATCCTGATATGGTAAGCGATTTTAACCTGTACAAAAGCAATTTTCCCGTTGAATTCGGTGGTCGCCTGGCTTCGGTTTTCGATGTGTCAACACGGAAGGGTAATAAGAAAAATTTTGGTGCCCGGGGAGGGATAAGCCCGGTAACAGGATCCCTTCTTTTTGAGGCACCCCTGATCAGGGATAAGGCATCGGTGATTCTGGGCGCCAGGTCAACCTATTCAGACTGGATACTCAAACGGATTAATGATCCTGACATCAGCAGCAGTGATGCTTCCTTCTATGACCTCATGGGATCGGTACATGTGGTTAACCAAAATAACTCGTCGTGGCAACTGTTCGGTTATCACAGTAAAGACCGTTTTACCCTTGCACGCACAAATGATTATATGTATGAGAACCTGGGCTTTTCAGTTGTTTATGATAAGAATCTGCACGAAAAATGGAAAATGAAAGTTGCAGCAGTCATGAGTGATTATAGCAATTATCATAACAGTAAGGAGCAACTTTCGGAGGCTTTTGAACACAGGTTTGAGGTAAAGTCACAGGAACTGAAAATTAACTTTACCGGCTTCCCATGGCTCAAGCACAGGATGGGTTTCGGACTGAGCGGAATACTGCATCACCTGGACCAGGGGAGCTACGACCCCTATGGTACCGAGTCATTACTTGAACCAAATGATTTTGGTCAGGAGAAGGGACTTGAATATGCTGTTTATACCTTTGATGAAGCTTCGCTTACCGATAAACTCACTGTCTACGGCGGACTGAGATATAGTTTTTATAGTTATCTGGGGCCTAATCAGTTATACCGGTATGGTGAAAACTTACCCTACGAGCAGGAGAATATAACAGATACCCTTAACTACGGTGCAGGAGAATTTATTGATAACTATTCAGGACCTGAGTATCGCTTATCATTGAATTACAGGATAAATCCGGATCTGTCACTTAAATTCAGCTATAACAGGATGCGACAGTATCTCTTTATGTTATCAAATACTGTTTCTGTGGCACCAACCGACAGGTGGAAGCTTGCCGATCCCTATATTACTCCTCCTGTATCAGACCAGCTGAGCTTTGGGATATACCGGGATATCAGAAGCGCATCCCTGGAAAGCTCCGCGGAAGTCTATTATAAGAAAGGCAAGAATATTGTTGAGTATAAAGATGGTGCCGATCTAACCAGCAGTCCCGACTTTGAAACACTTATACTCCAGGGCAGAAATGATTCCTATGGACTGGAACTCATGTTGAAACGTAATGAAGGGAGATTCACAGGATGGATAAGCTATACATGGTCGCGCTCGCTGATCACAGTCGATGGTGAACAGGAGTGGCAAAAGATCAACAAGGGCCTGACCTATCCTGCCAACTATGATAAACCGCATTCTTTCAATTTCGTGGGTAATATAAGTATTTCACGCAGGATAAGCCTGGCTTCGAACATGGTTTTCAGTTCAGGCAGATCAATAACATATCCCACAGGCATATCCTATTTTTCCGGAGTACAGGTAGTTAACTATTCATTAAGGAATGAATACCGGATCCCTGATTATTTCAGACTCGATGTGTCGGTAAATATAGAAGGTAACCTGAAGAAGGAGAAATTAATACATGGATCATGGTCCTTTTCAGTGTATAACCTCACCGGTAGAAATAATGCATATTCGGTATATTTTAAAAACCAGGAAGGCAGGATAAAAGGATATAAACAATCTATCTATGGTGTCCCGATTTTCACTGTAAGCTATAATTTCAAACTGGGTAACTATGCAACTGAATAAATTCATACTATACATATCATTTATCATTGCTTTATCATCATGCATAGAGCCATTTATGCCCGACACGGCCAAATATGAGAACAGCATCTCAATAGAAGCCCTGGTTACCAATGATCCGGATTTGCCGCCAATTGTGAAGATTGCCCGTAATATACCCTTAATGACCAGGGCAGAGGATAACACTACACCAGGAGATAAGCCGGTTGACGGGGCAGAGGTGTACATAATCTGCGATGACGGGAATGAATACCAGCTAACTAACCTGAGACCTGGCGTATATGAAGCTATTGATCCCGTATTTACAGGGGAGGAAGGAAAATCATATAAGATAATGATCTGCCACCAGGGGGAAGTTTATGAGTCAGGTTTTGAAAAGCTCGTATCTTCTCCTGCAATTGACAGTATCAGTTATGAAGTCGACGAACGAAAAATATCGGATGATGGTGTCACTGTAAGGGGCTATAATTTCCTTGTAAGTACCCATGATGATTCCCCGGACCAGTCATATTACAGGTGGATTTTAGACGCCACCTACTATTATTATCTCTCCTACGATGCCGACTTTATATACCATCCTCCCTACGGGATGATACCATATGATAATTCTGATTTGAAAGAATGCTGGGGGTCAAAGAACATACCGGGGATCTTTGTTGCAGGGACTGAAGGTCTGGTTGAGAACAGCATCGTGGAAGCTCCCCTGCATTTTGAATCGCAGTACGGGGATGAATTGACAGTCCGATACAGACTCCATGTAAGGCAGCTTAAAATAACTTCTGAATGTTATTATTTCTGGAAAGACATGGACAAGATAATTAATAAAACGGGAGGTCTTTATGAAACACAGCCTTTCAGGCTTATGGGTAATATAATTTGCTCTTCCGATCCATCATCCAATGTAACAGGGATATTTGAGGTGGCAGGTGTAAGCGAAGAGGTAAAGTATTTTAATAAGCCTGAAGAGTTCCCTGTATCAGGATATAATTGCACGAAGATAGAGGTGGGTACAGAAGAAAATCCCTGGATAGCGATAGATGCCGGTACAATTATCATTTATGATGAAAAGGAAAACCAGTATTTTACTTCTGACGCCCTGTGTTTTGACTGCACCTTACGGGGAGGGACAACTGAGAGACCACCGTTCTGGGATTTTTAAAAAGCTGCATAGATGAAGAAGAGGCTCATAACATATATCATTCCGGTTTTATTAATTGCATCCAGTAATGTTTGTTCACAGGTTCAGTTAATGGAAACAGTGTGGTTGCAAACGGAAAGAGAGTTATTCCTGGCTGGTGAAGAAATTTATTTCAGGGCTGAGCTGCTGGAAAACGATACATATAAGCCATCTGTACTGAGCAATAGCCTGCGCCTGGAACTCATCGATTCGCAGGGCAAGAATATTAAGCGTTTTAACCTTGCTCTCGAAGAATCAGAAGTGACAGGGAAAATTGAGATACCTCAGAATCTATCCACAGGATGGTATTTCCTTTGTGCATATACAAACTGGATGAGGAACTTTGATGAAAAGTATTTTACGAGCCGTGCAATAAGGATTATTAACCCTGATGATGTTAATGTTCAACCTGCTGCCGAAAGAAATAAACTGGAACTTGAGATCACTCCCTATGCTGATCCTGTTAGCGGAAGACAAATGTGCTCTGTTCATGCAACTGATACTTACGGTACCGGTATTGAAGCACATGGTTTCATCCTGAGTGGACCCCGTGATACGGTGCTCTGCTTTAAGACTGATCCCACGGGTTGGGCAAGCTCATACTATAATGCCGCCCATCCGGATCGATACCAGGCTTTCGCTGAGAATTTTCCCAAAGAAAATATCAGGTTTATAATTCAGGATAAAAAAATAAGCCAGGGCGATGCGGAGATTAGCCTCACAGAGAAATATGGCTATCTCAATGTTAATATCCGGAACTCAAAAGACGATGCGGAATATAAAGTACTTGTTCACAGATTTTATTCCTGGTCGTGGTTTGACCGCGGGAAGCCTGACAATGGACAGCTTACTTTCCGTATTCCCTTAAAGGATTTCCCGGGTGGTATTTCACAGGTAGCAGTACTGGACGAAGCGAATAACGAGATATTCCGAAGCTTATGGTCCGATTACTCAGAGTTACCTGCATCAATAAGAATTGAGGCGGGTGGCAGCAATTTTAAAATCGGTTCAGAACAATCATTTGATTTTATTTCACCTGTAATTTCAGGAAGGGATGCAAGTAACAGGTTTAAGCTTATCGTTCATGCAGATGTGCCGGGGTCGGATATTTACAGTTATTTGCCGGGCTTGCCCGGTTGGCCTGCTCTGTCCGGAATTCCGGCCGGTGATGAAGCTTTCAGGGCCTGGCTGAACTCAAACACTTATGCCCCAGGGACCGCTGCTGCCTTTTTCAGAGACGATCCTGAATTTCCGTCTGCACCCTCTTTTAACACGAAGGGTGACAGGGGAATAACTTATTATCCGGATACAAGGACGGGCAGTATAAGGGGATGGATCAGGGATAAGCAGGGGATGCCGCTGCCTTTGAAGAATGTGGCGATGACCATACTGAATGATAATTTATTTTCTGCTGCAAGAACTGATGAACAGGGCTTCTTTGCTTTGACTTTCCCGGGGCTTCATGGAAGTAAGGACTACTTTCTCAATTATTATAATGAGTATGACCCGTCCTGGAAGCTTGAACAGGAAGAAACTTTTACCGGTTTGAGCAACTTGCCTGAAAAGGGAAGGGCTTCTTTTACCGCAGAGGAAGGGGAATTCCTTAAAAACCAGGGCCTCCTTCTGCAACTTAAGGATATTTATTATGCTACAGATTCAGCAGAGATTGTAATGGTAGATGATTCACGGCTCCTTACTCATGCTTTTTATGGCAAACCTGATTATAGTATTGACGTTGATGAATATATTAAACTACCTAACCTCAGGGAAGTCTTTCTTGAGGTAGTACCATTCGTTGCAGTAAGACAAAGAGATGGCCGCAGTGTTCTGCTGTCAACCGGCAATAACCTGTTAGCAGGCGATTTTCCTGCCCTGGTATTACTGGACGGAATCCCCCTTTATGAATATGATGATCTGTTGAACCTGCCCCCTGACAGGATAGTAAGAATAGAGGGTATAAATGATTTCTATGTTCATGGTAATGTTGTCCTGTCAGGTATCGTTAATATTATCTCAAGAAACAGCGATTTTGCAGGTCTCAAAATACCCCGTTCTGCAGTTATTTCAAACGTTCAGCTTCCTGTAAAACCTGATGCTGATGATTTTACCGGAAACCTGACAATAAAAGGCTATCCCCAGATAGATAATATAGTTATCTGGGATAAGTTTAATCCATCTTCAGGGAACTCGGTCACAATAAAAATGAATGACTACCCCGGCAGGCATGCTGTTTCCGTATATGGATTTGATACCGAAGGCAGGTGGTACAGGGGTGTAAATCACTTCAATGTAAATTAAGGACCTGAGGGCAGTACCTTTCTTCCTGCCCGCCAATCGGTTCATCATTCCATATTCACAATCTGAATTTCTTAATTTGAATTGAATATCTGTCGGTTCATATAATTCATTTCATGATGGATTATCTCCGGATTACCTTTGGCTCAAATTATAGCCAAAGTGCTCAGGAGGATGTTATGGCTGGATCAACATTAACCATTGTTTAACAGTCGTTTAACGTGGGTATTGATTGTTAACATTTACATTTGGTAATATCTTTGTTTAAACACTCTGATGTTATGAAACTTAAACAATATTTCAGGGATTTCAGAACCAATCATGTTTCTAATCTTGTTAGTCTTGCAGGATTATCCATTGGTATGATGGTAACAATATATTCTGTCACCTATATTATTTACGAATCATCTTATGATCGTTTTCATAAAGATTCTGACCGGATTTACCAAATTTCAACCAGGATGGAACTGCAGCCGGATAATGAGGTTGTTATGAGCCTTACTCATCAGCAGCTCAAAGAATATATTGACAATCATATACCGGGCATTGAAGCTACATGCAGAATTAGAAAGTCAAGTGAACCAATCTATACCGGTGAGCAGAAGTTTAAGAATAATACCGGTTTATTTATTGATGAAGAGTTTTTCTCAGTATTTGATTTTAAGATGCTGGTTGGAGATGACTCACATATATCAGATCCAAACACAATAATACTTTGCAAGCAACTGGCAGAAAAACTTTTTGGAAACACAGACTGTCTGGGAAAGATACTGACTATCAAAGGTGAAGTTTATTCGGTAATAGGAATTACAGACAATCCTCCCGGGAATTCAAGTATGCAATTTGATTATTTGATTCCACTTACAAACTTTTTCAGGACACTGCCGGATACTTATAATTTCCTTAGTGTTGAGACCTACATTAAGGCAATTCATACTTATGAAAGTTTTGACGATATCAGGTCACTGATAGGAGATTTCTACTATGATTATGATATCAAGAGTAAGGAGATGTACTCTGTTGAACTCATGAAATTTACTGAGATTCATCAATATTATAATAAGACGTCGAATAATTTCATCCTTTTCATTACCATATCAGTGCTGGTATTGATTGTGTCAATTGTGAACTATGTAAATACTTTTGCCGCAAATAATGAACTGAGAATCCGTGAGACAGGTATCAGGAAAGTTTTTGGTGCCTCGCGTCCGGTTCTAATACGATCAATGTTATTGAAATCAGTCCTGATGACATTCCTGGCAGCTATCCTGGGCTTAATTCTTTCAGAAATATTCATTGACGCATTCAGGGAGCTGTCAGGTATCAATGTTAGTCAATATGGACCCGGTTTATGGTGGATACAGGTACTGATTTTTATTATAGCTCTGTTAACCGGTATTTTAGCAGGTATTTTCCCGGCTTTGAGGTATTCTTCTCCGGATATTATTGGCATGATAAGAGGAAGCAGTCAGAGCATGGGCGGTTCAATTACCTTAAGAAAGATCCTGGTAGTATTCCAGTATATTATATCAGCAGGTCTGCTTATAAGCATCTTTATTTTCTTCTTCCAGCTCAGATACCTTGATGAGAAAGATCCGGGATATGAGCCTGAAAACCGGATACTGATCGGAGTATCTCCTGCATTGGAGTTTAAGTATAATGCCTATATAGAAGAATTAAGGAAGATTCCGGGTATTATATCTATATCAGGAAATGGCTCAGGCTTCGGAGAAACTGTTGGGATGTCAATACGCGACAGAGATACAGGCGAAGGCATACCTGTTATGGGTTATTTTGTCGAGGATGATTTTTTTAAAGCTTACGGCATCGATCTGCTGCAGGGCAGGTCATTTTCACAGACAACAGGTATTGATACAGAAAGTGTAATCATTGATGTGGCAACGGTTGATATCCTGGGATTGGATGATCCGATAGGAAAGAGTATATATACCGGATCATTACAGGAAGTTGAAATAATTGGAGTAGTGGAAAATGCTGATCTGATTGCACGAAAAGGTGAGAGAAAGCCATTTCTGTATACACAGTTTTACAATATATGTGCTGAACTGATCATTCATTATAACGGTAATCCCTCATTCATAGCAAAGGAAGTGGCTGATCGTATGATTGAGTTCGATCCCGAGTTTGAATATAATTACCGTCATCTTGCAGAAGCACGTAATACCTTGTACAGGAAGGAAGCCAACCAGGCAAAAATAGTTTTAATTGCAGGTATCGTAGCCGTCATTCTTTCTCTTATAGGTGCTTACTCTATGGTTAGTTATTTAACAGAACGCAGAGCAAAACAGATAAGCATAAGAAAGGTGATGGGAGCTACAGTAAACGAAGTAATTCAGTTATCTGCAAAAGAAATGCTTTTAATGATTATGTTCGCCTTTATAGTTGCTTCTCCCGTGGCATATTTGATTGGTTATAAATGGCTTCAAAATTTTTCTCAGAAGATATCCATTAGTCCTTTGCCATTTATACTGGCAATGGTGATCCTTACTGCCCTGGTCTTTATAACAATATTCTTCAAAGAAAGACAATCAGCAATGGTTAATCCAATTGACAACCTGCGACAGGAATAGGAAGGGCAAAGACTGAGAGACTGAGAGAAGACTGCTGACTGCCGGCTGTAGACTGATGATTGCAGACCGGATGAAATAAGAATATGTGAAAAATAATAAAATCAGGTTTTTTATGCATAAGTTGCCGCTAATGGATAGAGAAGAATAGCTTAAGTATAAAAATTTGAATAATGTAACACCGGCTGATGTTTACTTTGGAAGAGAGAAAGAAATCTTAGCCCGAAGAGCTTACATCAAGCAACGAACTCTGCAGAAAAGGAGGAATAAGTATGAATTGCAGAACACTCCTTTGAATTTATGAAAGAATCCTTTAATTTTAAGCTATTGGCTGGCCAGGATTTGCTGACGACAAACACCCAATATTATCCGGGACTCAGAAATATGGAACTTTACACTGACAGAAGGTGATTACACTGTAAGAATAACATCGAAAGAAAATGGATCAGGCCATGAATAAAATAAGTATTATCCTTCTCATCATATTAAGTACCTTTTATTCTTGTAAAACAGCAATAGTGGATGATGCTACAAGGCCGAACATATTATTCTTTCTTATAGATGATCAACGAAATGATGTCCTTTCATGCGCCGGACATTCAATTGTTGAAACACCCGTAATTGACGGGCTTGCGGAAAGAGGAGTGATGTTTACCAGGGCGTATGTTACAACATCTATCTGTGCAGCCAGCAGGGCAAGCATCTTAACCGGCCTGTATGAATGTAAACATAATTACACCTTTGGCAAGCCTCCTCTGCAAATGGGGTTCTTAGAAGAATCATATCCCTTGCTATTAAGAAAAGCCGGGTATAATACAGGATTTATTGGTAAGCTTGGTGTTAACCTTGAGAAACAGGACAGTATTCTGTCAGAAATGTTCGACTATTGCAGTTTATCTCCATCCAGTGTTCCATATATAAAGACATATGAAGATGAAAGTACCAGGCATTCAGCCGAAATAAAAGGGGAAAAGGCTATTGAATATATACAGAATCAGTCACCTGACAAACCCTTCTGCCTGTCGGTAAGTTTTAATGCCGTGCACGCCGTTGATGGTAATCTAAAGCCTGGTTTGGAAGGCCATTATCCATATTCTAAATCAGTTGCAAACCTTTATGAGAATGTAAGTATGCCGGCACCGGTATTGTCTGATCCCGGCATTTACGAAAATCACCCTGACTTCCTCAAAACATCTATGAACAGGGAAAGGTATTTCTGGCGATGGGATACTGACGAAAAATACCAGGTAAATATGAAGGCTTACCTGCGAATGATAAGCACCTGTGATAAAGTTATTGGTGAAGTAATTGATGCCCTGGCTGAAGCAGGCCTTGCAGACAATACAATTATTATTTACTCTGCTGACAATGGCTATTATATGGGAGACCGGGGTTTTGCGGGTAAATGGACCCACTACGAAGAATCACTGCGGGTACCAATGATTATTGCAGACCCCAGGTCAGAGGACGGGTCCCGGGGAAAAACCTCTGATGATATGGTACTCAATATTGATATTCCGGCAACTATTCTTGAATTTGCAGGGGTCCCGGTGCCTTCAGGTTACCAGGGAAAAAGCTTTGTAAAATTGATTTCAGGTAAAAATGCAGATGATTGGCGCAAGAGTTTCCTTATCGAACACAGGATGGAACATTACATGATTCCAAAATACGTAGGAATTCATGGGGAAAGATACGTATATGCCACTTACTATGAACAGCAACCGCCTTATGAATTCTTACATGATCTTTTGATGGATCCGGACCAGTTAATGAACCTTGTTAATGATTCTGAATATTATTCTTTGCTGCAGCAACACCGAAATAAAAGTTTATCCCTTGAAGAGTCGCTAACGAAAAAATAACTCCCGCGCAATATACTTCAGGATTATTATGGCCTTAACTTATTTCTTATTCTTCATATTTCGCCAGTATCGCTTTCTGGCTTGTTCCGGGTCGCTATCCAGAGGAATATATATTTTAGTTCTATAATCGATGAACACTTCCTGGAGTTTTGATAAATCTGGAGATGTATGAAGGCCCGGCTTATTGTATGGTAAGTTATTTTTCATCCGTTTAAGATTGTATTAAAAGCATTGAAAACCCTCTTTTGAGTATGCAGGGATCAGGTATGATAATTATTGTCCCATTGGTATAACACATATAATCCAATATAGTTTCCTAATTGATTGATAATCTCAGGCCGCTGCCACCAAACTCACGGGAGCGTGACTTGTCGATACGGTAGAATCTATTCAATATATTTGAAATCTCTCCTTAAGGAATTCCAATATCCGTATCCATAATATCAAAAAGGATATTCGATTTATCTTTACTTAGCTTAATATGCAAATACCGACGTAATTGAGTACACTTCTCCGATTTAATGTTTGGTATGACGTATGTCTGACGACTAACCCAACAAGATATATTAAAAATCAGCAAAAGTAAACAGCAGGATGTATAAAGTAGTTCAGAAAGTTGTATAAAAAAAGGGCTTCCTTATCGTCGGAAACCCCCTTTGTTTGTGGCTCTCAGGCCTTTTTGCCTTTTGTCGGGATGGCGAGATTTGAACTCGCGACCCCTCGCCCCCCAGACGAGTACTCTAAACCGTGCTGAGCTACATCCCGATGTTAGCCCGGCAAAAATACTAAGAAAAGACAAAATATAAAAGGAAAATGTAGAGACGCGATTTACCGGGTCTTCAAATTATTATACGATCAATCCGTTTTATTCAAATCTCAGCGTCTCTGTCGGGTTGCGGCTTGCCTCTCGCCAGGTGGCAATAGATACGGCAATTAAGCCTATGAGTAGAGTAACTAACCCGGCGGTAATGATTATCCATGCCCTGATACCTGTTTTATACTCAAAATTGCTTAGCCAGCTGTTCATTATAAGTATTGTAACTGGTGTGGCAACTATTATGGCAAGAGCTATCCATACCATAAGTTCAGTAGAAAACCGGGTGAGGATATCACTAATCATCGCTCCGTTGACTTTCCTGACTCCTATTTCCTTCTTTCTGCTCTGGGATGAATAAGTGGCCAGGCCGAAAAGGCCCAGTCCTGAAATAAGTATGGCCAGGACAGATAAAACAAAGAATATCGTGTTCAGATTTCGCTCTTCATCGTAACGGCTTCTTAATGAGTCATTTAATACGACAAGATTATTAGGGCTCACCGGGTCTTCACTTGAGAAAATACTTTCAACCTGTTTAATAATTGACGAATCCGGTGGCTTGTCAAGCTTGATTACAATGATACCAGCCCGGCCCCATTCATTGTGCAGGGCGATAACCACCGCCTGGCCCTCGTTGAGATCCGAACCAGTATGAAAAGCCTGCACTACATCTATAACCCTGTATTCAATACTGTTTCTCAGAATCTTCTTTCCAAGCGGTTCCTTCCATCCGGCTGTGTTTACAAAAGTTTTGTTGATTAGTACGTTATATTGATCTGTCGTTTCATCCAAAAAATCACGTCCGTTTTCCAGTCTTAATCCTAAAGTTGTCAGGTAGTCTTTATCAGCATATACCGCATTTGACAGCAAAGGCTGCTCCATGCCTTCCACTTCATACCCGTTGGATGTGAAATTCAGGCCGGGCATACCACCCGTAGCAAGACTCACCGACCTGATGCCAGGCAAAGAAAGAAGCTTATCTTTAATAATATCCGTTCTGCCGGCAGCCTGGTCACTAAGTCCTGTATACAGTACATTCTCATCTGAAAAACCCGGGTCAGAATTCCTGATATACCTCATTTGTGAATAAATGACCAGGCAGCTTATTATTAGACCAATAGATAAGGCAAACTGAAAAGTGACCAGAATGTTGCGTGATAATTGCCTTCTCCTTCCACCTGTAAATTTCCTTAGTATTGATATGGGAGGTATGGAAGAAAGATACCAGGCAGAATAAAAGCTTGCGAGAAAAACGCATATAGTCCACAGCAATACTGTTATTACTATCCATTCAAATGTAGTTAAAAGGGAAAAGACAAGTTCGGAACCAATTAATGTATTGAAATAGGGTACCAGTGCTTTTGCAAGAAGAAGAGAAAGAATAAGAGAAATAAATATCGACAGGCCTGATTCGGTTACAAACAAAACGATAAGCCTTTTTCTTCCAGAACCATATATTTTCCTTATACTTACCTCTTTTGCCCTCCTTATTGAAAGTGCAGTACTGATATTTACAAAATTGAAACAGGCAGTCATTAGAATAAGCAATCCTACCAGGGCAAAAGAAATTATGCGTTTCCAACTCCCGTTATTGCTGAAATCAAAATCAGTATCTGATCCTAAACGGATGTCTTTTACAGCTTGCAAATAGGGGATGATCTCATAGCCACTTTTTAGGAATCGTTCATTAATTACTGTGTATAGATATCCTTTTATGTCTTCAAGCAATACCTCTGTTGAAGCCCCCGGTACCAGTTTCAGAAATGTCTGGCATCTCAATCCACCATCCCAGCCTGTATAAGATTCTTTCTCGAGGACCGAGAATAAAGCCACTGCATCAAAGCTAATACTACTGTTTGCCGGTGCATCCTTCGCCACCGCACTAACAACAAATTCCTTATTATTGATTTCTATTAATTTATTCATAGGATTTTCCCCTCCGAATATCTGGCTTGCTGCTGATTCTGATAGAACTATCTTATCCGCAGCTGAGAGACATGATAACTTGTTTCCTGATCTGAGCGGAAAACTGAGCATGCTGAAGAAGTTACTGTCGGCCCAGACAATATCAACATGGTAGAAGTTATCCCGGTATTTGATATTGGCTGATGAAGGCCTGTACCTTAAATATTCCCGGATTGCCGGGAAATTTGCCTTAAACTCAGGTCCGGCAGGAGCATTGATCCCACCCATGTTCTGTGTCCTTTTTGGAGTTACCATGAAATGATTTACCCTGTAAATATTCTGATGTCCTTCATGAAACCGGTCATAGCCCGTTTCTGCCTTTATCCATAGCAGGATCAAAATCACAAAAGTAAGCCCTATGGTAAGACCGAAAATATTAATAAATGAATATGAACGATGATTAATTAACGACCGGTAACTGTTCCTAATCAATTTAAACATATTATATCAGCTTTGCCAGTGCCTTATCAATTCTTTTGCCAAAGATTTCAAGAATCAGTAAACCAGTCTTATAACACTGTGTGTATATTGCGGGGATCAAAGATAATGTATTAAAACCGTACAGGGATGACTGAGTTACTTGCCGCTCTCTGCTCCTTAGCCTTCTCCCTGGCCTCAAATTGTAATAATCATCTCCGTACCTCTTCCCGGTGTTGATTTTACGGTGATGCTGCCCTTATGCATATTAATGATCTGTCGGGAAAGACTGAGGCCTATGCCACTTCCGTTTTCCCTGGTAGTGAAGAAGGGAATGAAAATCCTTTCGATAAGTTCATTATTCATTCCATGGCCATTGTCAATGATTCTTATGGTGGTTCTGCCTGTGTGCGAACCTTCTGCCCTTAGTTCGATTAAAGGGTCTTTCGTTTCCTGCAGGGCTTCCATTGAATTTTTGACCATATTGAACAGGACACGGGTTAACATACTTTCGTCGGCGCAAATAAGAAGATCATCAGATTCAACAGATGTGGAAAGGGTAATATTTGACCCGGGGTATTTTTCATCCTTCAGTGAAGCTGCAAGAATAATAATACTTTCAAAAATATCCTTAATTCTCAGTTCATCATGTTTTAATTCCGGCAACTTTGTGAGACTCCTGTATGAATCGACGAAATTGATCAGTCCCCTTCCATGTTCTTCGATTATGGAAAGGCCTTTCAGTGTATTACTGATTGTTTTGTCGTCGATGTTCCCGGGTTTTTTCTTTATTCCACCTTCCTTATAATAGCTTGAAATGGTTGAACTGAGGGAAGTGATCGGTGCAACTGAATTCATTATCTCATGATTCAGTATCCTGATAAGTTTCTGCCATGATTCAATTTCCTGTTTATCTATTTCATGACTTATGTCGTTTATACCAATAACCTTAACCAGTTCATTCTTTAGCCTGATTTCTGCGGCTGTAAGTGATAAATGCACATTTATATCATTTATTATTATATTCAGGGATTGTTTATTCCCGGGTTTGATATTCTGCAATGCATCGATCAGCCTCCTGTTCACTCTCTGTAGTTGTTTAATATTATGTAGATGGTTTATTCCCAGCAACTCCCTGGCTTTGGAGTTGGCCAGTCTTATTATTCCCCGGTCATTAAAGGCTATCAGGCCGCTGGAACTTTTCTCGACTACTGTCTGGTAAAACTTTTCCTGTACTATCACATTCATCCTGGCATCTCTTATTTGCTCATTCAGCCTGTTAAATGATTTGTGAAGCGAGTCAAAACTTCTGTTTCCTGTTTTCTCACTGAAAACAAGGGATGAATCCTCATTCCTTATGGAAGAGAGGAAAAATGAAAGTTCTTCATTCGACCTGTTATACAATCTTATCAGGTTGAAAATGAGAAAAACTGCCGTAAGCGCAATGAGAAAGAAATAAATATCAAAACCAATTTCAGTCAGATATATTGTTCCTCCTATGCATAAAGCTGCCAGCAGGAGAAGGCGAATAATTATATTTATGTTGTATTGTTTAAAGACCATACTTCTTTAACCTGTTGTAAAGTTTTTGTCGAGTAATGCCAAGCTTTTCTGCCGTGGCACTTTTATTTCCCCTGGTTTCTTTCAGAGTGTTTAATATCATGTTTTTTTCAATATCCTCAAGCGTCATTTGAGAGCGTTCAAAAACTTTCCCGGATGAGTAGTTGAGCATTAGATCTTCGGGTTTTATAACATTTCCTTCTGATAGTATGACAGCCTTTTCTATAGTGTGCTGCAGTTCTCTGATATTACCCGGCCAGTCGTATCCAGTCAATGCATCAAGTGTTTGGGAATTCATCTTCAGGCCCGGCTTTGCATATTTGTCCCTGTATTTATTAAGGTAAAATTCAGAAATAGCAGGAATGTCAGATTTTCTGTCCCTGAGAGGGGGCACCTCAATATGAATTGTATTTATCCTGTACAACAGATCTTCCCTGAAAAGACCCTCCGACACCATCTTGTCAATGTTCCTGTTTGTAATACTTATCAATCTTATATTAACGGGAATAGGCATATTTGATCCAACCCTTGTTATGCGCATACTCTCCAGGGCATTCAGTAGTTTTACCTGCAGTGAAAGGGACAGGTTACCGATCTCGTCGAGACAGAGAGTTCCCCCGTTTGCTGCTTCAATTTTCCCTGCCCGGTCCTCCCTGGCATCGGTAAAGGATCCTTTAACATGTCCGAAAAGTTCACTTTCAAAAAGTGTTTCGGTAATGGCACCCATATCCACGCTTATCATCACTTCATTTCTGCGTTTTGATCTCCTATGGATCTCATTGGCCACAAGGTCTTTACCAGTACCGTTCTCTCCTGTTATCAAAACTGCTGCATCGGTGGCCGCAACTTTCTCAACTATCCTCATCATATTTGTCACCTCCGATGAGGATCCTATTATGCTTTTATGATGGCTTCCACTGATAGTGCTTTTGAGGCTTTTCTGTTCCGATCTTAACCTGTTGACTTCCTTCCGGCTCTTCCTTAGTTTAAGGGCAGACTTAAGAGTAGCCACTAATTTTTCGTTCTCCCATGGTTTGAGGATAAAATCAACCGCACCCTCACGCATAGCTTTAACAGCCAGTTCAACATCACCGTAGGCTGTTATCATAACCACACTTATATCAGGATCGGACTTAAGGATTTCCCTGAGCCAGAATATACCTTCATTACCTGTATTAATGCCTGCCCTGAAGTTCATGTCCAGCAGTATAACATCAATATCACCTGATTTAAGCAGTCCGGGTAATTCCTTTGGTCCGGAAAGATATTTTACATCCGAGAATTCATTCTCAAGGAGTAGTTCAAGTGCGCTCAGCACACTGCGGTTGTCATCCACAATTATTATCCTGCCTTTTTCCATTATTGAATGCTTAATAGAACTATACCTGATTTTGTAATATCATTTATTTTAGCAGAAAACCTATTCCTTAACAGGAACAGATAGCATTGTTAATCCGAATAATAGTTTCACCGCATAGAACACTGAAGGACACGGTGTCACACAGTTTTATTTATTGGGATCAAATCATATACAAATGTACAAAAATGTACAATATATTACATAATGTGTAAAGAAATCGTACACATTACTGATGATGATTCAAGAGATTTGCTGTAATTTATTGATATATAGTGTAATATAAATTAAGGCATGGCTTTTGGAATAGTGGAGCAAAATATCCGAAAATTATGTATAAATATATTCTTATAGTCATTTTTGTAGTTTTCCGGGTTTTTTCCGGGACTCAATTATTACAGGCCCAGGAAAAATGGACACTTGAGGAGTGTCTTGATTACGCGCTGGAGAATAATATTGCACTGAAAAGAAGCGATATATCCACTGAGAGGAATAAGTCGAATCTTCTGACACGCAAGCTGGAATTACTGCCTGACCTGAGATTGCAGTCTTCCGGATCCATGAATTTTGGCCGTTCCGTTGACCCTGAGACCAATACCATTACATTTAATCAGAACCTGTCGAATTATTATTATCTGGGTACAGGCATAACCATTTTTAATGGATTTGCACAGCTCAACAGGATATCAGCAGCAAGATACATGCATTTGAGCAGCAAACAGGCGGAGGAAGAGCAGAAGAACCTGCTGGCACTTGATATAGTGAATGCTTATTACAGTGCGCTTATGGCCAAAGGGACTGTTAAGTCTGCTGTTGAACAGATGGAACTGAGCCGGACACAATTGCACAAGACTGAAGTGCTTGTTGAAACAGGAGCAGAGAGCAGGACCACTTTACTTGAAATACGAAGCCAGCTGTCAAGTGATAAACTTTTGCTAAGTCAGGCCAGGAAGAATGCAGGAATAGCATTGGAGCAGCTGAGATTATTGCTGCAACTTGAACCCGGTATCCCTTTTGACATTGCGGAAAATAAGGAAAGTATAATCGTCAGGACAAATGAATTTGCAGATACGGATTCTGTTTATAACAATTCATTGGGAAGATTACCCAGGATCAAGGTCCTTGAATTACAAAAAAATGCAAGGCGGAAAGAACTCAGTGCGGCAAAGGGGCTTTCAATACCTGAATTAAGTTTATATGCCGGATGGAGGACAGGTTACTATGATGCCATGGTTGCAGGGGAGAATCCCACACCTTTCATCGAGCAGCTGCGTAATAATACCAACCAGAATATCGGGCTTAGCCTGAATATCCCCTTATTCGGTAACTGGTATAATCGTAATCATATAAAGCAGGCCAAACTGGATCTGAAGGATGCCGAAATGCAGTTACAACAGGAAAAGAATGTCCTTTATAATGATGTCAGTAAGGCATGCTTTGAACTGGTATCTGTAAAAGATGAATACCTGTCGGCAGTTGACAACCTTGAGTTTAACAAACTCTCTTTTGAAGCAGTTTCCAAAAAGTTTGAGACCGGACTTGCCAGTGCTACTGAATTTGCAGAGGCGAAAAAGGCTCTGTTTGCTGCTGAGATAAACCTGCTCAGCGCAGAATTGCAATATAAGCTGAAGGAGACGACGGTGAATTTTTATTTGACAGGCAGGTGGGAGAGATGAATTATGAGTTTTGAGAGATGAGATACTGGGACTTTAATAAACAATAACGGGAAACGGGAAACGAACTAAATACTGCGCATTATGAGCATGGATCGAAAAATAGAAAAGAAAAAAGGATTGAGACTGAAGCATATAGGATATATAGTACTGGGTATATTCATGGTAGCTATAATCTATTTTGCCTTTTTTACCGATAAAACATCAACATACAGGGTGTTTAAAGACAGGCTGGTAATTGAAGAGGTGAAATACGGAGAGTTTGATGATTATCATACTATTACGGGACAGGTTGAACCAATAGCCACTATCTATCTTGATGCACAGGAAGGAGGCAGGGTGGAAGAGAGGCTTATTGAAGAAGGTTCGATGGTGGAAGAAGGAGATGTAATTTTACGTCTGAGTAACCCTGACCTGAGTATGAGCATCCTGGACAGTGAAGCACAACTGGCTGAGAAATCAAATTTCCTGCGTAATACAATGGTTATAATGGAGCAGGAGAGGTTACAGATCAAAAGGGAATTACTGAATCTGGAATATGATATTACAAAAAAGAAAAGGGAATACGAGAGGAATAAGGTATTATTTAATGACAATCTAATATCTGAAGAGGAATACCTGACATCAAAGGAGACCTATGAATTTTCAGGCCGGTCATATGAGCTGTATATGGAAAGGCAAAAGCAGGACAGCATATTCAGAAGCATACAGATTATGCAGATGGAGGATAACCTTGAAAATATGAGGAGAAACCTTGAGCTTGTCCGCCAACGGCAGGAAAACCTTAATATTAAAGCACCTGTTGACGGTCAGCTCGGAACACTTGAAGCCGAAATTGGCCAGTCAATATCAAGAGGGCAATCAATCGGACAAATAAATGTACTTACCTCCCATCGTGTAACGGCTCTTATCGATGAACATTATATCGACCGGGTGAAAACAGGCCTTCTGGCTCATTTTGAAAGAAATGGTGTTGAATATGAACTGAAAGTGAGAAGGGTATACCCGCAGGTTAGGAACAACCAGTTTCAGATCGATATGCTCTTTACCGGCCATGTGCCGGAGAATATACGAACAGGACAGACATACCATATAGAGCTTCAGCTTGGAGAGTCTCAGGAAGCCATCATGATAAAAAAAGGAGGCTTCTTCCAGACCACCGGCGGCCAGTGGATATATGTGGTTGATCCATCTGGTAATTTTGCGGTAAGAAGGAATATACGACTCGGTGAACAGAACCCAATGTATTATGAAATTCTTGAAGGGCTGCAGCCCGGGGAAAAAGTTATCGTCTCTAACTATGAAAGCTTTGGTGATAATGAAAAACTCGTTTTTAAATAATTATTAGCTGATAATGTTGAACCCCCAGGCCCGGTGCTGGTGTCAAGCAATAAACTAACTAACAATAAACAAAAAAATGGAAAATCTAATTATCAAAACAGAAGATATGTCCAAGGTCTTCCGGACAGAAGAAGTTGAAACAACGGCATTGAAAGATATCAACCTTGAGGTAGTTGAGGGAGAATTTGTTGCGGTTATGGGACCTTCCGGGTGCGGGAAATCGACTTTGCTTAATATTCTTGGCCTGCTGGACAACCCGACTGATGGCAATTACCGTTTCAATGGAAGTGAAGTGGCCAGACTGAAGGAAAGACAGAGGACCATTTTCAGAAAGGGTAATATCGGCTTTGTGTTCCAGAGTTTTAACCTTATAGATGAACTGACTGTTTATGAAAACGTTGAGCTGCCTCTTATTTACCTTAAAATGAAATCATCAGAGCGCAAGGAGCTTGTAAACAAAGTTCTTGAAAGGATGAAGATCGGTCACAGGGCCAAACATTTTCCCCAGCAGCTGTCAGGAGGACAGCAGCAAAGAGTGGCCATAGCCAGGGCTGTGGTAGCAAATCCCAAACTTATCCTTGCCGATGAACCTACAGGTAACCTGGATTCAAAGAACGGGGATGAAGTGATGAACCTGCTGACAGAACTCAATAAGGAGGGTACAACCATAGTAATGGTTACTCATTCACACCATGATGCCGATTTTGCCCACAGGATAATAAATCTCTTCGACGGGCAGGTTGTTACCGAGAATAAAACCAAATGATTCCTTCTACATTCTTAGCAAGCCTTAAGGGCGCCGCCAAGGATCTGGATTATCAGGCAGTGAGCATGGGGAAGGGTGATGTTCTTATGTCAGAAAGCCTGCAACGATGAAGAAATTTGATCGTCATTAATATGTTTATTTAAAAACCGACACTGATGATAAGGAACTTCTTCAAGGTTGCTGTTCGTAACCTTTTAAGCAATAAAAGTACTTCCTTCCTGAATATTTTTGGGCTTTCCATAGGACTGGCAGCTGCACTGTTTATACTTATGTGGATCCAGCATGAACTCAGCTATGACAAATTCTTCGATGATGCTGACCAGATATACAGGGTAGAGGAAGACCAGCACTATAGCGGAAATATATATCACGTTAATGTAACACCTTATCCTGGCGGGGCTGAATGGAAAAAGAGGATACCTGAGATTATTGAGTATACAAGGTTCAGCAACCTGCCAAGGGTGCTGTTCGAAAAGGACGAAATGAAAATGTTCGAGGACAACCTCAGGGGTGTGGATTCTACATTCTTCAGGATGTTTTCCTTCAGTTTTAAATACGGGGATCCAAATACAGCACTTTCAGAACCCCACACTATTGTTTTATCTGAAGAAATGACTGAAAAGTATTTCGGTGACGAAAATCCACTCGGACAATCCATTACCATAGAAAAACAGTTCGATTTTATGGTAACGGGGGTTCTGGAGAAGATGCCGGACAATACCGTAGTAAGCTTTGATGCCGTAATTCCTTTCAGGTTCCTTGACCAGATGGGTTTAACCAATGATCAATGGGGCAGTAACAGCATTATAACTTATGTAAAATGTGTACCCGAATTTGATCGTGAAGCCCTTGGTGAAAAGATGACATCAATCCAGAGGGAGTATGCACCTGAATCACTAACGGATTTTATGGTGGCCGATCTTACACGTATACATCTTCACAGTTATTTCGGTTATGAAAGATCCCCGGGTGCAATAGTCTATATCTACATTTTTGGTGCTATAGGTCTTTTCGTGCTAATTATAGCATGTATCAACTTCATTAATCTTACAACGGCACGTTCCTCCCTGAGAGGGAAAGAGATCGGGATTAAGAAGGTGGTTGGTGCGCATAAGGGAGATATGGTTATCCAGTTTATGCTGGAGTCTGTATTCCAGGTTCTTATAGCCCTTGTTTTTGCGCTTGTAATTATTGGACTATTACTTCAGCCCTTTAATACAATTTCAGGTAAGGAATTCAGCCTGGCACATATATTTAATCCTGGATTCATTACAGGTTCACTTGTTGTTTCGGTACTTGCCGGTTTCATCGCCGGTATTTACCCCGCTTTCTTCCTTTCTTCCTTTAAGGCCGTAAACATACTGAAAGGGGAGGTGACAAAAGGGAAGAAGAGTGGTGGTTTACGAAGGATGCTTGTAATAACACAGTTTGTACTATCCATATTCCTGGCTGTAAGTGCCATCATAATCTATATGCAGATGCAGCACATGCGTAATCTCGATATGGGCTATGACCAGGATGGTCTTATTTATATCCCTGTAACGGAAGATTTTGAATCAAAATATAATGCCATAAAAGGAGAGCTTGGAAGAAATCCTCTGATAGATAGCTACTCGGCATCGTGGTTAAACCCGGTGTATATTGGGAGTAACTCCTCGGGTGTTAACTGGGAAGGAAAGGATCCTGATTTAGACGTTTTATTTTCATTCAATGCTGCCGATTACGATATGCTGGAAACCATGAAATATGAAATAGTCGATGGAAGGCCGTTTTCAAGGGATTATCCGGGTGATATGGCTGTCGATACAATGGCTAACTTCATTGTGAACGAGGAACTTGTCAGAATTATGGGAGTTGATGACCCGGTAGGAAGGTGGTTCAGGTTCATGGGCTTCAGGGGCGAGATAGTGGGTGTGCTGAAAGACTTTCATTTCAAAAGTGCAAGGGATAAGATTGAACCGATAGCTATTTTCCTTGGCCGGCCTGAAAGGTTTAACTATATCCTTATAAGGTTATCAGAAACTAACCCGAAAGGAGCTGTTGAGGCTGTCAGAGAGATATGGGAAAGAACAATACCGGATTATCCTCTGACATTTGAGTATGCCGAGGAGGTTCTTGCTGATATGTACGGTAGCGAGTTAAGGATGAGCCGGCTCTTTAAATATTTTACTATGCTTGCAACCCTTATTGCAGCCCTGGGACTTTATGGATTGTCAGCATTCATAGCAGAAAGAAGGACACGGGAAATTGGGATAAGGAAAATAATGGGATCAACGGTGTCAAGGGTGGTAATATTATTATCCACGGAATTCTTATACCTTGTATTGATAGCTGTAATGATAGGTTTCCCCCTCTCATATCTTTATCTCGACAGCTGGCTGAAGGACTTTCCTTACAGTATTGATATAGGCGCCGGTGTATTTATTATTGTAGGTTTTGCTGTACTGCTAATTTCACTGCTGACTGTCAGTTTCCAATCCTACAGGGCCGCGGTAATAAATCCTGCTAATGCTATATGCAGGGAATAGGGAAAGATAAAAGATAAACGATAAAAGTAAAAAGGCGAAAGTAAAAAGCCGGTACCAGGCGACAACCCTGGCTGAATGCAGGGAGAGCCGGGGGGAGGAAGTAATTAGCCTTAGGCTAACTTTTAAGTATCCCGAAAAACCAATCCGCCGTTTCCTTACTTTCCATGTTCTCGAGTATACGCTTAAATTCATATGTAGTGGATCCCGAGTCTATGAGAAGATCCCACATTAGTCTCCTGAATTGTTCAAGGCCTATCCTCTTTTCCAGTTCATAGAGTAAAAGAGGCGTCTTATTATTAAGTATTGTATATGCCTGTTCTCCATTACGGTCATATTGCCACACCGGATCAGTTCCATCAGACTGCTTTATCTTTTTTTCAATCCATTCCTCAAAGGCTTCCTGTCCGTGTATCTCTCTCAGGACCATCAGGGCTGTGTATTCCGCAAAACCTTCATTCAGCCAGTCCTCCCAGGTGTTGGCATCAGCCCTGTGCCACCAGAGATGTGATATTTCATGGGCAAGATATCTTGTATATCCTATGCGAGAATCATAATAATCTGCATCTGTAAATCCCGGAAGGTAAATACCACCCAGACGGGCATATCCACCTCCCTTTTCCCTCATCGATTCAACAAGGCACATCGTATTGCCACCGGGGGGGAACCACCTGTTGTACAGGAATAATATTTGCCTGATATCAGCTGTTAAAGTATTGATAAGTGAGTCAGAGAAAGTGGAATGAGCCACGCATAAACTATATTGGTATATTTCTTTTTTTATTGTTTTAAGGTTCTTCGATGCACATAGCACTATATCGTTTGTGGGGCTTTCATTCGCGTAAAATGCCCAGTTATTATCCACTGCTTCAATGCCCATCATAAAAGTAAGGTAATTATCATCGGGTAAAACTTCCACCTCGTATGTGAAAGTTCCGTAATTCCTGTTCAAAGGATACCAGGGAAAATATGAACCAATTTCGGTCCATTCTTCACCAATTACATTTGGACTCCATTCCGGCCACTCGGTTATCCGGCCTGAATACTTGAGGTGAAGGCTTAATTTATTATTTTTCAGACCCTGGTTCGTCAGAGTATACTTTATCGCACACGGCATATAACGTATATCACTTGTATCCTGGCTGATGGTGAACGATTCATTACCATTAATGGTCAGTTCAAGAATCTGAAGCTGCCTGTGCAGATAAAAATGTATTGTATTTCCTCTTGAGTCATTTGGGATATCCCAGGTACAATCAACATCAATATACTGCTCTGCCGGGTCTATTGACAGCTTTATCTTATAACGGGGATGGTCTATTGTATCTGCCTCATCAAAGCTTGTCAGAGCAATGGTTATGGATATGATTAACAACAGATTTTTCATTGGTCCCGGAAAATAAAAACTTATGCGTTATCCTTTATCTAAAAGACTGGTTATAAAATGATTTGATGCATTTTCATAATTTAAAAATAATAGGTTGCAAATTTTTAAAGTCATTTGTGAGTGAATTTTTTATTCTTCTGATGGCCCCGAACCTCTAAACCTATAATCCTCTAAACTTCTGAACCCTTCAACAGAATATTTAATTTATTTTCCTATTTTAGAACAGTTAAAATTGAACCATTAAGTAACAAATCATGTCAAAAATCCCTTTTTCACGTCGCAGGTTTTTTAAGGTCCTGGGAACAGGCAGTCTTGTAGTTGCAGGTGCCCCGTTAGCAGCAGCACCGGTTAATATACCCGGTCAGCAGCAGGAAAAACCGGAAACAAATATTGCTGATGCAGCCAGGGTGCCTCGCAATGAAAATTCACTCCCGGGCAAATATCCGGGCAGGGTAAGCAGGGTGAATCACCCGGCAGCTATAGTTGATAATGAGATAATGGAAGACCAGGCTTATCTGATGCTTGAAAAAGCAATGCTGGATCTTACAGGAGAGAAGAAACTGAAGAAAGCCTGGAGACAGTTTGTTTCACCGGGTGAGAGAATTGGCCTGAAGGTTAATCCCGTTGCGGGAAAGACACTCACGACAAGCCATGCAGTTACGAAATCAATAATAAAGCAGCTTGAGGAAAGCGGCATGGAACGGGAGAATATAATTATATGGGACAGGCGCCTGATGCAGTTGCATGAGACAGGCTATACGGAGGAGAACTACCCGGGCATTAATATAATGGGTACTGAACAACAGGATAAGGAGGGGTCATATTATGGTTCGGATGGAAAGCTTTATGGAGAGAAAATGATAGATAAGGACTGGTATTACTGGGCTGATGTGGAGGGTGAATATGATGAGTATACAATGCCTTTTATGGTGAATGGCGGCAAATATTCATATTTCACACGCATAGTGACACAGGAGCTTAATAAGATAATCAATGTGCCAATACTGAAAAATGCAGGTGCCACTGTTACCAATGCCATGAAAAATCTTGCCTTTGGTTCGGTGAGCAATACCGGACGCCTGCATGCGCAACTGTGGAATGAGACATGTGCCCACGTCTGTGCATTTGCCCCCGTGCGGGACAAGGTGGTGTTAAATATTGTAGATGGACTGAAAGGCTGTTTTAACGGAGGTCCCGGTGCCAACCCACAGTTCTTCTGCAATTATAACACAATGCTGGTAGGTACCGATCCTGTAGCAATAGACAGGATAGCCCATGAGATAGTTGTGGCAAAAAGGATAGAAGAAGGGATACAAAAAGAAGATAATCCAGGAGCATCGGCCTTCCTGGATATGGCAGAAAGCCTGGAGCTGGGTATCAGCAGGAGGGAAATGATTGAGGTTAATGAAATCAATATAGGTTGATAAAGTTGATAGAATTTATAAAGAGGCGCCAGGCCTCGCGCCAAAAAAGATAAAAGACAAAAGGATAAAGATATAAGTAGAGGCACAGCATGCTGCGTCTTAAAGATACAAGTAATGTAAGGGATATAAACAGTGAGAATGACATCTGTACAAGCCGACAGCTTGACTGCTGAACATATAATTAATTGATAATTAACATGAAATATATAATTGCAATATTACTAACTTTATACTGCTTCTCGGCCTTTGCCCAGATCACGGTGGATTTCCCCATGTTAACAGGAGACAAACATGTAAAAGGCTCTTTAAAATCGGAAAGGACATATACCAGGGAATCGCTTTTTGGCTATATGAATGGCGGGGCTGAGTTGTACCTGGAATACGGATTCGAAAGGCTGGTGGTTTCAGAAATTGATATTGATGACACCGGGTATAAGGTTGAAGTGTATAAGATGAATGACCCGGAGGCTGCCTACGGTATTTATTCGGTATCTGTCTTCAGGTGCGACACATCGGGTCATCTGGATGATTATGCCTGTCAGACCACATACCAGCTCCAGGTATGCAAGGGTCAGTATTACATAAGCATTATTAATAATTCGGGCAAAACCGGGGCAGCAGACCAGAGCATTAACCTGGCCAGGAAACTGTTGCCTTTGATCCCTGGTAATTCATTTGAGATAAATGATTTTATGCCTGATACATTGTTTGAAGAGGATATTTTAAGAACGATCCTGATTAAGGGTGAACTGGGCCTTTTTAACGGGGCATTCGACTGGAACGATATACTTCAGGATGTTGATAATTACACCGGACTGGTACTTGAGTCAAGTGATAAGTCAATGCTCGTTCTGAGGTTCAATGATGATATGGCCAGGCTTAAATTCTTTGAGAAGCATGGAATAAGATCTTATCCGGAGATAAATGAGGAGATTAACATTGATCAAAATACAAGTTTGGTTGTTAATAATGAAAGGGTGATAATAAGCCGCAAGGAGGGCTGATCGTATCGATAAAACTCTTATATATCTTTTGTCTGAAAATTGTAATTTTGCATTCAAATTTTTAAAACTATGGAGCCGATAAAAACAATGAATATCAATGATGATGAGCCTTCACACGGTGGCTCACAGGAGACCGAGAAAGTGAGATGCCTGATAATCGGATCAGGTCCTGCGGGTTATACGGCAGCTATTTATGCTTCCAGGGCCAACCTTAATCCTGTCCTGTATACCGGTATGGAGATGGGAGGTCAGCTGACCACCACGACAGAGGTGGAGAATTATCCCGGTTACCCGGATGGTGTAACAGGTCCGCAGATGATGGAAGACTTCAAGAAGCAGGCAGAACGTTTCGGTACAGACGTGCGTTTTGGTATTGCCACGAAGGTTGATTTTTCCGGCCGGCCACATAAGGTTATCATTGATGATAAGAAAACAATAGAAGCTGATACGGTTATACTTGCTACCGGTGCGACTGCCAAATACCTTGGCCTGGAGGCTGAGAAGAAATATGCAGGCATGGGGGTGTCGGCTTGCGCCACGTGCGATGGTTTCTTTTATAAGGGCAAGGATGTTGCGGTTGTCGGTGGTGGTGACACAGCATGCGAGGAGGCAACCTACCTGGCAGGTCTGGCAAACAAGGTATATATGATAGTGAGGCGAGATGTTTTCAGGGCTTCAAAGGCAATGCAGGAAAGGGTCTTTAAAACAAAAAATATTGAGATACTCTGGAAGCACCAGGCAGTTGACCTTTTCGGTAAGGATGGCGTTGAAGGTGCTGTGCTGGTGAAGAATAAAGGGGAAGAGAACGAGGAAGAAGTAAGGATTAGGATCGATGGTTTTTTCCTTGCCATAGGGCATACGCCCAATTCTGATATATTTAAGGTTTTCCTTGATACTGATGACGTAGGATACGTCAGGACAAGCCCGGGCACAACGAAGACCAGGGTTCCGGGTGTTTTTGCCTGTGGCGACCTACAGGACTCACATTACCGTCAGGCAGTAACAGCAGCCGGCACCGGCTGTATGGCAGCCATTGATGCAGAGAGGTGGCTGGCGGAACAGTAGGATTAAAAATACCTTTCCCATCCTTTGAAAAGGAGGGGAAATGAATAGTAATATCACTTTTTCTTTCTCAGTAGCGCTTCCATATCTGCCACCTCGTCGCGGTAGCGGGCGGCTTCGATGAAATCCAGCTGTGAAGCTGCTTTTTCCATTGACTTGCGTGCTTTTTTAATGGCTTTCTCCAGGGCTTCGGCCGACATGTACTTAACAACAGGATCGGCTGCAATATCCGGTTTCTCAGGTTCAACATATGCGCGGCTTTCAACACCCTGTTTGTGGAGTTCCTTGAGTATTGATCCGGTGGCTTTTATTATCTGCGAGGGGGTGATCCCCATCTCTTCATTATACTTAAGCTGCTTTTCCCTTCTGCGGTTGGTTTCATCTATTGTCATCTGCATACTGCCGGTGATTTTATCGGCATACATAATCACCTTCCCGTTAAGGTTACGGGCAGCCCGTCCTGCAGTCTGTGTCAGCGAGCGGGATGACCTCAGGAAGCCTTCCTTGTCGGCATCGAGCACGGCTACCAGTGATACTTCGGGCAGGTCAAGCCCTTCCCTCAGGAGGTTAACGCCGACGAGAACGTCGAATTCACCCGCACGCAGACCCTCTATAATATCAATTCTTTCAAGTGTATCAATATCGGAATGTATATAGCTGCATTTTATTTCAAAGCGGCTCAGGTAGGCAGTTAATTCTTCAGCCATTCTCTTGGTAAGAGTCGTAACCAGTGTTCTTTCATTTTTCGCGGTACGGTCCCTTATCTCATCCATAAGATTATCCACCTGGTTTAAGCTGGGTCTCACCTCAACCGGGGGATCCAGCAATCCTGTAGGTCTTATTACCTGGTCAACGAAAACTCCCTCGCTTTTCTCAAGCTCGTAATCGGCAGGTGTGGCGCTAACAAAGATGATCTGTCCAACCAGTGCTTCAAATTCCGACAGTTTAAGCGGCCTGTTATCAAGAGCGGCAGGCAGCCTGAAACCGTAATCCACCAGTGTTTGTTTCCTTGAATGATCGCCCCCGTACATGGCTCTTATCTGGGGCATGCTTACATGACTTTCATCCACAATGGTGATAAAATCATCAGGGAAATAATCCAGCAGACAGAAGGGACGTGTTCCGGGCGGCCTCCCGTCAAAATAACGTGAATAGTTTTCTATACCGCTGCAATAACCCAGCTCTTTTATCATCTCGAGGTCGTAAGAAACACGCTGTTCAAGTCTCTGCGCCTCGGGAATTTTACCTATCTCCCTGTAGTAGGCCGATTGTTTTACCAGGTCTTCCTGTATCTGGTGGATGGCCTGGTTTATCCTGTGCCTTGTTGTAACAAAAATATTTGCAGGATATATTACATATTCTCCAGGCCTTTCAATTGTATCTCCCGATAAAGGATCGAAAAGTTCTATTTCGTCAATATCATCACCCCAGAATACCACTCTGACAGCAAAATCGGCATATGCCGGAAAAATATCCACTGTATCACCCTTAACCCTGAAGGTGCCCCTCTTAAATTCCGTTTCATTCCTGGCATAAAGGCTGTCGACCAGTTTCCGGAGGAAGAGGTTCCGGGATATGCTGTCTCCCTTACTGACATGCACCGTATTGCTGTGAAAGTCATCAGGATTACCTATACCGTAAAGGCATGATACCGATGAAACGACTATCACATCCCTTCGCCCGGAAAGGAGTGATGATGTGGTACTCAGCCTTAATTTTTCTATTTCTTCATTTATGGAAAGGTCCTTTTCGATGTAGGTATCCGTGACAGGAATATAGGCTTCCGGCTGGTAATAATCGTAGTAGGAAACAAAATATTCAACTGCATTATCAGGAAAGAATTGGCGAAACTCACCATAGAGCTGTGCTGCCAGTGTTTTGTTATGGCTCAGGACAAGCACAGGCCTCTTTACCTGCTCAATTACATTGGCTATGGTGAAAGTTTTCCCGCTGCCCGTAACGCCGAGCAAGGTCTGGCAGGGCGTACCACTGTCCAGCCCTTCAACAAGCTGCTTTATTGCTACAGGCTGGTCACCTGTGGGAACGTATCCTGAGACAAGCTTAAAATCCATTGTCTTACTTTCCTATTCTTTTAAAACAGTATGAATATACTAATTATCGCAGGAAAGAGACTGCACTTTTAAAATAGAAAAATATCCTGCCGGTTTTGTCTCAAAAACATTTAAACACTGAGAAAATGAATCAGGCAACTATAATGGCACAGTTTCAATCCTGTTTTATGATGGTAATTAATTTTAAAATAGGTATTTTTGAGGCAGTCCGTTCATATAATAACCCTTTAATATGAAGACTTTTAAGAAAACTTATTTCCTGAATGCCGGTATTGAAGATGTATATGCTGCATTAACAAACCCTGTGACAATTGAATTATGGTCAGGTTACCCGGCAGTAATGGAAGCAAGACCGGGCTCACTGTTTTCATTATGGGAGGGAGATATTGAGGGAGTAATTCTTGAGGTGCAGGAAAACAAGGAAATAGTGCAGGAGTGGTTCTTCGGTGACAGGGAAGAAAGATCAATTGCCACAATTATCCTTATAAGAGATTTTGGAGAGACACAGGTTATGATTGAACATGCCAATATACCTGATGAGGCGTATGAGAATATCAGCACGGGCTGGAATGATTATATAATAGGTGCAATTGAAAACTTTCTCAATCCTAATTTCTGAGATCTTAGTTTTAGAAGTCACTCGGTATTTAAGAACTGTTATCAGGAAAATTTCCTTAAAGTTGACCAAATATCTTCCATCCCCGAGGTGATGAGGAAGCCCAGGCCTTTGTAAAAATCACTTCTTGCATGCTCCTGGACAGCGGTATTCCACTCATTTATCCATGGATTAATAAATGAATCAATAAATTTGACAAGGTCATTTCTTATTTCCTTCCTGCAAATTTCATCATCCAGCTCAGTATATTTATTAAGAAGTAGATTTATAAACTGGAGTTCGATACCCAGATGGTCGTCCGGTATTTTACCTTCGAATCTGGATTTCCATCCGTAGGCATGATATAATTTTCCTGCCTCCATGCTCACAGTATCATTCATAATATGGTCGGGTGACAAATACACTGAACTGTAAGGAGGGGCCTTAGCCTGACCCTTGCCTCCAAATAATTCAAGATGATCGTTTATTATCTCGTCATAATCAAGAGGGTGTTCAGGGTCAATTTTCCTGAGGAGGCATGAGGCTCTAACAAATTTCGGATTATCACTGTCTACCGGTAATTTTTTAAAAAGATCCATCGAGACAAGGTCACTGATGCAATCTTTTTGGGGTTGATAAAGAATAAAGCTGCCTGCAAAGGAGAGCAGCATATTGTAAGCAGTGAAAAAATTATCATCAATTTTATTCCATCCTTCTGTCATAGAGCCGGGTTTGTGTATGTTAAAGAGTAAACCCTGTATAGAAAATCACTAATAATTGCAAGGTTCAGGAATATAACATCTGAAATCCCGTTTTTGTTCTTAATTGTTGCGTAAAGGGATGGTATAGAAAGAATTATTGCCGCCAGATAAAGAAGGGAATATAAATCAAATAATTTCAGATCATTATTGAATGATCTGAATATAAGATAGTTAGCCAGAGAGATGAAAAACAATACCGTAAATAGCAGCTTAAATTTTACGGAAGGGATGAGGTCATTTTTTTTAGTGAAGATGTAAACGGCTGCCGTACCTCCAAGCAATGCGGTAATTATGAATGAAAGGGGGAACGAGGGATTGTCAAGTTCATGGAGGACCGGGAGCATGTATGTTCTTATCATAAAATAAATAAGAAAGAGACCTGTTATTATCGCGATTATTTCAGGGATCGATTGTGGTATTTTTTTAATTCTGAACCTGTTAATTATATACCAGAACAATAGTACCGTCAGAAATATTACTTCTGCCAGTATTTCCCTGCTCATCCAGCTGCTGCCTGTATTATTCATCGCGTTATAGGCGTTTCGGGGATAATTTAAATGTGCAAACGAAAAAAGCAGTCCGGCAACGAGTGCCACAAGGGAGGTGAACAGCATATACTGTCCGGTGATTTCTCTTCTGTCACCGGCCGGTGAGATCCTCATATACAGGGCTCTCATTATAAGCAGTCCGACTGATGCCTGGGTGAGCCATGTAAATAGAGCGAGTGAAATATTATATTTTTCCATTAGAGTTCCTCCCTGTTAGCTATTGCTGAATTGACAGCCGAAGCTTTCGGGCTGTCTTTGTGAGGTCTGATTACTATATTCGGTTCCGTTAGTTCCGGTGAGGCAAGGGGAAATATATGCCTGTTATTGCCGTATTTTTCACGGAGTTCATCAATAAAACCGAAGTCGAGTGCCCTCATCGGACAGGCATCCACACATACCGGGTTTTCATTGTTCTTGATTTTATCGTAGCACATGTCGCATTTTGACATCCTGCCGCTTTTTTGGTCAAGCCTGGGGGCGTCATAGGGGCAGGCCCATGTGCAGTAGCCGCATCCGATGCATTTATCCCGGTCAATATTCACGGTACCTATATCCGTGATATGCATGGCCTGTGTCGGGCATGAAAAAACACACAGGGGTTCACTGCAATGGTTGCAGGCGAGAGATATATGGTAAGCAAAGGGATATTCTGAAAATATGCCATCATCGCCCTGCCATTCACCTCCTTCAACATCTATTATTTTTCTCCAAATAAGTCCCGGCTCCAGGTCATTCTTATCCTGGCAGGCCACCTGGCAGGTTTTGCATCCTGAGCAATTAGCAGTATCAATATAGAATCCGTAATTTTTCATCAGGCTTTTTCAATGTCAACCATAATAGTATGCTGGGCATTTCCCCTGGCAAAGGGAGTCCATCTTTCAGAAGTTAGAATATTTACATTGCCACCTCTGTCAACGCCATCTTCATCAGGGTCATACCATGCTCCCTGGGGAATGTCAACCACCCCCGGCATTATTCTTTTTGTTATCCTGCATTTCAGCTTCATGGCTCCCCTTTCGTTCCATATTCTTACCAGGTCACCATCATTGATTCCCCTGGATGAGGCATCTTCAGGGTTTATGAAGACCCTCTGGGGTAAGGCCTTCATGGTCCATTCGTTATTGTCATGTGTTGAATGTACCCTCGGGCCGTAATGATGCCCCATAGCCTGGAGGGGATATTTTTCTGCTTTTTTATCAAAGGGATTATCCCATTCCTGTATGTATTTTGCTACCGGAGGTATTTCAATTGGATCACCGGCATTGAAGAGTTCTATGGAGAATAATTCTATTTTACCAGAGGGTGTCCGCAGGGGGTATTTTGACGGATCCCCGGTGAAATTTTTAAGTGCCACTTTTGGATTATAAACGGGTTTAACGTATACCCCGGCGTTGCTTGCCTCAAATTTCCTGAAAACAGGCATTTCGGGAAAGCGTGTTTTCCTGTAAATTTCATCTATAAACCAGGCCACCCAGTCTTTTTCATCACGTCCCCCTTCTGTATATTTATCATAGACTCCGAATTTTTTCGACAGGTCTGCGCAAATACGGTAATCGCTTTTCGTTTCAAATGGAGGGTCAACAATTCTGGGAGCAAGGAAGACTTCTTCACCGTATTTCCAGCCGTCAGACACTCCCCATGTTTCAAACTGGGTACAAGCGGGGAGAACCAGGTCAGCAAATTTTGCCGAAGGCGTCATAAAATTATCCTGGACAATAATGAATTCAAGGAGTTCAGGGTCCTTCAGTATTTCAATTGTTCGGTTTATATTACCATGCTGGTTAACAAGAATGTTACTGGCCACTGACCAAATAAGTTTTATATTGTTATCCAGTTTGTCGGCACCTCTGATCCCATGTTCAGGTCCGAGTTCTTTACCTCTCAGCACTGCTTCAGTCCACAGGTAGACTGGTATTATCCCTTTCACAGGGTTTGATCCCGGGGGGAAGACTGTCCAGAAAGGCCCTCCTCCTGCCTGGTTGGCAAGTCCGCTTGCCCAGCCTCCCGGGATGCCAATATTACCGGTTATTGCAGCCAGTGTGGCTCCCGCCCTTACCACCTGTTCTCCATATGCCCTTCTTTGCATTCCGTATCCCTGGTAGAGTATGGCAGGTTTAGTCCGTGCATATTCCAGGGCTATGCGTCTGATGGTAGAGGCCGGGACAGCAGTAATTTTTTCTGCCCATCCAGGTGTTTTGGGTGTGCCGTCCCTTGTCCCAAGGATATATTCTTTGTATGATTCTTCCTTCTCGTATCCTTTCGGCATTGTTTCCTTATCGTAGCCAGAGCAGCATCTTTTTATAAAATCATCATCAGTAAGGTTTTCAGTTATTATAACCCAGGCCATGGCGCTCATAAAGGCAGCATCAGTGCCCGGTCTTACCGGTATCCATTCATCAGCCAGGGAAATTGCACTCGGGCTCATCCTGGGGTCAATACAAACAACCCTGGCGCCATTTTCCCTTGCTTTCCTTATGAAGTAATCACTATTTGTACCGTCTTTCATCTCTGCCGGGTTCCAACCCCACATAAGGATATAGCGGCTGTTCATCCAGTCCTGGCGCTGGTTCCCGGTTTCGAGGGTCCCAAACATTGTCGGAGTGGCGATATTTATACATGCCCAGCTGTAGCTGTTATAATATCCCAGGCTTCCGCCCAGGAGGTTCATCAGCCTGGCTGCAGGCCATCTCCCGTTAGTATTTGTATAAGAGCCTGTTCCGTATGGGACATGAATGGCCGAGTTGCCGTATTTTTCTATTACAGCCGATATTTTTGAGTGCATAATATCATAGGCCTCGTCCCAGTTTATTCGCTTGAATTCTGCCTTACCTCTTTCGCCTGTACGGAGCAGGGGATATTTAAGCCTGTCCGGGTGGTACTGTCTCTTACGGTATGATCTGCCCCTCAGGCAGGCCCTCAGTTGGGGGTTGGAGATATTATCCCCCTGGCGGTCATCGGTTTCTATCCGTGTTATGATGCCGTTCTGCACATATACTTTAAGAAGGCATCTCCCCCCGCAGTTATGCGCCGGGCAGCTTGTCCTGACGATCCTTTCTTCCGTAACGGGCTCTGTTAGTCCGTGTGTATCTTTGTTGCATGCAACAAAGACTCCGGGGCCCAGCAAGGACCCTGTTGCAAGCGATGACCATTTGATGAAACTACGTCGGTCAATAGCTATACCCTGGCTTGACATCTTATGTTTTCCGGACGGCATACAGGGGGTAAAAATAATTAAAAAAAGGAATAATGGAATCAAAGAACCTGAGCCCCGAGAATTCAGGGCGATGGTGACGAGCTCGGGGTAGCCTGCGGCACGGTTCTAAAAACCGCGCCAGCAGAAAGTCAGACCCGTGATAGAGAAGTTGGATCAGATGTATTTTTTTCCCATTTTTTTTGAGTTGAGCAGCAGGCCGGTTATAATTGTGAATAATGCTACTGCGCCCAGGATTAAGGCCAGGCGAAGCCATGATTCACCTGCCATGGCTCTCTGCCGGGCATAAGTTACTGTTGTCTGTATCCAGACCAGGGCCCCGGCATAAGTAAGCATCTGTAATGATAAGAGAGCCCATTTCCTCCTGATGAAAAACAGCAAGGGGATGAGCAATGATAATATCATGAAAGGCACATTATCAACTCTTGAATAATGAGCTGCAAGCAGCAGCCATGCGAATATTGTTAGAATTACTCTTAAGACCATGGTTAATTAGCTTCCACGGCAGCCGCTCTGAAATCGGGAATCTCCTTCGGATAGGCGTTAGTTTCCAGTTTCCTGGCAACCTCCTTGAAAGCTTTCACCGTATACTCAACATCTTCAAGTGTATGTGCGGCTGTCGGGATCAGTCTTAGCATGATAACTCCCTTTGGTACCACAGGATAGATAACTATTGAGCAGAATATATTATAATTCTGTCTCAGGTCGTGAGTTACCTGTGATGCTTCGGTTACTCCTCCCTTGAGAAAGACAGGGGTTACAGGTGACTGTGTTTTCCCAAGATCCAGCCCAGCTTCTTTTAATCCTGATTGCAGAGCGTTGACTATTTTCCAGAGGTTTTCTTTCAGTTCCGGCATTGATTTGAGCATTTCCAGCCTTTTGATTGCTCCGACAGTCATCGCCATTGGCAGGGATTTAGCAAATATCTGTGACCTCATATTATACATCAGATAATTAACCACTTCCCTGGTGCTGGCCACGAATCCACCTATGCCGGCCATCGATTTGGCGAAAGTTGCAAAATACACGTCAATTTCATCCTGTACGCCAAAATGTTCACCTGTTCCCGCACCTGTTTGTCCCATGGTTCCGAAACCGTGGGCATCATCAACCAGTAACCTGAAATTATATTTCTTTTTAAGGGCAGTTATCTCATCAAGTTTGCCCAGATCGCCTGCCATCCCAAAGACTCCTTCGGTAATGACCAGTATGCCGCCGCCTGTTTCTTTGGCCAGCTTTTCAGCTCTCTGGAGCTGCTTCTCACAGCTGGCAATGTCATTATGAGGGTAGACAAAACGTTTACCCATGTGCATACGCAGACCGTCAAGTATGCAGGCATGTGATTCAGAATCATATACTATTATATCCCTTCTGTCTGTCAGGGCATCAATGATGGATACCATTCCCATATATCCGTAGTTGAGAAGGTAAGCTGCATCCTTTCCTACAAATTCAGCCGCCATGGCCTCATATTTCTCATGCATGGAAGTCTGACCTGACATCATCCTTGCACCCATGGGGTAGGCAAGACCGTATTTTTCGGCCGCTTCCCTGTCAGTTTTTCTTACTTCCGGGTTATTTGCCAGTCCCAGGTAATTGTTAAGACTCCATGTCAGGACTTCACGTCCCATAAATTTCATTCTTGGAGCAATCTCTCCTTCAAGTTTCGGAAAGGTAAAATAACCATGTCCCGCCTCCTGATACTGGCCCAGTGAACCTTTGTTCACACTTATCTTATCAAATATATCCACAACTATGGGTTTTTAAGTTAAAACTGGTCACAAAAGTAGGTAATTGGTCTGATTGTTACATACCTATTTATACCTAATTTTCGTTCAGGGATTTGCAGCACCTGACTATTCAAATGGATAATGTATGTAATTCTAAAAAAATCACTATTTTTGCACAACATTTTAAAGTATGAAGATTAAGGGTTTTATATTATTGATACTGGCAGTTTTAGCTTCTTCCTGCGGAGAGTATGAGAAGTTGCTTAAAAGTACTGACTTCGAACTTAAGAAGGAAAAGGCCTATGAGTACTTTGAGGCCGGCAAATATGTACGTACATCTGAACTATTGGGCCAAATCCTGCCACGATACCGTGCAACCGCTGAGGCCGAAGAGCTTAACTGGCTGAATGCCAGGTGCTATTATAATATGAGAGATTATATTATGGCGGGTGCTGCATATAAAAATTTTGCTGAGATGTACCCCTACAATGAGCATGCGGAGGAGGCAACATTTATGACAGCCTATTGCGATTATATGTTATCACCAAGGCCAGAGCTTGACCAGTCATATACAAATAGTGCAATAGAGGCATTCACCTATTTCCAGAGGCGATATCCTTCGAGTGATAAGGCGGATGATGCGCAGGAACTGATAAAGGAACTTGAGGATAAGCTTGTTGAAAAATCATATATAAATGCAAGGTTGTATTATGATATGGAAGAATACAGGGCTGCAGTTGTGGCACTTGATAACAGCCTGAAAGACTATCCTGAGACAAAACACAGGGAAGAGCTGATGTTTTTGAAACTCGAATCGAGTTACCTTTATGCCCTTAACAGTGTTGTTGAAAAACAACAGGAACGTTTCCAGGCAACCCTTGATGAATACTATTCGTTTGTTGAAGAATTTCCCGATTCTGTTTTCTCAAAGGAGGTACAAAAAATATATGATACAACAGCGGAGTATTTGAAAATCGACGAAACAATGGTAAATAATAGATAAATGGATTACAGGAAGACAAAAGCACCGACTACCACAATCACCCGTGACAAGGCTGATCTGGAGGCAAAAACGGGCAATATTTACGAAACGGTTATGATATGTAGCAAGAGAGCTAATCAGATATCCGTTGAAATAAAGCAGGAACTAAACCAGAAGCTCGAAGAATTCGCTTCATATACTGATAACCTTGAAGAGGTCTTCGAAAACAGGGAGCAGATAGAAATATCCAAGTTCTATGAACGGCTTCCCAAGCCAACACTGATAGCTTTGCAGGAATTTGAGGAAGATAAGATATATTACCGTAAACCAGACCAGGATATCAGCAAAGCAGAATAGCTTTCATGCTTAAAGGAAAAAACATATTACTGGGAATAAGCGGAGGCATAGCTGCATATAAGTCAGCCGTGATTGTCCGTTTACTTATCAAAGAAGGGGCAGAGGTAAAGGTTGTTATGACTCCTGCAGCAAGGGATTTTATAACACCTCTCACAATGGCCACCCTTTCAAGGAATCCCGTGGTGATTGAGTCCTTCGATCCTGAAAGCGGAAGGTGGAACAGTCATATTGATCTTGGAACCTGGGCTGACCTTTTTATAATTGCCCCGGCCACAGCGAATACCCTGGCAAAAATGGCCGGAGGAATTGCAGACAATCTGCTTCTGACCACATACCTGTCAGCTCGCTGCCCTGTATTTATTGCTCCGGCAATGGACATTGACATGTATAAACACGTTGCAACCACCGAGAATATCAGAAGGCTG
>DRFJ01000006.1 GCA_011050615.1 Bacteroidota bacterium
CAATCCTCATAACCGGCTGCTATCTGAAAAACCCGTTGTGTCAATAGCTCCTTAACAGAATGATCCGTATAACGATGATCTCTTTTGTCATATATACAGTTACTGACTGAAGATAAGAGATTTAGCTGGCTGTCAAGCTCGCGAAGCAGTAATAATCCACCATCGCTGCTTATACGATCACCGCTAAAACTGAGTTCAATTTTTACCTTGTATCGGAAAAAGGTTAAGTTCGTGTGTGGAATTTTCAGTATTCTTGTGTATTATTGTATAAAGGGGTTTTTTGTTATAAGTACTTTAAATATAACTATTTAAGTTATAAATAAAGAACAAAATCCCCTTTTTTATGAATAATTCAGGCTAAATCAGTCCAGGTAATCAATCTTTCTCCAAGCTTTACAAGCTCTAATTTATTAGAATAAAACTTACCCATCTCTCTTATATATCCAAGTGCACTTGGAATACTAATGCTGAATTCAGAATGAAAAATGGAATCAGGAGAATTTATGCTAAATCCACCAGACGGTTTACTCCCATTACTCCCGGGAATTAATATCAACTTGTTGGTTTTATATAACTTATACTCATCAAATGCTTCATCAGGTACACTTATCCTTAAATCATTGTTTATAGTTGTCCAGCCATAAACATATTTTCCTCCTTTAACTAATTGCGGTATTCTTTTGAAGTATTTATTTTTGGTTTTATTTCTTCAATTTCCGGAGAGCTTCGTTCACCAAAGATTTATCAAAGGTGGAAGCGGGAACTGAGTTAACCGCAGCGTGTCAGCTTCATATGATCATATCACCATTCCTCTTCAAGTGTCACATAGCCATTAAGGTCTTTCCCAAAAAGATCAATAATTGTAAGCTCATATTCAGCTCCGGGTATACTGTTTACATAGAATTCAGGTTCCGGCGTTCCCAGATTTGAACCACCTGCTCTGCCGTTTTTTTCTGTTAAATTAATCAATAGAGACCCATTTTTATTCAGAGTGCAATATGAAACCTTTATTCTTTGTTCCCTGGAATGAGATTTTGACGTATAAGTTCTGGTCTGGATATATGTCCTGGCAGGATCAGCTCCCGTTGTGAAGCCAAAGGTTTCCCTGCCTCCAACAATTGTTCTCTTTACGTTATAGTAAGCATGATATTCTGCATCTGCTCCCTTAAAGATCAGGTATGGCTGAACGTACCTTCCTGCCAGTTTAAGATCTGAATTACCTTTTCTGGGGCCATGACCTCTGGGAGTCAGATGAGTAATACCTGTATATTTATCGCCCCATTGAGCATCCTCGAAAATATTATCAAAAGAGCCCTTAATTGTTATTGAACGACCCTGGATATGATCATCAGGATCAATTACTGTCATCAGGTTCTCAAAGAAACCAACGATGTTTGTGAACAAATCAAATATATACTCAAAAAGTGTAATGGGCAGATAAATTAATCCTTTGAGAGCATCCTGGAAATCTCCTTCAAGAAGATCTATAGCAACAGGACCTAAAACTCTTATAACATGAATCATCTCAGCAAGACCCGGACATGCACCCCCTAAAAGTGCGGCAATCTCTAACAGGCTTTCTCCTGAGAAGATCATTTGCAGGACTATCATACCAATATCAACTCCCCCCATTACATTCTGAACTGATTCCATAAAAGATTCGTAGCTTATCTCATCATTAAGAAATGATTGAAAATCTCCCTTTAGTTCATCTGGCAGTGCTTCCATGATACTTTCAGAAAGGCCTTCCTTCACAGCATCCATGACAGCCACTTGAATTGTGTTGATTAATTCGTCTCTTAAATCATTAGTAGCCTGCTGAATGGCATCTCTTACCTCATCCTTCGACCAGTCTTCCTCCCATAGTCCAATAGTAAAAGTTGTACTGGTATTGAATATATTGTTGTTTATAAGCCAGCGATCCCGGGATCGAAATTTGCGGGTTTCACCGTTATTTACATCATCATATGTGCCGGTAACCCTGTTAAATACCGTATACAACTTTCCTTCATGTAACTGATGTATATGGTCAGGGTCATTAGGATCATAGTTCGGGACTATACTGCTTAAATGCCAGTAAGGCTCATCATCTGAACATTCCGTCCCTAGAAAGGGGATCCAAATACAGGTTCTTTCATTCTGATCCACACAGTAGAACCAATCCAGGCCAATATCATATTTATAATAATCACTAACAAAATGATCATTATTCAGGTCAGGTATCCAATCTTTCATGTCCTGTACACCGATCTTTTCAGCAATAATGTCATGAATGTGATTTTCTCCTGGCTCCGCTAAACTGAATCCCTGAGCCTGAACGTACGCCTTCAATTCATCAAAATTATCCTGCGTTGGATTAATTTTTAGCTTGTTGGTCAGTGTTTCAAGTTCTCTTATTCTCTTCTGATCGGGTTGTCCCTGAATGCGCTCAACTTTAGGCGGTTCTTTCTTTTGAACACCAGCAGCATTCCATTGAAATTTAGGAGTATCAGCAGAAATGGATTTACTAACCATCTGCCTTATTTCGCTTTTATAGCCTGGTCTGATAGCTTCGAGTATATCCTTTCCCAACTGTGATTTATCGATCTTCTGCCCCGGTTGAAGCTCAGCATATCGTGGATGAAAGTATTCTTCAGTAACTGATGGAGAGAGATTCTTATATGATTGTATTAACGATGTGAAATACGGACTGGTATTTATCCCGTCTTTCATAAGCGGTTTTTGAATTTTTTCCTCCAGTCTGTTGTACATCAATGGTATTACAATACCTGCCAGAGGATTATCTGGTCCTATTTCTTTAATCCGGCTTTCTATCTTGGCTTTGGTCTGTTCAATCTTTTGTGCTTCAAGTTCAACTTTAATCTCCTGAAGCTGTTGCGCCGTAAATCCTTCCGATGCCTGGACCTCATAATATTTGACCCTCATGGATTTGCTTTTTTCAACCGGCTTTATCACAGGTTTTTTATTCATAACTACTTTTTGTTTCACAGGTTGAATAGTTACAGCTGCCCCGGGATAATTAACCTGCACGTTGCCGTGGGCGTTGGTACCTGATCCAAAGTTAACAACAGATATCTTCCATGTTTTACCTAATGACAGTATATTTTCGGACACCTTGTATCTTAATACCATGGGACTTTTACCATCTTTACGGGCGTAATATTGCGCCCTCCCGGGTCCATTTAGTATTAAAGCCATTTTCTGTGCCGTTCCGCTCCATTCGGCTTTTGCCACAATAACTCCGGCATTTGTCAGCTCAAACTCAACAATCTCACGATTGTTCCCTCTGATATTAAATTCCCGGGTAATACTATTTGTCTGTTGTGTTACCTTATCCACCTGTTTCTTTATTGGTCGTATTTGAGCCATAATACTTTGTGGATAATTCAGGAAAACGGTCACCAGTATAAAGAAACAGCCTATGGAAGATAATCCTTGTATTTTCTTATTAAAGACAGCTCTGAAATCAGGCAAAGCCGGGAACATAATGAATAGTATTTTCATTGCTTGACCTTTCTGGTTTGGGATTTATTTTATGTCAAAATTACTGAACAGGGTCTGAATAACTATCTAATACCCTGAGTCATAAAATTACCAGTAATAGATACTGTATATTCTCATAAATACTTTGTGATGCGTACCAATCCAATATCAAATTTACACCAGGGATAATGCAAAGTCAAGTTTTTTCACTTCATTTTATTGTTTTTAAGGGATTAACTTTATAACGTGATTTAAAAGTGTTACCATCAAACAGGATATTTTGATCCCGGCCTTTTATCTTGTTTGATTGATGCAGTTTTCAGAGCTCCTGTTTTCCAACCGGCTCATTGCCGGCTGAGATGCTAAATCGTTCCCGCCCTGGGGCAACCGTCCTGCATACAGTTTAAATATCATATCTTCACGCAGATCATTACAATTGTTGCAATCCTCATATCCGGCTGCTATCTGAAAAACGCCTTGTCTCATTTACTCATTTATTGAATGATCCGTATAAGGTTGATCCCTTTCGTCATGTATGCAGCTACTAGCTGAAGATAAGAGGTTTAGATGGCTGCCGGGCTCTCGGAGAAGCAATAATCCACCATCGCTGCTTATCCGATCACCACTAAAGCTAAGTTCAATATTTTCACCTTGTATCGGGAAAAGTTTAAATTCGGGCGAGGAAATTTCAGTTTTTTTGTCTATCATTGTACAAAGGGGCTTCTTTTGTTGTAATTACTTTAAATATAGCTATTTAAACTATATTTTAAAGAACAAAAACCCCTTTTTTATGAATAATTCAGGTTAGGTAAAATATGTATAATTGCAGAGGCAAATGAGAATGACAGAAAGGTATAAGGGAATAATTGATTATTTTCTGGAGCACAGGCCTGTTGCCGAAACGGAATTAATCTACACCGATCCGTTCGGATTAATGGTTGCCGTCATTCTTTCTGCTCAATGCACAGACAAACGGGTAAATATGATCACCCCCGGTTTATTACAGCGTTTCCCCGGTCCAAAAGAAATGGCTGAGGCGAGCGAAGATGAAATCCTGGAATACATAAAATCGTGCTCATATCCCAATAATAAAGCCAGGTATCTGAAAGCGATGTCAGAAGTCCTGGTAAAGGAATATAACAATAAGGTACCTTCAGAGATCGGTGATTTGCAAAAACTACCAGGGGTTGGACGAAAAACTGCCAATGTAATAGCCTCTGTAATATTCCAGCAAGCGGCTATGGCTGTAGACACCCATGTTTTCAGGGTTTCGAACCGAATTGGCCTTACAAACAAGGCAAAAACACCCCTGGCGGCAGAAAAACAGCTGAGTTCAAACATCCCTGAGGAACTTATACCACTTGCACATCACTGGCTCATCCTTCATGGCCGTTATGTTTGCAAGGCAAGAAAACCTTTATGTCATAAGTGCGGTATAACAGACTACTGCAAATATTATAAGCAAGAGGTCAAACAGGGGAAAAAATGAAATATTAATTATAATTTTAAGCCTGTAAAGCAATTTCTCCTCATGGTAATAAAAAATAAAATAAATCAACTTCTAAACAGCCGGTCTGAAGATACCAACGCTTTGCTTAAAGAGAAAGCCCTGCTGGAAAGCCTGATCGGAATGGCCCCTGATGCTATGGTGCAAACAACAACCGAAGGCATAATTGAAAGAATTAATGAGGCATTCTTAAAAGAATTCGGTTTTACGCGGGAAGAAGCAAGAGGTAAAAATATTGATGATCTGATTGTACCTCCTGAATTAAGGGAACAGGGTATCAGTTTCACTAAACGCACAGCCAATAATGAAATAATCAGAGTAGATACCTACCGGACCGATAAAAACGGAAAAAAGATCTATGTAAACCTGGTAGCGCAGCCGGTGATACAGGACGAAAAAATAAGTGCATTATATGCCACATACCGGAATATTTCAAACAAAAAGAAGGATGATGATACCAAATCGGTTATATATAATATTTCCGCAGCCGCCCTTACAATGTCTGAGTTCTCTGATATTTTTGACTCAATAAGAAACGAAATTGGCAAAATATGGGATACAAAGAACTTCTATATCGTTCTTTACAACAAAGATAACCAGACTCTTACCCTGCCATTTTTCCAGGACGAGAAAGATCATTTTGAAGAAGTACCCGTAAAAAATACAATAACAGGGTGGTTGATAAGAGAAAACAGGCCCGTACTGCTAAAAGAGGCCGATATTGATGAACTGGAGAGAAAGGGTGAGATTGCACTGGTTGGTTCACCCTGTAAAGTCTGGCTGGGTGTACCCTTCAGCCTGGAAAATGAGATAAGCGGAGCCATGGTACTCCAGGATTATGATGATGAAAATACCTTTTGTGGTGAAGATCTTCGCCTGCTGAGCCTTATAGGTAACCAGATAGCCCTGGCCATACAGCGTAAACGTATGCTCAACAACCTTATCCTTGAAAGAAGGAAGGCTGAAGATGCAGCTAAGCTCAAGCAACAGTTTATGTCAACCATGAGCCATGAGATCAGGACTCCTTTAAATGAAGTCATTGGTATAAACAATCTTCTGCTGCAGGGCAATCCACGTGAGGACCAGATGGAGTATATAAGAACTTTGAGATTCTCCGCCAATCACCTGCTAAGCCTGGTAAATGACGTTCTGGACTACACAAAGCTTGAATCAGGAAATATAAGCCTGGAACAAACGCAATTTAATATTTTTGAGTTCATTGATGAACTGAAACGCTCATACTCATACAGGATAAAGAACAAGGGTCTTGATTTTACCTTAAATATTGACAAAAGTATTCCAGCCTTAATCATTGGTGATCCGGTAAGGCTTAACCAGGTTTTGTCCAACCTTCTGTCAAATGCGGTTAAATTTACTGCTTCAGGGTCTATTGAATTGAGTGTAAAGAAAGTATCCAGGTCTGATAATCTGATACACCTGATTTTGAGTGTTAAAGATACGGGGATTGGCATATCTGCAGACAAGCAGGCTCTTATCTTTGAAAGCTTTAAGCAGGCTTCAGATGATACAACAAGAAAATATGGCGGCACAGGTCTGGGCCTGTCAATAAGTCAAAAACTGGTCGAGCTGCAGGGTGGAAATCTAAGGGTGGAAAGCAAACCAGGTGAAGGATCAAACTTCTATTTCGGCATAAAATTCCCCGTAGCTGTCTCGGATGATAACAAAATTACAGAGAATAATGAAGAAAGGTGGAATGAATTAACTGGCAAAGAAGTACTCATTGCGGAAGATAACAAGATAAATTTTTTCGTAGTAGAAAAATTTCTTGAAAAATGGGGTATAAAAGTGAGTCATGCTGAAAATGGAAGGATAGCTCTAGAACTTGTCAAGGAAAAAAAATACGATCTTATATTAATGGATCTTCATATGCCTGTGGTTGATGGCATTGAAGCTACAGAGATTATAAGAAATTCGGATGATCCAGGGATTAAGGACATTCCCATTGTTGCTCTTACAGCAGCAATAATGTCGGATCATGAGGAGAAGATTAAACAACTGGATTTTAATGACTTTATACTAAAACCTTTTAAACCGAGAGACCTGTATGTCAAGATACTGAAACATGCCAGGTAGCTGCTATCTGATACAATACCTGCTCAACATTCCTGAAGCTTGCCTGTTGCCATATCGCAATGCCAGCCGGAAATCATGGCAGGCTTCTTCCGTTTTTCCCAAGTTCAGCAGGGCAAGCCCCTTGTTATAATATGCTTCTCCGTCTCTTGGCCACAGATCAAGCGCCATAGAATAGTCATAAACAGCAGGTTCCCAGGATTTCATTTTCAGATATACCGCTGCCCGGTCTGTATAACATTGCGCCTTCCCGGGATAATTCTCAATATTTTCGGAGAAATAGCGCAGGGCCCTGTTATATTCACCCTTCTCAGCGGCTATCGTCCCCGCCTGCCTGTTTGCTGTCTCATCTCCGGGGTAAAGTTCCCTGTAAATCTCAGCTACCTCCAATGCCCTGTCGCGGTCACCGGCCTTTCTGAGATTCTCTGATTTCAGAAGAATCAGTTCAGTCTTTCCCGGGTATAAGACAGCAGCCTTTTCACATGCATTCGCAGCTACAAGATAATCACCGTTTTCCTCCAGTTGTTTTATATATAATTTCCATACTTTAAACTCCGTATTATCCAGGGCCACAGCTTTATTCAAATATTGCAGGGCTTTCATGGTATTGCCGGCCGCTCCCTCAATCAGGCCTTTAAGATAAGCTATCGCGGGGCGGTCGCCATACAGGCTTTCAATTCCTGACAGGGCATCCCTGGCCTCTGATATCTTTCCCGTTTCAATAAGATATTCAATTTCGGCAGTCGTCTCTTCCAGGCTGTTGTACCACTTAGCCTTCCACAACTGTCTCCACTCCGCTGTTTCCTCGAGGGATGAAAAATAAGAATCAAGTAAAATTTCCTTCCTGTCCAATTTAAATTCTGATTTCAGGTGTTGCTGTAAATTCGTAATAGCTTTTTCTCCATCATTATTAATGGCATATGCTCTTGCCAGTCCGAGGTAACCGGAACCCGGCTTAAGTTTATTCGCCATCATAAAATCACTTATTGCAGCCTCTGTTTCACCCTGCATTATATAAGCATCACCTCTTTCCGTAAACAATCGGTAATCTTCTTGAAGGGCAATAGCTTCAGTATAAAGAGCAATAGCCTGAGGGAACATTGACCTGTCCTTCAAGGCAGCAGCCTTTGAAAGATAATCGTTAATATCCTGTGCTGAAATAATACTGCCATGTATTACCAGAAAAATTAATAATATGCCTAATCTGGGTTTCATTTATTTATATTCTATTTTTACCGGTTCAGCCCCCTTTTCCATTATCACATGAATAAAACCGGAGAGGCTGTATTCCTCAAGTCCGGTGATTCGTCTTTCATAAACATCACATTGATAGAAATATACTCCCGGTTTCACTATTGTACCCTTATATGTACCATTCCAGTTGAGCCTTGGTTCCTCAGTCTGGAAAATAAGCATTCCTCCCCTGTTAAAAAGTTTAAAATCGACCCTTTCAACCAATCCGGTGGTTTTAGCCCTCAGAATATCATTCTTTCCGTCATTGTTCGGGGTAAACACATTGGGGATTTCATAAAAATTACATGAGTCAACGCAAATAACAACTGAAAGCGGACTTTCATTACCCTCCTCATCAAAAGCCAGGATGGCATAACAACCGGCCACTATTTCACCTGGATAATGGGTATATTCGAGAATATTCCTGTTATCAAACGTAATCAGGAGACTCAGGTCAGCATCAAAATCATTTTTATAAAATAATTTATAACCGGCAATATCCTCAAAGCAGTCGGGATCATCTATTGACCATGTAACATGGTTATAAAGACTGTCGCAGTTTGTTGTGACATTCAGTGCAGGTGTACATGGTGGCTCATTATCGATGGGAGTCACGCATGCTTCCTGTGAAAGGTTAACGAGGTCCTTTGGCAATCCCGTGCTTTGATAGGAGCCTGTTGACCTCACGTAGTAGCAATATTCCTGCCCGTTATCCAGTCCGGTATCAGTATATTCCAGGAGGTTGGTGCTGGCAATGGAATCGAACTGGGTAGTATTGGTATTCCACCTGAAGATATCATAACGGTAATTCACCCATGGCACATTCCTGTTTATGACGAATCTGACCTTCCTGTCGCCTGGTGCAAGCTCAATAAACACAGAAGATGCCACAGCGGGATCACCTATCATAAACCTGTCACCCGGGCTGTCATTATACAATTCTATCTTGTAAATATAGCCCTGGTCCAGAGTATTTAATCCACTGTCAACATAGGTAGTATCATTAAGGTCAACCGTCTGAATTGAATCTATCGGGGTAAATTCATTCCCTGAATGTCCTTCTGACCTGTAGATAATATATTCATAGGGACCTGGTGCAGGTATGGTGTCGAGCTTACCAGGTTTGGCCCATGCAATAAAAATTTCTCCGTCTGTTGTACCTGTGCCAGTAACACTTACATTTGTAATAAGGGGGACTCCAGTAATGAGAGCTGACGTGATCTCGTTCGATACTTTGCTCTCGGTGCCATTAGGGTAAACTGCAACTATACGGTAGGCATATTCAATCCCATTCTTCAATCCTTCACCTTCATTTGTATCGATAAATGAGACCGTAGCGGCTCCACCTGCAAAACCTATTTTTTCGAATCCGGAGCCTGCAGGCAGTCCGTTCGTACAACTATCAGTCTGAAAATCAGTTGCTCCTTCTCTCCTGTAAATATTATAACCTTCGATATAATCAGATTCGTACAATTCCCAGTTGAGTCTTATATACTTACCGGCAGGGCTGGCAGAAGTGAGTACCGGAGCCGGTCCCAGCACCTTTATTCTGAAATTATCCAGGTCGAAGAGTTCAAGTTCCTCATTATTGTCTTCCGACTTGACGAGCACATCATAAGGCTGTTCCCTGACACTTTCGTGGCAGGGCACCCATGTAAAAAGCCAGGCAGCTGACCCGGGCTGGGAACTTAGGCTGTCGAAACTGGCAGGACATTCATTGAAAGTGTATATGCCTGATGTTGAAAACATTGTGATAATATCATTGTCAGGATCATTTGCTGTAACTTCATATTCCAGGGTATCACCCGCCTCGATGCAAAAATCAGACAATGGACCATTTTCCGGTGGCTTATTATCTGTTTCATACACCTCGATCTGCATGTCCCTTACCACAATCCCTATTTTAATGCCGTTGCGCCACTCGTTAATCTCCATTGCAACATTGTAGGTACCCAGCTGAGTAGGCGCATCCCAGACAAGGTCACCTGAAATACTGTCAACATAAAAAGCCCTCGACGCTGGTGGGTAAGTATAATTCTCTATAGGTTTACCATCTTCCCTGGTACAGATGGTAAGGTTATAGGATAAGCTGTCTCCGTCAACATCATAGGCACCCGGATTATGTATGAACTTATAGCCCAGGGCAGCCTTGTCATAAGGTGGATTAAGAAGTACCGGGGTACTGTTAAATCCCATTCCGGGATTTACCATAAGAACGGTAGAAATGGAAAACACAACATTAACCGAATTAGGGATATTATTAATGCCGTAATTCCGGTTAGGGTCCTGAACTACAATCTTATATATACCAGGACCCGGATAAGTATGCTCAATTTTATATATATTCTTCTGGTAATAATTGGGTAATTGTCCCTTAAAAATTCTTGCAGCCGTGGAAATGGTACCGTCACCCCAGTCGACATCCAGGAAATCCCTGTCGGCCTGGCTCAGAACATAGGTAAAAGTGGTAATGGTTATCTCATAAGTCAGGTCTGAAAGCTGAACGTAGGTTATCTCCCCTGCCCTGTTATGGGTGCCATAGGTACTTATAACAAAGGTCAGGAAAATCAATATTGCAAATATACGCTTCATTTATATTACATTAGGGTAAGTAATACTTTTCACTCCAGGCTTATCTTTTCATTTAAATAATCAACCGTAAAACGAAAAGCCCGTTCATTGGTTTCATCCTTATAAATAAACAGGTTTACCTGGTCCATATAAATACCCGTTAAAATTGTATTGCTAATCTCAATGTTGTTTGTTTCTCCACCCGATTCAAGAAAAAGTCGCATAATAGTTTCAATCTCCAGTTTCTCTGTTTCCAAAAGACTGGCACTGAATTGTTTGCCGTTAATTTTTATTTTAAGCTTTTCGTTGATATAATCTTCATATATATCATCCGGACCAGTATAGATACGATCGTCAATATGTTCCCCGGGCAGTTGATAGAGGCTCCGGAGATCAAGCAGGAGGTCATCACTGTACATCCTTACCGTGATCCTGTATCCTTCATCCTGTGGAATATATTCCATGCTCGACATCGAAACATGTACAGGATGTGGCAGCAATAAAGATAGATATATTATTAAAAATTTAATCATTGTTCAGGAGGAATTACCTCCTTTGGTGATATCAAAAATCAGACCAATATAAAGTGTTAATTAATTAACTTACCCTTTCCTTCAGGTACTCAACAGACCCCACTTCTATATATGATGATCCTGCCCCCCTGTTGAAGTTACCTGCAAGCACTACAAGTATGTCATCATCTTTCAATTCATGATTTTTAAGCAGGTTCTCCAGTGCTATTTTAAGAAATATTTCCGAAGACTTATGTTTTTCCTGCAAACCGGGATATACCCCGTAAGAAAGGGCAAGCTCCCTCATGGTTCTGGCGGAGTAACACTGTGCCATAATATGGTTAATTCCACGGTAAGCCGACATATTCCTTATGGTTCGTCCACGGACTGTATCTGATATGATGCATTTTGCCCCCACTCTGGAAGCTGTCTTCACGGCCACTTTTGCAAGGTAGGCCGACACTTCTCCGGTAAGTAATCCTGCTGGCAGATCAAGAAATTTTTCCTTGTTCTTCTCTACTTCCTTGGCCACCCTGGTCATTGTTTCAACCGATTCAACAGGATATTTCCCATAGGCTGTCTCCCCGCTGAGCATAATAGCATCAGTCTGCCAGTAAATAGCATTTGCAATATCACTTATCTCTGCGCGTGTGGGCCTGGGGTTTTCAATCATTGAATGTAGCATCTGTGTTGCGACGATAACAGGTTTACGGCTCTTAATGCATTTATCAATGATTTTTCGTTGTATGCCGGGTATTTTTTCATAAGGTATTTCAATTGCCAGATCGCCCCTTGCTACCATTATACCGTATGAATTTTCAAGTATTTCGTTAATATTATCAACCCCTTCCTGGTTTTCAATCTTGGAAATGATCTTTATCTGGCTGTTTTTTTCATCCAGTAATTTCTGAACATCCTGAACGTCGCTGGCCGATCTCACAAAAGAATGAGCTATAAAATCTATATCGTTCTCAATGGCAAAATCAATGTACCTCTTATCCTTTTCACTTATTGATGGCAGGTTAAGTTTTACCTTTGGTACATTCACGCTTTTCCTTGCCCCCAGGGGAGCATCATTCAGTACTTTGCATTTAAGTGTGTTGCCATCTTTACCTGTTGCTACCAGCTCCAGCATGCCATCATCAATAAGTATATGAGATCCTACCGGCACATCCCTTGCAAAATCAGGGTATGTTACTGCAATCACCGACTGGTTGGTCCTGGTATCCGGTTCACCGGTCACTGTAACAGTTTCTCCCTTCCTGAAGAATAAGGCTCCCTCAGATATGGTTGTTCTGATCTCGGGACCTTTGGTATCGAGTAAAAAAGCAATCTTATCCGACACTTTTCTGACATTTTCCATAACCCTCCTTGTCCCTTCTATATCCTGGTGGGCCGTATTTATGCGTACCACATCCATCCCTGCCTTATACAATTTCATTATAAATTCAGGTTCGGCTCTTTTATCAGAGATAGTAGCAACTATTTTAGTCCTTTTCCAGTTCATCTGTTATCATTTAATATATTCATCAGTGCTTCGGCAGCCAACCTGTAACCGTCAAGACCAAAGCCGAAAAGGCTCCCCCTGCAGTGTGGGGCAATTAGTGATTTATGCCTGTATTCCTCTCTTCCAAGTATATTGCTTATATGAACTTCAATTACCGGAACAGGACAGGCAGCAACAGCATCGGCAACAGAAACTGAAGTATGTGTATATCCTGCTGCATTCAGGATAATTCCTTCTCCTTTCACTGAAGCTTCCTGTATGGCATTTATTATTTCACCCTCTGCATTTGACTGAAAATACATGAAATCCACCTCCGGGAAGGCTCTCTTTAACTTCAGAAGATAATCCTCAAATCTTATATTGCCATATATTTCATTCTCCCTGTTTCCCAGCAAATTAAGATTTGGGCCGTTTACTATTGTAATTATCATGATCGCTTTGTGGTTATCAGAAACAAAGATAACAAATTTGATATTAGGGGCTATCTCAAAAGCTGCTATTATAAAATAAACTGAAAGATATCCGGCACAACAACGACCCATGGAGGTATTCTTGTAACAACCTCAACAATTAAGCGTTATTTTGAACTTATGATACTTAGTAATACTTTTGGATAGTAAAACATATCTGATGAGAGAAAACTGGACAGATTGCATAGGGGAATTCAAGAATTACCTGAAGATTGAACGGTCACTTTCGGAAAACAGCATCCTTGCCTATTTGCGTGATATTGCTAAACTGCGCATTTACTGTGAAGGGCAGCCTACTGCCCTTATGCCACAGGATGTTACTTTCAGTCACCTGTCAGATTTTATAAAATGGCTTGACATAAAAAACTCAAGGACACAGTCAAGAATTCTGTCAGGAATAAGGGCTTTTTTCAGGTACATGACAATCGAAGGCAAAATAAGTGAGAACCCGGCTTCCCTTATGGAATCACCCCGGGCCGGAACCAGGCTGCCGGATGTACTTTCTGTAGAAGAGATTGACAGCATAATATCGGCTATTGACCTCAGTAAACCTGAGGGACAGAGAAATAAAGCAATAATTGAAACCCTGTATGGATGTGGTCTGAGGGTATCTGAACTCATTAACCTGAGATTAACTGATATACATTTTAAGGAAGAATACATAACAGTTACCGGCAAAGGGGATAAACAGAGGCTGGTTCCTCTTAACCCAAACACAATAAAGCAGATCGGGTTTTATTTACAGGACAGGAACAGGTTAAAAACAATAGCGGATCAGAATATTCTTTTTCTAAACCGGCGCGGGAAAAAACTAAGCCGTATTATGATATATACAATAGTACGTGAATTATGTGACACGGCTGGCATCAAAAAAAAGGTCAGCCCACACACTTTCAGACATTCATTTGCCACCCACCTGGTACAGGCCGGCGCTGACCTCAGGGCAGTGCAGGAGATGCTGGGCCATGAATCCATTTTAACCACAGAAGTTTATACGCATATCGATCGTATATTCCTAAAGGAAACCATAGAACTGTATCATCCCAGGGCAGGAAGGCGAGAGATGATAGATGGGAGGCGAGAGATAAAAAACGAAAGATTTTGAATGAGATTTGAACAATTTACTCTCTTTTTGACTTATAGGATATTGAAGGGTAAAATAAATGGATTACGCAAGGGAATTTCTTAACGAGTTGTATTTCATCACAACGGAGATGGCTCCATATTTACTGCTAGGCTTCTTCTTTGCAGGTGTATTATACCTGCTTTTCCCAAAGAAGAAAGTAAGGCAGTATATGGGTCGAAACAGGACAGGGGCTGTCGTTAATGCCTCCATACTTGGCATACCCCTGCCCCTGTGCAGCTGTGGAGTTATACCAACCGGTCTGTCATTTTACAGGAACGGTGCTTCAAGGGGTTCAACAGTATCATTCCTTATTTCAACTCCGCAAACCGGGATTGATTCAATACTGGTAACCTATTCCATGCTCGGGCTTCCCTTTGCTTTAATAAGACCCTTTATTGCTCTGTTCACGGGAATATCAGGTGGATTGCTTACCAACAGGCTTACCAAAAGGGAAAAAGAAAAAGAAATATCGGTAACCGACAATAACAATACCCTCCCATCAGGCTTTTTCCCAAAGATAAAGGCTATGTTCAGATATGCCTTTGTCGAATTCCTCCAGGATATAATGGGTTGGCTTATTATAGGATTATTAATCGCAGCCTTAATTGCCGTGTTTGTCCCGGATGATTTTTTTGCCGGCCGTACAGGCAATGATATACTTGAAATGTTCATAATACTGATTGCTGCCGTCCCTGTATATATTTGTGCCACCGCCTCCGTTCCGATAGCCGCTGTCTTGATGTTAAAAGGGCTGAGTCCCGGGGCAGCGCTGGTTCTGCTGATGGCAGGTCCGGCAACAAATGCCGCAACAATAACAATGATAGGCAAAGTGATGGGAAGAAAGAGCCTGCTGGCTTATCTTGTATCAATTATCTCGGGTGCCCTGGTATTTGGCTTTCTGATAAATACCTTTATGCCAGAGAGGTGGTTTGCCCTCCCTCAGCATATGATGATCCGTAACCATGAGATGCTGCCGGGATGGCTGAGCACCGGGTCAGCAGTAATACTTGTTTTATTAATAATCAATGGCTATATGAAAAGATTTTTCGGGAATACAAAGGATAAGACAACAGACAGTTCACCGGTTTCCGGGACAAATATTATAACAATGAAGGTGAGTGGAATGACATGCAACCATTGCAAGTCGAGCGTTGAAAATGCAACATCTTCAGTTGAAGGTGTTGAATCAGCTGTGGCCGACCTGGCTAAAGGAAGCCTTGCCATCAGTGGCAAAGATATTGATATTGAAAAGATCCGGTCTAATATCCGCGCCGCAGGTTATGAAACGAATTAATATTTATTTCCCTCCCGGGTCCAGGTTATCGAGCCAGAATTTTTCCATTGTTTGTCTCAAATGGTAAGTTGTATTTTCCCTCTCAGAAATACTATGTGACCGCATGGGGTATATCATCTGGTCGAATAATTTATTATGTTTTATCAATTCGTTTGTGAGCATTTCAAAACTCTGATAGTGAACATTATCATCTGCCGTACCATGCATTATCAGCAATTTCCCCTCCAGCTTATGTGCATGGTTTATCGGTGAGCCATCCCTGTACCCTTCCGGGTTATCCTGTGGAGTGCTCATATACCTCTCCTGGTATATGGTATCATAGTTTTTCTGGTCGGCTACAAAAGCCACCGCTATTCCTGCCTTATATAATTCCGGATACCTGAACATGCAGTTAAGGGTCATCTGTCCTCCCCCACTCCAACCATGTATCCCTATCCTTGAACCATCAACAAAGGGATAGGCAGCAATCACTTTCCTTACCGCTGCAGCGTGGTCCTCCGGAGCCACTATGCCAATTTTCCTGTAAATGATTTTGCGCCATTCCCTTCCTCTGGGAGACCTTGTTCCCCTCGGATCAATACTCAGAATCAGGTAACCATGTTGTGCCATATACTGGTGCCACAGGTCTCCTCCCCCCCAGTTATTCTGAACCGTTGCCCCTGCCGGCTCTCCATAAATATAAATTATCACAGGGTATTTTCTTGACGGGTCGAAATCACGTGGTTTTATCATCCAGGCATCCAGTTCCACTTCACCGATGTCAACCCTGAAAAATTCTTTTGGATTTAAACCGAGATTTTCATAGCGTTTTTTTGCTTCCTCATTGCTTACCAGTAATCGCACTTCTTTATGCCCCGGGAGACTTATAAGCGAAATACGAGGTGGGGTAACCACATTCTGGTACGTATGAATAGCCCACCGGGCATCTGCCGAAACCTGGTATGAATGTTGTCCGGTCATATCAGCGGGGCTTATCATTTCAGCTTTACCGCTGCCATCAAGCCTGCTCCTGTACAAATATCGGTCGATGGGTTTATAAGGTGAAGCAATGTAGTACACGTAACCTCCGACAGGATCTATGCAGCTTATGCTTATAACATCAAAGTCACCCTTAGTAATGAGTTCCATATTCTTCCCATCTCTTGACACCTTATAGAGGTGAAGCCAGCCGTCACGTTCACTGGTCCAGGTGAAATATTGCCCCTTATCCAGCCACATAATATTATCATGTATATCCAGGAAGGCTTCATCCCTGTCGGTCAGGATATTTGTCAATTCCATGGTACTAACGTCAGCCACCCATACAGTATTTGTATTTTGCCTGCGGTTGAGTTGTTGTATCATCAGTTCATCCGAACCGGGGATGAAGTCCATTCTTGCGAGATAATTATTACGTGGGTCGCCCGGAATATCAAACCACCTTGTTGCACCACCGTCAGCTGGTATTACACCTACTTTAACCGCCGAATTTGTTGTGCCGGCTTTTGGGTACGGCAGGGGTATTGGAACAGAATACACTGAATCAACATTATTTATCATATAGAAAATCCCTGTTCCTTCAGTGTCTGTTTGCCAGTATGCAATATGTTCGCCGTCAGGACTCCACCTGAAACCATCCCTGCAGTCAAGTTCCTCCTCATAAACCCAGTCGAAGGTGCCATTAATGATATTACCCCCACCATCAAATGTAAGTTGTCTGATTTTACCCGTTGCCAGGTCTTCAACATAAATATTTTGTTTGCTAACATATGCTACCCTTGATGCATCCGGAGAGAATTTGGCAAACATCATTGTTGTTCTTTCCACCTCTTTGCCTAATTGCTGTAATTTGCCGGTTTCAAGGTTAAGAACCCAGTAATCACCCCTGGTATGGTATCTCCAAACCCTTCTGGTATTAGTAAATATTAACAACCTGGAGTTATCTTCCGACCAGATATAATCAGCTATCCTTAATGCTTCGGTCTCTCCTTCAGGGATAAGCTGTCCCGATGAAATTAAAACTGACCTCTTTCCGGTACTGGCTTCATACCTGACAATATCCGGAGCACCAGTTTCTTCATTAATTTCCAGTGTGGAATACCCATCAGAATCTTTCATCCATCTCACAGGACCATATCTTTCCTGTGTGTACAGTCCGTCTCGGTAAATATCCTCAATATTGAGCTCATTATAAGCCTGAGCATTCAATATACCTTTGATAACAAATAGAAAAGACAGTAATAAAATGCTTCGCAGAAAGTGATTCTTCATTTTAGAATTTTTTTTTGGTTATACATACAATATCTTTATTTGATCTCGAATAAAATCTCATATTGCCCACCTGATAACAGTAAAACACCATCCAGCCCTGATAAGTCAATGTGCTGTGTTTGCTTATCAATCATATTATTAATCCTTATTTCATCATTAACATACTGAGGAAGTAAAACAGAAGCCATACACTGCTCCGGGATTTTTACACAATAAATATATTCTTTCGCACTTCTTTTCTTCCACTCTGAGATAATCTCTCCGAAGCCAGTCTGGTAGCTGCAATCAACATATCTGAGCCCGTCCGGAAACTCAGGGGATAAAATAAACCTGCTGAATCCCGGATATTCGGGATCCGGCTGAATCCCGGCAAGGCTTTTATAAAACCATTCGGAAATACTACCGAACATAGGATGACAGTTTGAGTAGGTATTATCACTTTCCTTCCATGTTTCCCAGATAGTGGTAGCTCCATTTTTTATCATATATCCCCAACCGGGATAGTCAGTATTGTTGACAACATCATAGGCATAAGAAGATTTACCGGTTTTTGACAGAGCTGACAATATGTATTTTGTTCCGAATATACCGGTTGTGAATTTATTGCCAGCTTTTTCAATATAGTATTTTAAACTGTCAGATAATTCCTTTATTTCATCCAGTGGAATAAGATCATAATAGAGCAGGACAGAATAGAGGAACTGCTTATTTTCAACATCATACTGTGGCTTCAACCAGAATTTATCAATCAGTATTTCAGATAAGTCTTTTTCCAGTTCAGTGAACCTGCTAACTCCTTGTTCATCATTCATAAACTCAGCAAATTCTGTCATTATTCGTGCACATTGGAGGTAATGAGCCGTCCCGCTAAGTTCAACCGGCACATCTTCAAGCGATTCATGATCACTTAAACCGAAATTAACTATTCCATCAGGGTGTAACCGAGCTACCTTATCCATCCAGTTAATATCAAAATCATATAGTTCCTTTACTATATCAGTATCATTATAATAAAGATACAGGTAATACTGTGTAATGAGGAAGGCTGATTCCCAGCTTAGTCCGCAATAGTTTATACCCACAAAGGGTGCCGTATCCACAAAAATCGAATCGTTGACGGCGTCCAACCAGTCATAGACTGTCTTCCTGTAGAAATCCTGCATATCAAAATTATAAATAAAGGCTTCACTGGTGGCATTCAGATCACCGCCATATCCGAATTTCTCACGAGCCGGGCAATCTGATTGCACACTTATAAGGTTAGCCATGAATGTACGTATTGAAACATCCTGTATTGAATTAATGAGATCAGACGAGCAATTGAAACTATTAGATTGAAGATCGGTACTTATAAAAAGACCCCGTATATGTGACAGCCGGGGTTTGTAATCCAGGCCGTTTACTTCAATGTACCTGAAGGTATGGAATGTAAATTCGGGGGAGAACCATACCGAAGAGTCCTTGCCAAATACATATGTATCTGTCTGCCAGGCTATTGAAGGTGCTCCCGGACCACCCATACCTTCCCTCTTGATTTGTCCGCATACAGCAGTCATTGGATTTAGTTCCCCTGATTTATCTATTCGCTCTCCAAAACGAAAAACAATAGAGTCTCCGGGTTTACCCTTCAACATTATCCTGTACACACCGGTGTAATTAAGCCCCATATCGATTATCCATTTTTTATCTGACAGACCATATATATCAACAGGTACTATTGTGTCTACCACCACTACGGGAGGGAAAAAACTTTTTATCAACTGGCCTCCCGGCCCTGAAGTAATTACTGCTTTACCCCAATCATTATCTTTAAATCCAGGAGTGTTCCATCCGGGTTGTTCAAATAAAGCATTGTAAACCACTCCAAGGTAAACATCATTTCTCATAAGCGGCCCGTGAGATAATTTCCATGAATCGTCTGTAATTATTTCCTGAACTGACCCGTCATTGTACTCTAAAATAATTTTTGCTATAAAACAGGGTTTACCGACTGTAAGGGTTTCTCTCAGGTTCAGATGACCCCACATTTTAAGGGGCAATGGATTATAGAAGCCATTCCCAAGGCTCACACCCATGCAGTTCAGGCCTTTTACAATGCTTTCAGTAATATCATATTCTGAATAATACACCCGCCTGCTATAGTCAGTCCATGACGGGCTTAAAATATTATTATTAAAATCGAGGCCATTTATGAAGAACCTGTAATAACCTGCAGCTGAAATTAAGAGTCGAGCGTTTCTTAAATCTTTCCTGACCATGAATTCCTTCCTGAAGATAGGTGCCTGGCAGTTACCGTAAAATAGACTGTCATGATCCGGTAAAGGAATATTATCCTGTATCCAGTAAGCTTTTTCCAGGCCGTGGTGAGTGATTTCATCTTCACAGCTTAGGAATAAGATCATTATTAACACTATGTACAAGACCGTATTAAGGTAAGGCTTCATATATTATCCTATTCAATTTCAATATTATACAAAGTACCTGCATCTGTTTCAAACTCGAATATGCCGTCTGCTATTTCTTTTTTCCGTATCCTTCGGCCCGATGTAAGAATTTGACAATCTGAACCGATCTTTATCGTGCATGTCTCACCCGCCCTGGATATAATTTTCGCGTCTGTAATTTTATTCTTTTCCCATTCAAAAGACAATTCAAACCCTCCCCTAACGCAAACACCACTGAATTTACCCTTATCCCATTCATCAGGTAAAGCCGGCAACAAGTGAATTACTCCTTCATGTGACTGGACAAGCATTTCAGATATTCCGGCGCATACACCCAATGTGCCATCTACCTGCAAGGGGGTATAACATTTAGCAAACAACTGGGGATAGGCCTGTTCCTTGATATAGCCTTTGAAAATCCTGTAGCTCCTGTTACCATCATACAGACGGGCCCAGAGAGCCATTTTCCAGCCCCGTGAAAATCCTGTACCCCCGTCTCCCCTCTGCTCAAGAACTGCTTTGCAGGCATCAATAAGTTCAGGTGTTTTTTTTACAGAAATAATATTACCCGGATACAGACCGTAAAGATGAGAAAAATGCCTGTGCTTATCTTCGAGCTGGCCATAATCTTCAGTCCACTCCTGGAGTGTCCCGTCAGAACCAACAAGCGGGGGAACCAGTCTTTGCCTGGCCAGTCTGACTTCCTCTGCAAAAAACATGTCCTTTCCCAGTATTTCAGCGGCCTTGATATAATATCCGAAGAGGTCATGGAGTATTTGCATATCTATAGTTGAACCATAGCATATTGTAGTGAAGTAGTACATCCCTGTTACCTCGTCAAAAAAATAGCTGTATCCCGGGCCGTCAGGCGGATTCTCGGGGGAGTTCGAAGGATTGGTCACAAGCCATTTGCCATTCGGGTGTTCAACGAGAAAGTCCATAAAGAACTCAACAGAGCCTTTAATTACAGGATAAACATCCCTGAGATAATCCCTGTCCAATGTATATAAATAATGCTCCCATAAATGAGTTGTTAGCCAGGCACCACCTGTTGTGAAAGTCCCCCAGGTTGGACCGTCCATTGGAGCTGCCACTCTCCATATATCAGTATTCTGATGAAAAACCCAGCCTCCGGCTCCATAATGTTCCCTGGCAACTTCACTGCCCTGATCGGTAAGTTCCTTCACCATTGTAATAAGAGGTTCGGCACATTCTGAAAGATTTGCTGACTCAACCGCCCAGTAATTCATTTCAGTATTAATATTGGTAGTATATTTTGAATCCCATGAAGGGTTCATATCTTCATTCCATATCCCCTGCAGATTGGCAGGCTGGGTTCCCGGTCTTGATGATGATATCAATATATAGCGTCCAAAATTATAGGCCAGTGCGGCAAGTGAATGGTCAGTATTATTTTCAAGGGCTATCATTCTTTTATCGGTGGGCAGATATGAGTTTTCAGAATAAGGGAGATCCAGTTCAACCCTGTCAAAAAATGAACGGTAATCAAGTACGGCGGCTGACCTGATATCGTCATATGATTTACCGGCTATCTTTCTTAAATAATCATCCACCCTTTCAATTTGGTCGGCGCTTACATCATTATAGCTTACAAAATTAGTGGCGGCTACAATACAAAGTGTAACAGCATCGGCATTGTCAACTACAAGAAACGTTCCTTCAGTTCTCATTTCCCCTTCTTCATTTAATGCCTTCAGTTGTACTCTGTACCTGATTTTTCCCTCCACTCCAAGATAATCAGCTGATTTCCCATTAACCATCAAAGCATCGGATCCAACGGCATCCATCCTGAAGTAGTCGGTTGCGTAATTCGAATGAGCCAGATTCCTCACTCCCCTTAATTGAGCTCTGAAACTTATCTTATTCTTCTTATCACTACTCAGTCTTATGATAATAGCCTGATCGGGTGCTGAAGAAAAAATTTCCCGTTTATATAAAATGTCCCCATCCCTGTATTCCACATGTACGATCCCCGTCTTTAAGTCAAGCCAACGTTTATAATCCCTGATCTCACTGCCGTTCTCAAAAAACAGGAACAGATCAGCAGATGACTGATATTTCTGCTGCTCCACAGGGTAAGCCATCAGGTGGCGTCCGAAAAGCCTGTGGGCCTCAAGAGGTTTCCCTTTAAAAATATATTCCTGAATTTCAGGCAAATATTTATACCCGCCTTCAACAACCGTACTATACGGACCTCCTGTCCAGTAAGTCTCTTCATTAAGCTGAATTCTTTCCTCATCAAATCTGCCGAATATCATGGCCCCAAGCCTGCCATTCCCCACAGGCAGAGCCTCCTCCCATTCCTCTGCAGGTTGCTCATACCATAAGGTATATGAAGGATCAAACACTGTTTCCTGGGCACTTGAATTGTCAATAAATGCATAGAGAAGAATAAAAAAACAAGTAAGGTACTTCATGGTCAGCAATATTTTGAAATGCAATCCTATTTGGCTACAAAATACCATTTATAAGTTAAATTACAGACATCTGGCAATAAAAAGCAATTGAGCCGACGAAAAAAATTTCCGCAAAAATTCATTATGCAGATATTCAAGTACTTAATCATTAAACAAAGATATCAGTTCTTAACTATTTTTTTTATATATTTGCGACTTGAAATTTTTTAAAGAATAACTAATATAAAAATAAAACTTTATGTCTAAGGTAAAAAGAGTTTACACTTTTGGAGATAAGAAAGCCGAAGGTAATGCCGGTATGAAGAATTTGCTTGGCGGCAAGGGTGCCAATCTGGCTGAAATGAACCTGACGGGTGTGCCGGTACCTCCGGGCTTCACTATCACAACAGACGTTTGTACAGAGTATAATGAGATGGGCAGGGAGAAAGTTGTGGAACTACTAAAAGAAGACGTTAAGGCTGCAATTGAAAATGTTGAAAAAATTATGGGGTCGGAATTCGGTTCCAGGGAAAATCCATGCCTGCTTTCAGTAAGATCTGGTGCAAGGGTTTCGATGCCTGGAATGATGGATACAGTTCTGAACCTGGGGATGAATGATGATGCAGTTGTCGGATTAACCAATAAAACGGGCAACGCCCGGTTTGCATGGGATTCATATCGCAGGTTTGTCCAGATGTATGGTGATGTTGTGATGGGCCTTAAACCTGAATCAAAGGAAGATGTTGATCCTTTTGAAGAGATAATAGAAGCTTTGAAGGAAGAAAGGGGAATAGAGAACGACACTGAACTTACGGTAGATGACCTGAAACTGCTGGTAACAAGATTCAAGAAAGCAGTAAAGGATAAGACCGGCCTTGATTTTCCTGCTGACCCATGGGAACAGCTCTGGGGATCAATATGTGCCGTTTTTGACAGTTGGATGAATGAGCGTGCCAAATACTACCGCCAGATAAACCGTATACCTGAAGAATGGGGAACAGCGGTCAACGTGCAGGCTATGGTATTCGGAAATATGGGTAAAAAATCAGGCACAGGAGTGGCCTTTACCCGTGATGCAGCCACTGGCGAAAATATTTTCAATGGTGAATACCTTATTGATGCACAGGGTGAAGACGTTGTTGCAGGTGTCAGAACTCCTCAACAAATAACCCACGAAGGATCATTGCGCTGGGCAAAACTGGCTGGCATAAGTGAAGAAGAAAGAGCATCAAAATACCCATCGCTTGAAGAAGTAATGCCCGAGGTTTACAAGGAACTCTTTACTATACAGAAAAAGCTTGAAGATCATTATGGCGATATGCAGGATTTGGAATTTACCATCCAGGATGGAAAACTATGGTTGCTGCAAACGAGGAACGGGAAGAGAACAGGTGCCGCAATGGTTAAAATAGCCGTTGACCTGCTCAGGGAAGGAAAAATAGATGAAAAAACCGCTTTGCTGCGACAGGAACCGAATAAGCTTGATGAACTGCTGCACCCGGTATTCGACACTAAAGCACTGAAGAGCGCAGTAGTGATAGGTAAAGGTCTACCGGCATCACCGGGAGCTGCCACAGGCCAGATAGTATTTTTTGCAGATGAAGCCAATAAATACCCCGCTTCCATACTGGTGCGTATTGAAACATCACCCGAAGACCTTGAAGGCATGAATATAGCCAGGGGCATCCTCACAGCTCGCGGAGGTATGACCTCACATGCCGCTGTTGTTGCAAGAGGTATGGGTAAATGCTGTGTCTCAGGGGCCGGTAATATCAGCATCAATTATAAAACACGCACTATGAAGGCTGGGGATAAGACCCTGAAGGAAGGTGACTGGATCTCACTTAACGGGACCACAGGTGAAGTGTATGAATCAAAGATTGCAACAATTGAACCACAGATGAGTGGAGACTTTGCCGGGATAATGAAGCTGGCAGAGAAATATACACGGATGGACGTCAGGACTAATGCTGATACACCCAAAGATGCACAGACAGCCAGAAAATTCGGAGCAAAAGGTATAGGCCTTACACGTACCGAACATATGTTCTTTGAAGGTGAAAGGATCAAAGCTATGAGAGAAATGATCCTGTCCGGCAAGGAGGAAGACAGGCGTAAGGCTCTGGAAAAGCTCCTTCCCTATCAGAGAGAAGATTTTGAAGGTATACTGGAAGCAATGGAAGGATACGGAGTTACTATCCGCTTACTTGATCCACCGCTGCATGAATTTGTACCTCATGAAGAAGAAAACCAGGCAGAAATGGCCAAAGAAATGGGGATCACTACCGAGCAGGTTAAAGCCATTGTGGATTCACTACACGAATTTAACCCCATGCTTGGTCATCGTGGCTGCCGCCTTGGGAACACCTACCCTGAAATAACGGAAATGCAGGCAAGGGCAATTATTGAAGCTGCCTGCAACCTCAAAAAGAAAGGAATTGATGCCAAACCCGAAATCATGGTTCCCCTTATCGGTACAGTAGAAGAATTCAGGTTGCAGAACCAGATAATACGGAAGGTGGCTGAACAGGTCTTTACAGAAAAAAATATAAGAGTTGATTATCTGGTAGGAACAATGATCGAAATACCGCGTGCATGCCTGACAGCAGACAAAATAGCAGAAGAAGCTGAATTCTTCTCTTTCGGCACAAACGACCTCACGCAAATGACATTTGGATACTCCAGGGACGACGCTGGTAAATTCCTTCCGGTGTATATCAAAAAAGGTTTACTTAAGGAGGATCCCTTCCAGGTGCTTGACCAGGAAGGTGTTGGCCAACTTGTAAAGATGGGTACTGCAAGAGGACGATCAGCAAATAAAAACCTGAAGGTTGGTATCTGCGGGGAACATGGAGGTGAACCCGCCTCAGTAGAATTCTGTAATTCAGTGGGAATGGACTACGTCAGCTGCTCCCCATTCAGGGTTCCTATTGCAAGGCTTGCAGCCGCACAGGCAAACATAAGATAAAACTGATTATTCCTTTATAAGGTGGAGTTAATAGTCCAGTGTGAAGATGTCATCTGTCGCACTGTCAGCTATGTTGGCAAAAAATTTCTTTGATCCACAGCGTACATCAAACAGGGTACGGTCAATTATATAATTTATCAGTTAAGGAAATGAAATTTTCATTCAGATGCTCAAGGCAATACTCTTTTGTGTCTCAAGCCAATAAAATCAATTTTTTAACTGTCATGGGTCTTTTGAAATTTTTAACAGCTGATATAAAGTCACCTATAAAACATTACCTCTACCCTCCACCGGCAGTAAAGGAGCATTTCTAATATCAAATAACATATTGACAGTTACAGGGACCATCTCAAATATTTTATACCTTTGGTGATTACAAATCAAAATTTATGGTTATGGTTACAAGTAAAGATCTCGTGGCCTACGATATCAAAGACCCGAGGGAAATAATTTATAATCCTGATTATGAATATTTATTCTTTGCCGAAACAAGCCCCGAACTGGAAGGTTATGAAAGAGGTGTTGTCACAAATACCGGAGCGGTGGCTGTTGACACGGGAATATATACCGGGCGGTCGCCCAAGGACAAGTACATTGTCATGGATGATAAGACCAGGGATACTGTTTGGTGGAAGTCTGATAAAGCCCAGGTATCGGATAACAAACCGATTAGCCTTAAAGTTTGGAATCACTGTAAGAATCTGGCCTCGGAGCAGCTTTCAGGAAAAAAATTATATGTTATGGATTGCTATGCCGGTGCCAATGAAAGCACACGGTTAAAAATACGCTTTATCATGGAAGTAGCCTGGCAGGCTCACTTTGTTAAGAATATGTTTATAAGGCCTGCTGAAGAAGAACTCAAAAATTTTAAGCCTGAATTTGTCTTCCTGGTTGCATCAAAAACTAATAATAGCCAGTGGAAAGAACAGGGACTTCATTCTGAAACCTTTGTATTCTTTAATCTGACTGATAATATGGCCGTGCTGGGCGGAAGCTGGTATGGTGGCGAACTGAAAAAGGGTATTTTTTCTGTTATGAACTACTACCTTCCAATGCAGAAAATAGCTGCCATGCATTGTTCGGCGAATGTTGGAAAAGATAATGATGTTGCTATTTTTTTCGGCCTTTCAGGCACCGGGAAGACCACTCTTTCAACCGATCCTGACCGGGTCTTGATAGGAGATGATGAACATGGCTGGGATGACGACGGAATATTTAACTTTGAAGGAGGCTGTTATGCTAAATGTATAAACCTGAGCAAGGAAAAAGAACCTGATATTTACAATGCCATAAGAAGGGATGCCCTGCTTGAGAATGTAGTGGTAAGGGATGACGGATCAATAGATTTTGATGATGACAGCAAAACAGAAAACACCAGGGTTTCATACCCAATTTACCATATCAAAAACATTGTAAAACCGGTATCCAAGGCAGGACATGCTTCGAAGGTAATATTTCTTACGGCAGACGCCTTTGGTGTTCTTCCCCCGGTAGCAAAGCTTAACAGAGGACAAACGAGCTATTATTTTATCAGCGGCTATACTGCCAAGGTTGCAGGGACAGAAAGAGGTATAAAAGAACCGCAACCCTCCTTCTCAGCCTGTTTTGGTGCCGCCTTCCTCCTGCTCGATCCCATTATTTATGCCAACGAACTGGTCCGTAAAATGGAAATGCATAATGCCGATGCCTGGCTAGTAAATACAGGCTGGATGGGCGGACCTTACGGCCGTGGCACAAGGATAGACCTGAAATCAACCAGGACTATAATAAATTCCATACTGGATGGTTCGATAAATAAGACTGAATACTATGATATCCCTGTCTTTAATCTTTCCATACCTTCAGATATAAAGGGTGTCGATAAAAAGCTTCTCGAGCCGGCGATGGCCTGGGAAAATCCTGAAGACTGGCATGAATCGGCAAAGACACTTGCAGAAAAATTCATTCAGAACTTTAAAAAATTTGCAGTAAACGAGAATCTCCTTGAACTGATCAAATATGGACCTCAACTATAAAATTTTCATACCGGTCTGTCTGCTGGCCTATGCCTTAGGATCAGTTGCAACTGCCGTTTGGGCAGGTAAGATTTTTCATGGTATTGATGTAAGGGAACATGGAAGCGGCAATGCCGGTGCAACAAACACTATAAGGGTTCTTGGATGGGCAACAGGTATTCCCGTTCTGGTGCTTGATATATTCAAGGGCTGGCTTGCGGCCAGCCTGCCTGTGATCCTGAAATTAGCTGCTTCCGGTTCTTCTGAACTGATGAACATGCAAATCATAACGGGCATGATTGCCATCATCGGGCATGTATTTCCCGTTTTTGCCGGATTTAGGGGAGGCAAAGGAGTGGCAAGCACTTTCGGTGTCCTGCTGGCACTTCAGCCCCTCGTAACTCTTTCGTGTATGGCTGTATTTATTGCTGTATTGCTTATTACAGGATATGTTTCGATAAGTTCCATATCTGCAGGGCTTGCTTTTCCCCTGATCTCACTGGTTTTCTTCGATAGCCCGTCCCTGATGTTCACCATTTTTGCAATACTTACTGCCCTGGCTCTTATTATAACTCATAAGAAAAACATCAACAGGCTTCTGAAGGGGGAGGAAAACAAATTTATCTGGAAAAAGCGTGATTCCGGCTAGTATTTGTTGTATGATATAACTTCATCCGGATCTTTACGCCTCTTCGCCCTGCGTTCTTTGGAGGGGTATCCAAGTGTGAGTATCAACTCAGCCCGCCTGGATGCAGGGATATCAAGCAATTCTTTTACTTTCTTCTCATTGAACCAGCCAATGATGCAAGTGCCCAGACCTTCAGCCAGGGCCTGTAAACAAATATTCTCCGCAGCTATACCTACATCAATCAGGGAATAATCCTTGTCTTTTACCGTACCTCCGACACGTGATATCACCTTCCCTTTTCCCTTGACCACAACAATCAAGACAGGTGCCTGTCCAATAAAATTATTGAAGCCCAGTTCTTTGGACGATGCTGCCATTGCCACCTTTTCCCGGAGCGCCGGCTCATTTACCACTATAAATTTCCAGGGTTGAGAATTACATGCTGAAGGAGACATACGGCCGGCTTCCAGAATCCTCGCAAGCTTATCATCTTCAACGACTTTCTCAAGATATCCCCTTTCGCTCTGCCTTGAAACTATAATTTCCAGCATTTCCTTTCCTGAAATATTCATCATATATTCATTTCTTTATTTAAATTAGGGTGGTAAAATAGTAAATATAGCTTTTTCGTTATATATATCTTTAATCATAATTATCATAAAAAGAAAAACAAAATGAAAACTTACCTGTCAACAGCCTTGCTCATTGTTGTAATTATTTCTGGTTGCGATAATAAGCGGGCCAGCGAATTCAATCTTTATTACCTTGGGGGACAGTCAAATATGGAGGGTTACGGATATTGCTCTGAACTGCCTGACAGTTTAAACGGCACTTTTGATAATATTCTTATTTTTCACGGAAATTCATCGCCCGATGGTGAAGAGCCTGATGGAAAAGGCATATGGGCACCTTTAAGACCCGGTCATGGTGGAGGATTTGTTTCTGATGGCGTAAACAATAATTATTCTGACAGGTTTGGATGCGAGCTGAGTTTCGGCTTAAAAATAAAGGAATTAAATTCCGGAACCCGGATTGCTTTGCTGAAATATGCCAGGGGTGGTACATCGATTGATGAAGAGGCAGCAGGAAATTTTGGCAGCTGGGATCCCCAATACCTCGACGGAGCAGGGATTAACCAATATGATCATTTCCTGGCAGCCGTTGATAATGCACTTAGCATAAAGGATATTGACGGCGACGGAAAAGAAGACAGGCTGATACCCTCGGGCATAATATGGATGCAGGGTGAATCCGATGCTGCTTTTACTGAAGAAATAGCAGCCAGATATTATGATAACCTGGATGAGCTCATGAAACTGCTAAGGGAAGCCCTGGGGGATCCAACTATCCCTGTGGTTATTGGAAGGATTTCCGATTCGGGAAATAATCCCTCGGGGAAAGTCTGGGAATTCGGAGAAACGGTAAGAAGAGCCCAGCATGAATTTGCTGAAAAAGATCCGGATGCAGCAATAGTTACTACCACTGATAATTATTCATATTCGGATCCATGGCACTACGACTCTGATGCCTATATTGACCTCGGCCGGGCCTTTGCATTGGCCCTTGATTCTCTGGCAGACAGGTAAAATGTACTAAGGAATTTATTTCAGTTTTGCAAGGGCTTCTTTCATCCTGCCACAGGCTTCGATAAGTTCTGCATCAGATGCGGCATAAGAGAGCCTTATGCAATTTGGGGCTCCAAATCCCTCACCCCCAACAAGTGCTACACGTCCCTTTTCAAGAAGGTACATGACAAGGTCATTTGAATTACCTATGGTTGTTACTCCGTCACTTTTACCGAAATAGCTTCTAACATCGGGAAAAACATAGAATGCACCCTGGGGTACCCTGATCTCGAAACCTTGTATATCCTTTAATAAACCGCATATAAGATCCCTTCTCTTAAGGAAAGCATCTCTCATTTTCCGGGATGAATCACCCTGTAAGGTAACAGCTGCCAGTGCCGCCCTCTGGCTTATTGAAGATACTCCCGAAGTGAATTGCCCCTGTAGCTTGTTAACGGCCCTGGCAATCCAGAGTGGCGCTCCTATATAACCAATGCGCCATCCCGTCATGGCATAGCCTTTTGAGACACCATTAACTGTTATAACCCTGTCATATAAAAAGTCAAATGAAGCCATACTTTCATGCTTCCCTGAAAAAGTTATGTGTTCATATATCTCATCTGAAATTACAAACAAGCCCTCATGCTTTTCGATTACCCTGGCAAGCTCTTCCATTTCGCTGCGACTGTAAACCATTCCGGTCGGATTTGAGGGAGAATTGAATATAATAAGCCTTGAACGGCTGGTGATTGCTTCTTCCAGTTGCTCCGGTTTTAGTTTGAAATCGTTTTCAATACCTGTTTCAATAACCACGGGCTTCCCTTCAGCCAGTATTATCTGATCATAATAACTTACCCAGTAGGGAGCAATAATGATAACCTCGTCACCTGGATTTACAAGGCTCAGCACAACATTAATTATGGAATGCTTACCTCCTGCCGAAACAACGATTTGATCAGGGGAATAATCAAGCTTATTCTCTCTTAGGAATTTTTCCGATATTGCCTTTCTCAGATCGGGATATCCGGGTACAGGGGGATAATGTGTATAATTATCATCTATTGCCTTTTTCGCCGCCTCCTTGATATCATCAGGTGTGTTGAAATCGGGTTCACCGATACTGAGATTTATAACATCAATACCCTTTTCTTTCATGTCACGGCTTTTCTGAGCCATTGCCAGTGTCTGGGATACTGAAAGGGATTTAATACGATCTGATAAGTATTCCATTTTTTGTATAAGGTTTTAAAAAACTCAAAATTAGTTTTTTTTCACAATTTAACCTGAAGGCAAACACAATTTCTACATTGCATCATTGATCTCTCCCACCGGCCACAATCACCTGCCGCCCGCGAGCACGCAGAACTCATGTGTCTCCGGCAAATTGCCTTCCATTATTCCATTATTCCACTGATATTATAATATCAACAAAAAGTTATACGTTTGTATAGAAAATACAACAAGCTATGATAATGGAAACCGTAAAGGAAATACTTTTTGTAACAATACCTGCCCTTATTGTAATGCTCACTGCTTACCTGCTTATAAGGAAAACAATTGAGAATGACAGGGAAAAAAGGCGTCACGAGATCATGCTTCAGAATTCGAGAACCATAACACCTATCAGGTTACAGGCCTACGAAAGGCTGACCCTTTTCCTTGAAAGGATTTCGATTGAATCACTTATAATGCGTACACACAAGACCGAGATGGATGCGAAAAAGCTGCAGGCTGCCCTTCTGGTTGCGATAAGGTCTGAATACGACCATAATCTGGCTCAACAGATATACGTATCGCCACAGGCCTGGGAGGTGATAAAAAGTGCACGCGCCAATTCAATAAAACTTATCAATACAATCGCAGAAAAGATACCCCCGACTGCCAGCTCTTCAGACCTTTCAAGGAACCTCCTTGAAGCTGTGATGGAAATGGAGCAGGAACCGGCAAAGGTGGCACTGGATTTCCTTAAAAAGGAAATCTCAAGGATGCTGTAACTATAAAAGCTCTATACTTCTTTTAACGAAAGTATTGAGTTTTTCCCCTTTGAGCATATTATTTGCAAGAAGAGCAAGGTCAATAAGTTGCTGAACTACAGGCTTTTTATCTGCATACTTACTTACGATCTCCTTTTTCTTTTCCTCTGCTTTGGTTCTCTTTTTCCTCAGGGCTTCCAGTTTATCTTTTTCAGCCTGTGTAATGTCTTCATCCTTTTTACCTTCCTGTGATTTCTCGGTCGCGCTTATTTCCTTCTCGAGTGACGAGATTGATTCATCCTGCTTTTTTACGGCCTCACCTATCTCCTTCTGTACATCTGTTGCCAGACCTTCGATAATTGCATGGTTTGTGTTGATTACCAGGTTATAGGAATCTGGCAAATCGCCATAGAAATTCATGCCTCCACCCAGTTTTGACATATCCTTCATTCTCCTCATGAATTCAGACTGGGTTATTATAACCGGTGAATCATGTTCCTGCATTGCCTCAGTAACAGGTATAAAGCTATCTTTCCCTTTAAGCTGGCTGGAAAAGACCATCTTTATTATTTCCTGCTGATCATTATTCAGCCTGGATTCAATCTTTTCTTCCTTCTCAATAAGTTTATCAATAACATCTGAATCAACCCTGACAAAGCGGCTATCCTTAAATTTCGATTCGAGGTGATTGATGAGATGAGGCTCAAGTTCTCCATCCATCAGAAGAACATCATAAGCCTTTGCTTTGGCCTTGTCAATATAACTGTACTGCGAATCCTTATCAGTAGCATAAAGGTAGATAAGGTTTTTGTTCTTATCAGTCTGGTTTTCCTTGATCAGATTTTCATATTCATCAAATGTAAAATACTTTCCATCAGTATTTTTGAACAATGCAAACTTGATTGCCCTGTCATAGAATTTTTCCTCTGTTATCATCCCGTATTCTATGAAGAGCTTCAAATCGTCCCATTTCTTTTCAAAATCCTCTCGGTTTTCCTTGAAAATCTCATGCAGACGCTCAGCTACCTTCTTATTTATATGGCTTGATATTTTCTTTACATTCGAATCGCTCTGAAGATAACTTCTTGACACATTAAGAGGAATATCAGGTGAATCTATAACGCCGTGCAAGAGTGTAAGAAACTCCGGAACAATACCCTCAACCGAATCGGTTACAAAAACCTGGTTACAGTAAAGCTGAATTTTATTTTTCTGTATTTCAATATTGTTTTTTATCCTGGGGAAATAAAGTATCCCTGTCAGGTTAAAGGGATAATCAACATTGAGATGTATGTTGAACAAAGGCTCATCAGCCATAGGGTATAGTTCACGATAAAACCCCTTATAGTCCTCATCTTTCAGATCAGCCGGTTTTTTTGTCCATGCCGGTTCAGTATTATTAATAATCTTATCCTTATCCGTTTCCACATACTTATCGTCCTTCCATTCTTTTTCCTTACCAAAAGCAATCTTCACAGGAAGGAACCGGCAATACTTCTTCAGCAGTTCCTGTATCTTTGCTTCCTCAAGGAAATCCTTGGAGTCTTTATCAATGTGCAGAATCACATCTGTGCCCACCCTGTCTCTTTCAGCATCCTCTATCGTGTATTCGGGACTGCCGTCGCAGGTCCATTTAATGGCAGGGGCATCCTTCTGCCATGACCTGGTTATAACCTCAACCCTGTCAGATACCATGAATGATGAATAAAAACCAAGTCCAAAATGACCTATTATTGCATTTGACTGTTCTTTATATTTATCAAGGAAATCATTGGCACTGGAGAATGCTATCTCGTTAAGATATTTCTTCAGCTCATCATCGGTCATTCCCACTCCATAATCAGAAACAGTTATTGTTTTCTTCTTTTTATCAACAGATACCCTGATAGTGGTATCGCCCAGTTCCTCTTTATAATCACCCACTGATGCAAATGTCTTAAGTTTTTGTGTTGCATCAACGGCATTCGATACCAGTTCACGGATAAATATCTCATGATCAGAATAAAGGAACTTTTTTATTATAGGAAAAATATTCTCAGTAGTGACACCAATTTTACCTTTCTGCATTTTTTTCAGATTTTATATGTTTGACATTTCTCAGGGGCACAATTTCAAAGCTCATGCCAATCATTTTACCATGACAAATAGTCACATGAATGTGAAAAAAGTGCAGGCTCATTGCAGGGAAGCAGCCCGGGTCAGGGGTACCGGCGACTGATCACGCAGGGAGTTAATAAGTCAGGCAGCCCTTTAATTATTATTTCTTATATCTATATCCTCTACCACTATCAAGTTCCCGTCCTTGATTTCCAGTGCATCATATGAAAAATCCGGGCCGTAATATTTATACAATCCTTCGAACTGTTCTGACGTTGGAGAGAGGTGATCAAAGACAATACGTGCACGATCGTCACTGAACCGGAGCATCATTGTCGCCAGGGGGGAATACCTGAAGATCATCCTGGCCTGATTTCCCTTCCCGGAATCAAATACCTTTTTACCAAAAACCACTTCCCCCTCTTTAGTAAAATGAAGAATTTCAACGACTTTGGCATTCTCATTCAGATTATCAGGATCAAATCCGATAAGGATATAGCTTATGTCATCTGCCTGACCAAGAGGCTCTATATCATAATATAAGGATCCATACCATTGACCTGCTTTCAACACTTTACCCACATCGAGGTTCTGTAAACCTGCATCTCCCTTCAGAAAGAATTTTTTTTCAAGGCTGTCGTTATATATTATACAGTTATACAGATTGTTACCATTCGAAATTGGAATGTTCCAGGTCAGGATTTTTATAAGGCTGTCGGATGAGCTTATCTGTCCCAGATATTTCACACCTGGGATGTCTGTGGCAACAATATCATCTACGGATTCGAGGTATGATAGCAGGGTGTTTGCGATGGAATCGTTATACGCCAGTTTTTCTTCTTCTGCTGTTGAAACTATTATCCTGCTGAAATAATAATTAATATCATCCGGCACCTGGGCAGTTGCAAGCTGACCGATCAAGACCAATTGAAAAAGGAAGAATGCTTCAGGATATTTCATCAATTGTTTTAAGGATTGTATCAACTGCATAATCAATTTCGTCATTTTCAATTATAAGAGGCGGAGCAATGCGGAATGAATCCTTACAAAAAAGGAAACTGTCAAGTATAAGTCCATTTTTTGTTCCCCGGGAGATAAATTTCGCTGTCAAATCAGAAGATGAAAGTTTAACGGCAAGGAACAAAGCTTCACCTCTGATTTCGAGTATGTTTTTATGTTTTAATTTACTTCTGAATCTTTCACCCTTTTCGTTTGCAGCGACATCCAGTTTATTACCAGTGATAAAGTCCAGGGCAGCCTTTCCTGCCGCACATGACACCGGATGGCCTCCAAAAGTTGTGATATGACCCAGGGCAGGGTTATCAGCAAGAGTGGATATTATTTTTTTTGATGAGACAAAGGCGCCAAGAGGCATACCTCCTCCCAGTGATTTTGCAAGGCAAATAATGTCGGGCACAACATCGAATTTCTGAAAGGCAAAAAGGCTGCCGGTCCTGCCAAAGCCTGTCTGTATCTCGTCAAAAATAAGAAGGGAGCCCGTCTGACTGCACCTTTTTTTTATCTCGCCGAGAAAACCATCCTGTGGACCTATTATACCGGCTTCAGCCTGTACAGGTTCAACAATTACTGCGGCCACTGTATCATCAATTAAAGAAAGAGAGCTGACATTATTGAATTCGGCCTGCACCATGCCGGGAACCAGTGGCATAAAACTGGATTTGAAGGAATCTTCACCATAGAGGCTCAGGGCTCCAAGGGTTGATCCATGGTAGGCCTTCCTAAATGAAACAAGCCTGGATCTGGATGTATATTTTCTTGCCGTTTTTATTGCCCCCTCCACTGCTTCCGAACCTGAGTTCACGAAATAAACTGTTTCAAAGTGATGTCCCAGAACATCACTCAGTTTTTTAGCATAACTTACCTGGGGTGATTGTACCAGTTCGCCGTAAACCATCAGGTGCATATATTTGTCAAGCTGCTCCTTCACGGCCTCAATGACGAACTCATTACAATGGCCTGCATTGCTTACCGACACACCCGATACAAGATCAAGGTATTTTTCCCCAGAGGGTCCGTACAGCCATATACCCCTGGCTGAATCTATCTCTATCAGCAATGGTTCAGTTGATGTCTGGCCGACATGTGCCAGGAATAAATTATGTTTAGACAGCATATAAACACTGAGTTTATCTCATCATAACGTTGATTTCTTTCAAGAGGTTTTCACGGTATGATTTTCCAATGGGGATACTAGTAACATCAAGATCTCCGCTGATATCAACAGAATTGTCTTTAATCATTATTATCCTGTTTTTATTGACAATGAATGAACGGTGGACCCTGATGAATATTAAAGAAGACAGCTGTTGTTCTATAGCTTTCATTGTAAAATGTATGGTATACTTCTCCTTATCTGTATGTACCACCACGTAATTTTCAAGTGCTTCCACAACTACTATGTCAACAAGCTTGAGTTTGACCAGTGAGGATCCCTTTTTTATGAACACTTCCTGTTGACCGACATTTTCCCTGGCATTTTTATTCTGGTAACGCACCACTTTATCGACAGCTTTACAAAAGCGTGAGTAGCTTACGGGTTTTACGAGGTAGTCAATAACATCTACGTCATAGGCTTTCACAGCCAGTTCTTCATTCACAGTTACCATGATTACCGCCGGAGGGCTTTCGAGACTGTCAATTAATTCAAAGCCATCCATATCAGGCATTTGTATATCAAGGAAGATAAGATCGACATCAGATTTTTCTGCCAGTGAATTCCTCGCGTCGATTGCATTATCAAAAACTCCTGTCAGGGTAAGAAAGGAAGATCTCTTTACATGTTCGGTAAGCACTTTTCTTGAAAGCTTATCATCGTCAACGATAATGCAGTTCATAAATAATTTTTTCTAACAGTCCAGGTTATTATTCAAAAGTATAAAAAAATTCTTTAAAAATTTATTTCCGGCTGTTTTTCATAAGCATAAACTTTTTTTCCAGCAATTCCGGTTTTTTAATAGTGTTCCGTAACCAGTTCAATTTCAAGGCTGTTTTATCCTCTTCCTTCAAATGCCAGGATAAACCTGATTTCCGGAGTTTAGCAAGCAGTTCATAGATGATTATGGCAGCTGAGACTGAAATATTATAGCTTTCTGTAAAACCATACATCGGGATTTTAAGGTATTCATCGGCCCATTCAATGGCCTGCTTGCTGAGCCCGTGCATCTCAGTACCGAATACAAGGGCTGCCGGCCCTTTCCCGAGGTCAAATTTATCAAGGCTCACCGCTTTTCTTTCATGGAGTGATGTTGCCACAATCCGGTAGCCCCTGGAGCGTAAATTTTTGTATGCCTCGTAGGTATTGTTGCCTTTACCTCTATATTTAACAAGTGTAAGCCATTTATCGGAACCGAGTGCCACATCAGGATTAACATTATATTCGTTCCTGTTTTCTATGATATTTACTTCCTGTATACCAAGGCAGTCACAGGTTCTCAAGACCGCGCTGGCATTATGGGGCTGAAAGATATCTTCAAGAACTACTGTTATATATTTCGTTCTGTCCGATAATACTTTATCGAACAGTTTCACCCTTCGTGCTGAAACAAAGTTTTCGAGGTATTCTATAAGTTCCCTTTCAAGCATATGCATCAAAAAAGGGGGTGCGTCCACCCCCTTCAGCAATCATAAAATAGTTTCTTATAGCTTATCGCTGAGGCCTGGTGCTGCTTTAAATTTCACCACTTTCTTTGCAGGAACATTTAGTTTAGCTCCTGTTTGAGGGTTCCTTACTACCCTTGCACTCCTGGTATCAACCTTGAAAGTACCCATACCCGGTAACTGGATCCTTTCACCCTTTTTCATTGCGTCACCGAAAGCATCTACAAATGAATTAAGTGCTGTATTTGCATCTTTAATAGAGAGTCCTGCTTTATCAGCGATAGCATTTACTAATTCCTTTTTTGTCATGGTAATAGTTTTTATGGTTAGTTAAATATTGTTTATTTGAATACAAATATATTTTTTTTTCTATGAATAGCAAACTTTCATGCCCATTTTTCCATGAACAGAGCACTTCTTAGTCATTATTTATACCAATTCTGCCCTGGAGGCGAAAGGACTCCATCCGCTTCACAGCCTAAAATTTTGCAGAAACAAAAAATTGTTATCTTTGCGGCGGAGAAATGGCAGAGTGGTCGAATGCGGCGGTCTTGAAAACCGTTGACCGTTTACGCGGTCCGGGGGTTCGAATCCCTCTTTCTCCGCCAGAGCATTTGAAGACAATAACCCGCGCCCCGCGCGGGTTATTTAATTTAAGGCTGCAGTCCCGTCAAAAGCTTGCTTTTGTAAGGGATTGTGGACTTAAATTAATAGCACCGTAAGGTGCCTTGTCTTCAAATGCCCTGAAGCTTCCCCAATCAGGGAAAAACCGACCGGAGGGAGGTTAATCCCGGGGGGAGAAGATGCAGCAAATGCCCTGAAGCTTCCCCAATCAGGGAAAAACCGACCGGAGGGAGG
>DRFJ01000008.1 GCA_011050615.1 Bacteroidota bacterium
ACGGATCAGGAGGTTGGGGATTCGAGTTCCTCCGGGTTCACGAGTAAAATTGTAACAAAAAGAAACCCAGTCTATTACGGACTGGGTTTTTAAAATCGGTGTAATATCGGTGCGAAAACTGCTAATTTTCCACTTCTTCGACCTCTTTTTTCTCTACTTTTTTACTCTTCTCTTTTTTGGGTTTTGGCTTGTCAGCAAGCTCAATTTTTGTAGGAGCATTTAGTATTTCAAAAAGTGTGTCTCCATAGGTTTTAGAAAAAGGTCTCCTTAAATTAGTTTTACAATGATTTTAAAAAAATATGTTTAACTAAAAGAGAAGACCTTATGAATTTTACAAAGGAACAGTTATCTGATGTATTTGTCAAGTGAATCTCCCCCAATAAACCGGACAGTACTTAAAATCAGGCAAAAACCTTAATTTTTTGCTCCTGGTTTTCTCTGAAAGTTTTACGATTTGGCTTTTGGGAAGGAGCTTCTCCAATTTATATCTGGATTTACCCCTGATTCATTAGTAACAGCATCTACTTTTTGCGGATAATCTTCCTCCTGGACATACTGATTTTATTCCTTGTATTGATTATCTGGCTATATACTTGGAATAGGCTGATTTAACATTGCTGTGTTCGAAGCAGTATCAACATCTCAAAACCCTTTAACTGTTCATTTCTTGCCGGGCAAAACTGTGGCAACTCTATCTTTATCCTGTTTTTCATTTCTTTAACCCATGCTCCTGTTTCAATAATTTTTAGCTGTATGGTTTTCATAGTTGCGTTTGCATATACGCTTCCTTTTAATACCTCCTTCTGCAAGGTATGGATAAGAATGTATTCCATTGAGTGCAGTAACAATCGAAACCGGTTTGCGGTAAACCTTGTGCAAGACGATCGGTCAGATTTGAGGTACAACTTATGATCTTTAATGCGAAGTTCCATTGAACTACGGGCACAGTAAGCTTTTCCGTATAAATCACGGACACGAAAATAGTTGTCGTTTCAATCCTCATAACCGGCTGCTATCTGAAAAACCCGTTGTGTCAATAGCTCCTTAACAGAATGATCCGTATAACGATGATCTCTTTTGTCATATATACAGTTACTGACTGAAGATAAGAGGTTTAACTGGTTGTCAAGCTCTTGAAGAAGTAATAATCCACCATCGCTGCTTATGCGGTCACCACTAAAACCAAGTTCAATATTTTTACCTTATATTGGAAAAAGGTTAAGTCCCGGTGTGAAATTTTCAGTATTTTTGTGTATCATTGTACAAAGGGGTTTTTTGTTATAAGTACTTTAAATATAACTATTTAAGTTATAAATAAAGAACAAAACCCCCTTTTTTTTGAATAATTCAGGCTAAAGATCTTTAATACAATTTTTACTATCCTTAAATTGCACACCCGACAGTAAGCAAATTAAAAACAAAGCTAATATGGAATCAAAAGAATTACTAAGCCAGGAATTCTGGGAAAACGCATTGAACAAAATGCTGGATTGGCTGATAAGTGAAGGCCCTTCCATAATTCTGATAATTATCCTGTTGTTTGTTTCTCTGAAGTTACTGAATATCATTATTCGCAGGATTAAAAAGATTTTTACAAGTCGTGCTCTCAAAAGTGATGATGCCGGTTCCCAGGAAACTGAGAAGCGCATGAATACCCTGCTGGGAATAATAAAGGCTATCGGCAGAATCATAATCTGGTCAGTTTTTATTATGATACTGCTTAAAAAGCTGGGGGCTGACATAGCCCCAATACTGGCAGGTGCAGGTATCCTGGGACTGGCGGTGGGTTTTGGCGCCCAGGAACTGGTAAGGGATTTCATTTCCGGTTTTTTTATGATAATGGAAAACCAGATACGTACGGGAGATGTTGTAATTATAAATGGCACTGGCGGACTTGTTGAAAAAATTGAGCTTAGGACCGTAACTCTCAGGGATCTTTCAGGTGTGGTTCACGTATTTCAGAATGGGAAAATTAACACAATGTCAAATATGACCAAAGAATGGTCCGCAATGGTTTTTGATATTGGAGTGGCATATAAGGAAGATGTTGACAATGTAATGAAAGTAATGCAGGAAACGGGTGAAGAATTAATGAATGATTCTGCTTTTAAGGATAAAATAATTGAACCGCTTGAAATATTCGGTCTGGATAATTTTGGTGACAGTGAAGTTGTAATCAAGGCAAGAATTAAAACTCTGCCAATTGAACAATGGACTGTTGGTCGCGAATATCGGAAACGCCTGAAAAAAGCCTTCGATGAAAAAGGAATAGAAATTCCTTTCCCGCATACAACTGTCTACTGGGGCGAAGAAATAAAGCCACTTGAACTGGATGTAAAAAATTCATGAAATAAATACTTTAATTTTAAGCTCAAATAATAGTACAATGCAAGTTACAGTAACCAGAAAGCCTACCAGGTTTCTACCTGATCCCAGCAGGGTAATAGCCCGTTTCCTTTATACTTCCGATGAAAGAAGTGAAGATATTATTCGTAAGGTGATGGCATTGTCCGATATTGAGGCAAATATAGCATTAAGCAAGGTACTGAGAGGTTATTCCAAACGACACAGGAATATTTCATTAATTTTCGAAGCGCATTTTAATAAACTGGATAAGCTGTTAGAAAAACTGAAAATAAATAAACGTAATATCAGTCAAGCCCGAAGAGTCCTTTTAGGTTCATATTTCACAATGGAATACTCCATTGAATCGGCAGCTTTTTTCAACCCATCCATAGTAGAGGATCCGGATCAGTCGGAATTAGGCCCTGATGAAAAAAGATTGATTTTTAGTTTCAGGGCAACCGGCGAAGGGCATATTTCGTCCATTGTTTTTCGGTCAGCCATCATTGATAAAAACAGTGACCTGATTATTGAACCTGTAGGAAAAATGCTGGCAGAAGCAGAGCGAATAAAAAGGCATATTTACAATAAACAATCATTTATAGCGAAGCTGGATGAAATGAGCACTTTCAATAATAAAATTTCCCCGATCTTTGTATTGGAAAAATTGGGCGACAATTTCACGTATGGCGAATTAAAGAGAGCTATAAAAGAGACAGAAGTAACATATCAGCTTTCACCTGATAAGAAATTAATTATTAATGAGATGTTGTGGCTTGCAAAATCTCATTACGAACTCTACTTTTCACTTGATTCGGCTATTTCAGAGAGGGTTATTTTTCCTACCTCCGAAATTGAAAAGCGTGGCATTGAAGATGCACGTTTTGTTAAATTTACAGAGGATAACGGTGAAGAAACCTACTATGCTACTTATACTGCCTATGACGGCATAACAATACTGCCAAAGTTACTTGAGACCAAAGATTTTTATCATTTTAAGGCATTGGCCATTCATGGTGAAATTGCGCAGAACAAAGGTATGGCATTATTTCCAAGGAAAATCAAAGGTAAATATGCTATGCTGTGCAGGGTAGACGGAGTGAATAATTATATTGCATATTCAGATAATATAAATATTTGGCATGAAGCCAGCCTCATTCAAAAGCCAAAATTTCCCTGGGAGTTTATACAGATAGGAAATTCAGGCTCCCCTATTGAGACGGATGAAGGCTGGCTGGTAATAACACACGGAGTAGGACCAATGAGGCAATACGCATTAGGAGCATCATTGTTTGATATTGATGATCCCGCAAAAGAAATTGGCAGGCTTAATACACCTTTACTGTCTTCCAATGCCGAAGAGAGGGAAGGATACGTACCCAATGTTGTTTATTCCTGTGGTTCTATTCTGCACAATGGTAATCTGATCATTCCTTATGGTATGTCAGACTACGCATCTACTTACGCTTCTATTAATTTACAGGAACTCCTGGATGAAATTAAAAACTCAAAATAGAACCCGTGGAGATTTGAAATGCCTGCTATCTTCGGATGTCTAAAATCTTCTCATAAACCTTAATGTATCCTTCAACCATTTTTTGGCGACTGAATTTTGACACAGCATACTCCCTGCAGTATTTTCTGTCAATAGATTTAATATTAGCAACCGCATCTGCTGCTTCTTCAGTGGTGTTTACCAGAAAACCGGTTTCCCCGTTGAGAATCAATTCAGGCATGGAGCCCAGGTTGAATGCTATAACCGGTGTTCCGCACATCATAGCTTCTGCAACGCTTAAACCAAAAGGTTCTTCAAAACTTACCGGATGTAAAAGCGCATAAGCTTCACCCAGCAATTTATCCCTTTCCCCGGGTCCTGAATTACCTACGTAAACAATATCATCATCATTAATGAAAGGCTTAACCTTGCTGTCAAAATATTCCTTATGCTGAATTAAGCCTGAAATGATTAGTTTTCTTCCGGATTGTTTTGCTATCTGAATGGATTCGTAAGTGCCCTTTTCGGGGTGAATCCTGCCGAAAAACAGCAGATAATCTTTTGAGGTTTTTCTGAATGTAAATTCATTTGTGTCAATGCCATTATAGACTGTTGCGACATATTCAAGATCAGGGCAACGGTCGGAATTGCTTATAGACACATAAAAATTATTCCTGTTATATTTCTTGTAGACCGGCAATATTTTTGGTGATGAAAAGCCATGAACAGTGGTAACCATAGGAGTTTTAATAAGCCCTGTATAAGTAAGCGGAAGAAAGTCAAAATGGTTGTGAATCAAATCAAATTTATCGGCCTGCTCCATCAAATTACTGATATGAAGGCATTCCCAAACCTTTGGGTCAATATCCGGATTTTCGTTGTAAGCTTCTTCTGAAACATATTGCAGTTTCCCTCTGGTAATCGAATTTGCTGTAGCAAATAAGGTGACGTCAATTTTTTTATCGATCAAGCCTTCTGCAATATTAGAAGCTACCTGTTCCCAGGGTCCGTATTTTACAGGTGGGGTTCTCCAGGCTATAGAAGACAAGATTGCTATTTTCATGCTTAAAGTGGTTGACGTGATTTATTCAAACAATGATCAACAAGCTGTTCTATTTTGGCTGTGCCCACACACATCACAGAGTCGGCTCCACCCCAATAGATTTTTACACTCCCATCTTTTTCAGGGACAGCACCACAACAGAAGACTACATTATGGACATAGCCGGTGATTTCATATTGTTCTTCCGGCTGCAGAATCCATTCATCACCCATTGCAATAATAACAGAGGGGTCACGGAGATCGTGTAATGCCACTCCCAATCTGTAAATGCAACCATCCATGGTAGGAAATACGCCATGATAAATATTCAACCATCCATGAGTCGTTTTAATTGGTGGCGCACCTGGGCCAATCTTCATTTCATCCCAGTGATACTGACAAGGTTTCATTATTAATTTTGATTCTCCCCAGTACTTCAGGTCAGGAGAATAGGATATCCAGATTGACCAGGGTGATATATCAGAATGAGGGCGATCGAGACGTGCATATAAACCATTAAACTTTTCAGGAAAGATGACCACATTGCGGTAATCGGCTTCAGTAATGAGAGATACCCGCTTAATGGATTTAAAATCTTTGGTTTTTGCAAGACCTATTCTTACACCATTCCGGGAATATGCACTGTAAGTTATAAGATATTCACCATCAAGAAAAATAACCCGGGGGTCTTCCAAGCCGTACTCCTCATATTCCTTGAAGATGCCTGCTTTGGCTGGAACCATAAATGGTTTTTTGTCCACTACAAAATTAACCCCGTCTATGCTTTCCGCTTTACCTAATATACTTCTGCCATTAAGTTTATGAGAACGAAAAATCATTATATACCTGTTGTTGAACTTTACAACCCCTGCATTATGCACAGTAGCGACAGGGTAAGGTACATCATCCCTTGTAAGAATCGGGTTATCAGCATATCGTTTAATCAACATAATTTATGGTATCTCCATTATTAAAGCAATGCTATTTTATCAGATCCATTTCTTCAAATTCTTCAAATGCCTGTAAGACTATTAAATGAGAAATTAAATAAGCAAGCGAACTTTCGGCCCCCTGATTACGGTTAACGCCGTAGTTCTCAAAGCCATCACAACAACCTTTTGTTTCAAAATCGAACAAACTCATTCTCAGATCATTTTCCCCAAGGAACCACATAAAGCAGGAGAATAATTTATTTAGATATTTTTTATCTTTTGTCAAATGAAAAGCCTGATGATACATTAAAATCATAGCAAGGGCATCCACAGGTTGTTGGGCAAACATGGAACGTTCACCGTCTTTTATATACCATTTTTCATTACCTATGATTGATAAATAACCATCCTTAAGTGTAATTTCTGACAGGAAAGTCATTGCTTCCAGGGCAATCTCATTTATTTTATCATCGTTAAGTATTTCAGCCGAATGTAAAAGTGCAAGTGGTAATATACCATTATCATAAGCCAGCAATGGCTCAAACCATTTCCAGCTTTCAGAACTGTTTTCTTCATAATGTCTGATTAACTTGCCGGCAAGATTTCTTAATCTTTCTGTCATTGAATCATCCGTGGGGTTGCTTCTGAGGTAAAAACTGATGCCTAGTATTGTATTGGCTATACCTCTTATAGATTGAAGTTTTTCAAAGTTTGGCGATGCATCAAAGAAAATTAATTTCCCGGTTTGGTAATAAGCATCACTGGGTGGATTGTTCAGCAGGTATCCGAGTGCCCAGATGGTTCTTCCAAATGAATCTTCCGATCCTATCTCATCAAGAAAGTCCCGGCTAAAACTGAGGAAATTTCTGAATGTCCCGTCTTTGTTCTGCATGTAATGGATATAGCTCAGATATATAGGAGCTAAATCGAGCGCAATCTTATCTTTCTTTTGCCGGTAGGTCATGAGTACCATAAGCAAGGCCCTTGCATTATCGTCAAGGCAATAACCTTCTTTCAGGTTGGGAATGCCGAATTTTGCATGCTGGATAATTCCTGTATCGTCAGTAAGGCGTATAATATGCTCCAGAGAAAATGGTGGCATAATAAGTGGATCAATTAAGGTTTCTTTCTTCACCAATACTTGAGGTTTGGCAGCAAGAATCTGTTCAGCAAGCCCGACATATTTACCACCCGATTTTGGCCAGGTTATTGTTTTGCCGTAATCACTTGCTTTTTTCCGAAGATCTTTCAACACTCCGGGATTATCCAGCAAGTCCAGTAAAATCATTGAAAGCTCTTCTGAATCATTGAAATTAAAGAGCCTGCCTCTTCCATCAGCCAATAATTCCGAGGCATGCCAGTAGGGCGTTGAAATAACAGCTGTCCCCGCGCCTAATGCATATGAAAGTGTGCCGCTGGTAATCTGGGCCTCATTCAGATAAGGCGTAATGTATATATCAGAAGCGGATAAATATTTAGATAACTCTTTTTGAGCTATGAACTCATTAAGGTAATAAACATGATCGCCCAGGTTGAGACTTTTAGTCAGACGGTGAAGATAATTACGGTATTCTTCTCCTGAATGTCGAAGAACATTTGGATGAGTTTTACCCAGAACCATATATAAGACCCCGGGGTGTTTTTCAATAACCCGGGGCAAGGCTTTAATAACTGTTTCAATCCCTTTATTGCGGCTGATAATTCCAAATGTGAGTAATATTTTTTTATCCTCGAGTTTAAATTCTTTTTTGGCTTGTTCCTGACTGAATTGAATATCCGGGACACCATGTTCTATAAAAACAATTTTCTCTTTATCCACATTATAGATACTGATAAGAAGGTCAATGGCTTTATGACTCATTACGATGATCTTATTAGCCATTTTACATATTTGCTGCAATACTGCCTTTTCATTGTACGAAGGTGTTTTTACAATGGTGTGAAGGGTTACGATCAGCGGAATTTCAAGCCGGTGAAGCAAAGGAAGTATATATATCCCATTTTGCCCTCCAAAAATTCCATATTCATGTTCAAGTACACATATATCAGCCCCGCTGAGATTGATAAATCTGGCAGCTTTCAAATAGTCGCGCTGATGTTCCTGCCTGATGGTCAGCTTTACTTCTTCCGGATAATTATAGCTTAGTTCATGATCGTTCATGGCTACAATAAATCCTTCAACAGTATTCTTTGTGCTATCACTCCTGCTTTTCCGAGAGACAGTATTCGTAACCATCGATTTGTAAAGGTTCATTGTAAAAGTACCAATACCACATTCACGTGGCGGATACGTTCCGATATATGCAAGTTTCATAATAACATGAGTTTTTTTTCCTAATAAAGTTAAATAATTTTTAAGCACTTTATTTATTCCCACACGGCGTTTAGGTATTTTTTTTCATGCATGGCCGCGGGTTTCACAATCGGAAGCTGAGCACCGTATGCCTATCCTGCTCTATCAGGGCTGTTGGGGATGGAACAATAGAACGATTGCAACTATAACACCCTTTACTATAGCTCCCAGCCAAGCCATGCCAGGATCAATATTCAGCAATCCAAAAAACCTATAAGCCAGAAAGTTCACCAATAATTTAATGTAAGTTATGAAATACTGCTTAATTATCAGTGTATAAAAAAAAGAGAGATTAATTATTATTGCATTTTAAACAATATATCTACTTTCGTTGTCTTATTCTCAAAGGTTTATTCATCATTATTGAAAGGTTAAAAATGAAAATCGGTGTTTTAAAAGAGCGCGAACCTGAGAACAGGGTGGCAATTTTGCCTGAGCATTTAGATCACTTTAAAAAGCTTAAGCTTGAAGTCATGATTGAAAAAAACGCTGGCTTACATGCTTATGTCACTGATCAGATCTATAAAAATTATAATGCTGAAATCTCCGGCAGGGATCAGCTTATTAAAGAATCAGATATAATAGTAAGTGTAAATGTCCCTGAAGAGGAATCACTGAAAATAATCGGGAAAGGGAAAATACTTATAAGTACTATTAATCCCCTTTCATATAAAGAAGCGACTACCATACTGCGAGACAACCATGCTACTGTATTCAGCCTTGATCTGATACCCAGGATTACCAGGGCACAATCGATGGATGTACTGTCAAACATGGCAACGGTAGCCGGTTACAAGGCAGTATTGACTGCAGCTGTTGAGCTTCCAAGGTTCTTTCCCATGTTTATGACTGCTGCAGGTACAATCAAACCTGCAAAAGTGCTTGTTCTGGGTGCCGGTGTTGCCGGACTCCAGGCTATAGCCACTGCCAGGAAGCTGGGAGCCGTGGTTGAAGTGTTTGATGTACGTTCGGCAGTGAAAGAGGAGGTTAAAAGCCTCGGGGGCAAATTCATTGAAGTTGAAGGGGCAAAGGAAGATAAGTCTGCAGGAGGCTATGCCGTTGAACAGACTGATGAATTCAAACAAAGACAGGCACAAATGATCCAGGATCATGCAGCAAAATCAGATGTTATAATATGTACCGCCCAGATACCCGGCAAAAAAGCCCCTCTGCTGGTAAAGAAGGAGACCGTTAATATTATGACTCCGGGTTCTGTAATTACAGATCTTGCAGCATCCACAGGTGGTAATTGTGAACTTACGGAAAATGATAAAACCGTAGTTCACAATGGCGTAAAAATTATAGGACAATCAAACTTCCCTTCCACAATGCCCTCGGATGCAAGCAAGATGTACGGGACAAATCTATTAAACTTCATCAGGCTCTTCTTTGATGAGGAAGGGAATTTTAATATTAACATGGAAGATGAAATCCTTAAAGACACCTGCCTTACGCATAAGGGAGAGCTAATAAATGAAAGAATCAAAGCAATTTTAAATATTTGAAGCAATGGACAATATCCTGATATTTTTCTACTCAAACAAAGAAGCAATATTTATTATTGCCCTGTCAATTTTCCTTGGCATAGAGGTAATATCAAATGTACCTTCTGTATTACATACTCCGCTTATGTCGGGAGCAAATGCCATCAGCGGTGTAATAATAATAGGAGGTATTATACTCCTTGGGCATTCCGATCTGAAATTCTCAGCTGACCTTATCCTGGGTTTGCTTGCTGTGTTGATGGGTACTCTGAATGTGGCAGGCGGCTTTGTTGTAACTGACCGTATGCTGGAGATGTTTAAGAAAAAACAAAGAAACTAGGTCATGGAATCAATACTTACTACCCCCGATGGTCTAAATTTCACAACAGGAGAAGCTATACTTGAACTCAGCTATCTTATTGCAGCAATTTTATTTGTTATAGGCCTGAAACTGCTCAGCCACCCTGAGACGGCGAGGAAAGGCAATTTATGGGCTGCTACAGGTATGCTTATGGCCATAATAACCACCCTCTTATTACACAAAGATCCTGAAGGAAATCATATATCACTGACCAATGGCATTGTAGTAGTTGCAGCAATTGTTGCAGCAGGAATAATTGGATGGGTAATAGCAAAGAAAGTAAAGATGACTGCCATGCCCCAGCTTGTCTCCTTTTTCAATGCTACAGGAGGTGCTGCTTCAGCCCTTGTGGCTTTTCTTGAACTTCCTTTTGTGAGTGGAACAGGTGTGGTAATAGTTACCCTCGCGGGGCTCACTTTAGGAAGTATATCCTTCAGCGGCAGCATGATAGCTTATGGAAAACTCGATGGCAAAGTGGGCGATATAAGGGCACCATACATGAAATATGTCAATATTTTGTTACTTATTGCGTTGCTGGCCTTAATTGTACTGATAAGCTCAGGTACAATAGGATCGGAAGCTCCACAATTAATTGCCGCCGTTCTCCTCGGGCTGGCACTCGTTTATGGTGTTTTATTTGTAATGCCTATAGGAGGGGCTGATATGCCTGTGGTAATTTCACTTCTGAACTCCTTTACCGGGATAGCAGCTGCCATGGCTGGTGTCATATATAATAACCAGGCTATGATACTGGGTGGTATTCTGGTGGGTGCAGCAGGTACAATTCTGACAATCCTCATGTGCAGGGCCATGAACCGGTCCCTGGTGAATGTTATTATAGGAGCTTTTGGAGGTGGTGGCGGCGCTGCAGGCGACCGGGAACAGGGAGCAATAAAAGAGATCAGCGTAGGTGATGCCAGTATTCTGCTGGCCTATTCCCGGAAAGTGGTCATTGTGCCGGGCTACGGCCTGGCTGTAGCCCAGGCCCAGCATATAGTCAGTGAACTTGATGAACTGCTGACTGAAAAAGGAGTTGAAGTAAAATATGCCATCCACCCTGTGGCAGGAAGGATGCCGGGACACATGAATGTTTTACTTGCTGAAGCCGATGTGCCATATGATAAACTCGTGGAGATGGCTGATATAAACCCCACACTGCCAAATACTGATGTGGTTATAGTGGTTGGGGCTAATGATGTGGTTAACCCGGCAGCAGAAAACGACCCTTCAAGCCCCATCTACGGGATGCCGATAATCAAAGCCCATACAGCTAAAAATATTATTGTAATGAAGAGAGGTATGGGGAAGGGATATGCCGGTATAGAAAATTTTCTTTTCTTTAATGATAAAACAAGAATGCTCTTTGGAAATGCCAGGGACTCTATCCAGAAACTCGTAACAGAAATCAAATCTCATTAATCAATCAAACTGGTAAAATTTAAATTTATGAATAAGCTCAATCTCCTAATTATTTTTCTTGCTTCGTTTACCCTTGCTTTTAAGGCTGATAAACCTGCATACATCTTGTTCGACAATGCAGGGAAAGAAACCTCCTATGCAAAACTTATTGAAGATGCATCAAAAGCAGATATTGTATTTTACGGCGAATTGCACAACGACCCGGTATCCCACTGGCTTGAACTTGAGATAACCAGAGACTTATATGGATTAAAAGGTGCTGGTCTTATACTGGGAGCAGAAATGTTTGAAAGGGACGATCAACTTGTGCTAAACGAGTACCTTGATAATTTATATGATGCAGATAAGTTCGAACCTGAGACAAAATTATGGAAGAATTATAAAACAGATTACAGGCCGCTTCTTGAGTTTGCCAAAGAAAATGACCTTTTGTTTATAGCCACTAATATTCCCAGGCGCTATGCTTCAATGGTAAGCCGGTCAGGCTTTGAAATACTTGACAGTCTTTCAGATGAGGCAAAGAAATATATTGCTCCCCTCCCACCCTTATATGACTCTGAACTCAAAGGTTACAGGGACATGCTTAATATGGAAGGCGGAAACGGCATGTCACATGTTAATGAAAATCTGCCCAAAGCCCAGGCTATAAAGGATGCTACAATGGCCTGTTCAATACTCGAGCACTGGAAAGAAGGTAAGACATTCATTCACTATAATGGATCATACCACTCAAGGAATTTCGAAGGAATAATCTGGTACCTGCGCCAGGCCAGGCCTGATCTGAATATAGTAACAGTTGAGACAGTGATCCAGGAAGATATATCAGAACTTGAGGAGGCTAATACCGGTATAGCCTCCTATGTCGTGGCTGTTCCGGAGAGTATGACAAAAACATATTAAAGAGGCCGGAGCTGAGGCTTCCTACTTCTTCCCTCGGTCCGGTGCCCCGGGTTCCCTGGGTCCAATAATCCACTCTGAAATCGTTTCCAGTACTTCGGGGCTCATGGTATCTTCTATTTCCCCGTATTCGTTTGGCAGGCCGGTATCAGCATGCTGGAAGAGATGGTTCAGTCCGGGAAAAACTTTAGCGGTAACATTCTGGTTACCTGAATTTTTCAGTCCGTTTACTATAGCACTTACATTTTTTTCAGCCATCACCTGGCAATCTTTTTCACCGTTAAGAGCAAGCACCGGGCATTTTATGTCCGGGTAATACTCTGCAGGGTCACTCCTGGTAAAATAGCTAAGCCACGGATAAGATGATGGATTGATTGTACTACTGAGGTTATTCATCACCTGTTCAATAACTTCTTCACCCTCACCTTCCTGGCGGTAAAAATCAGTTACAAAGGAATTTATCTTTTCTATCCCTGTTTCAGGATCCCCGTATTTCTCCAAAATGCTGTAAATAGTATCATTTACCCTCATAGTTTGTTGCAATACTTCCTCAGGCATCTTATTCAAACGGCTGATATATTCAGTCTGGTCTTTCAGAATAGTTTTTCCGTTAACTCCGGGTCCTGCCAGGCTGACAATAAAAGCAATATCATCATATTGTGATGCCAGGATAAAAGCTATAAGGCCACCTTCACTGTGACCGATAACTCCAATTCTTTCCTCATTTATTTCTGCCCTGTCACTGAGAAACTGAATAGCAGCCCGGGCATCCTCAGCAAAGTCGGCAGATGTGGCAGAAACAGGATTGCCGCCACTCTCACCCACACCACGATCATCATAACGCAAGACCGCTATTCCTGATCTTGTAAGGTGATCAGCCAGCACTTTAAAAGGCTTATGCCCGAATATCTCTTCATCCCTGTTCTGGCTTCCGGAGCCTGATACAAGAATGGTTGCCGGGAAAGGTCCGTTACCCTCAGGGATGGTAAGTGTACCGGCCAGATTGAATTCTCCGTTCAAAGAAGGGAATTTTACATGTTCTTCAATGTAGGGGAATGGAGCCACAGGTTCCTGAGGCCTGTTCATCTTAAATCCCCCGGCCTGCTTTATCAAATTTAGTTCATAGCTCAACCCCGATTGGGTCCATGTGCCTTCAATACTTGTATCATTTACCATTTTTCCCTTATAATCTCCACTGAGTAAGGGGGCAATAATTACAAGGCTGTCATCTGAAAACCGCACATCCCCCATAGGTATATCCTTTACACTCTGGTCGGGGCTATCCATTGTAGCCTTATAAATACCATCATCATCAATAAGGATATTGAAAACTATTCTCAGGTCCACTGCGCCAACCGATAATTTTCCAAGCCAGCAACCTGAAATTTCAGCCTGTTGTGCCTTCAGGCAGGGAACCAATAATGCCAGAAACAGGATAGTAATAAGTTTTTTCATAACTGGATGATTTTTATTCACAAATATACATATTACCAGGGAAAATAATCACGTAATGATGAAACCTGGCAGGGCTCCGCAGGATCGTAAGTTTCGTCCCGGCTTCGCTGAGCCCAGGTTCCCCCTTTCCATTATTCCAGTAATTATTGGTTGCAACTTATTTTTTTGTACTTAATTTAGAAGCTTTAATACTTACAAAAAGTGCCGGTTACTTTTAAGAAGGATATTCAATACTACAAATTCTGCCTGTATGGCTTCCTGAAGAACCAGAAATTCTATGAGCCATTCTTTTTGCTCTTCCTTCTGAGCAAGGACATTTCTTATCTCCAGGTCGGAATTCTGTACAGCATAAAGGAAATTACGGTAAACCTGCTGGAGATTCCGGCCGGGATGATTGCCGATTCTGCAGGCAGGCGTAAATCAATGCTTTTATCGTTCACCTTATACATAATATCATTTCTGGTGTATTATTTCTCGGCCAATTATTCAATCCTTATTATTGCAATCATTATCTTCGGCATGGCCGATGTTTTCAGGACAGGTACCCATAAGGCGATGATCTTTGCTTACCTTGAAGCAAATAACTGGTCACATCTGAAAGTTGAATACTACGGTCATACAAGATCATGCTCCCAGTTCGGATCTGCAATTTCATCACTGATTGCCGCTGCAATAGTTGTTCTTACAAATAATTATTCAGTGGTTTTTGCCGTTGCCGTTATTCCCTATATGCTCAATCTGATAAACCTGGCTTCCTACCCTTCATGGCTTGACGGAGAACAGAAAAAATTAAGTGCCGGACTGTTCAGGAGGAATTTCGTCAGGGCAGTAAAATCACTTATAAAAGCCTCCAGAGATAAATGGACAATAAAGATATTTGTCAATTCATCACTGCCAAGCGGATATTTTAACTCTGCAAAAGATTATCTTCAGGTGCTGATTCTGTCACTCGTGGCATCATTACCCGCACTGGAATCCTTAACAGTAAAAGACAAAAGCTCCGTATTAATAGGATTGGCATACTTTGTAATTTACCTTCTCACAAGCTGGGCCAGCAGGATGGCCGGACGCTTTTCCAAAAATACCGGTTCTGTTTACAGGGGAATGAATATCAGCCTGATAATAATGGTCGCAGCCGGAATACTGTCAGGTTTCTTCTTTCATTCAGGTATGGAGTTTATCGCTGCACTTTTGTTCTTTATGCTCTATTTCATGGAAAATCTCAGGCGTCCTGTAGCGGTTGCCGTTATAGCAGATCGCATGGGTAAGGATTCACTGAGTACTTTTTTATCAACTGACAGTCAGCTGAAATCCTTGTTTACCATGATACTGAGTCCCATAGTAGGCCTTCTGGCCGATTTGGTAACTCCGGGAGCAGCAATAATGATCGGGGCTGTTGTGATTTTGCTGGTTTTTCCTATGATAAGGCTCAGGGGAGATAGCCTGATGAATAAACAGGGCATAAAAATGTAATAATTAATTATTGAGCCTCCTCCGGAAAGTCCAGACATCCTTTAATCAAATAAAAACCAGGGACTCAGACCGAGGATGCCAGTCCCGGTGACTGAGGAGCGGGGTAATAGCATTGACCTGGTCCGCTAACGGAGAGTAAGTAATCAAATTAACCTTTGGAATACCGGATTCACTGATAATACTTAAAGTAGAGACTCAGTATCAAGGAAGGGCTGACCTGATTCCAGATTTTGTGAATACCGTTAAGGGTGCAGCTGCTTTTGAGCAGGAAACCCTTGCACAGGACCAAAGACAGAAACGGGGTACTCTTCTACCTGGCACTCAATAACAGGAAATTTGCCATCATTGGCGATGGAGGCATAAATGAAGTGGTCCACGAAGATTTCTGGGATGAGGTAAAAGCAAAACTTGAAGACAATTTCAGCAACAATAAATTTTCTGAGGGACTGGAAGAAGGGATCAGGCTGACAGGAATAAAACTCAGGGAGTACTTTCCCCGTGAGAGGGATGACATTAATGAATTGACTGATGAGATTTCTTTTGATGACAGATCATGACAAGGGAATTAAATGATAATGAATAATATATTAACATATATCCGCTACTGCATTACAATATTAGCCCTTATTTCAGGAAATATAAGGGCCCAGGATATACCAGACAGGCCCTATCCTCCAAGGCTCGTGAATGATTTTGCCGGGCTGCTTAAAGCCGGAGACGCACAAGCACTTGAAGATAAACTTACAGCTTTCAATGATTCTACTTCAACGCAAATTGTCATTGTAACTGTAAATGATCTTCAGGGCTACGATGTGGCCAATTATGCGCAACGTTTAGCCCAGAAGTGGGGTATCGGGCAGAAAGAACTCAACAAGATGAATTCGGGCAAGGGCTCACACAGCGGCAGTTGGGGTAGCTTTTCAGGTGGAGGCAGAAGCAGCGGTGGATTTGGAGGCGTTGGTGGGTTCGGAGGATTTGGAGGTGGAAGTTTTGGCGGAGGTGGTGCCAGTGGATCGTGGTAAAAAAAAAGGTGACCCCTGCGGATCACCTTTTTTTAAGTCAGTGTCAAAAGAAATTATTTAGTTTCCAGCGTCTTTGACCACCAGAGTGGAGTACTCTGAATATCCGCTCCCTGCGCTGCAACAGCTGCTGCATAATTGGTTGGGTTATTGTTTGCAGCGGCATTACCATAGCGCATTCTCTGAGGATATAAGCCATTGATATCACCTAGTCCGAAAATATCAACATCGCTTACTCCGGCTGCAAGCTCGGCAGGATAGCCCATGTCACGGACAATGGCAAAGCCTTCGAAGCCATCTGTATATGACACTATCCACCTTTGAGTTGCAATTTTTTCAAGGTTTTCTTCCTCAGTACCATTCAGCAATGCCATATCTTCACTGCCAATAAAGGTATCTATATCGCCGTCACTTACTCCCCAGAGCTTCATTGCATGCCTTATACCATCCTGGTAGAGGTTCTGTGCGACACCGGCTCCTCCAGAAGCAAGTCCTTTTACAACTGCTTCAGCCTGCAGGAAGTAAGCTTCGGCTGTTGTCATAACCACCTCGGCCCTTATGTCAGTTCCTGAGTTTTTGGCAGCTATTACTTCTTCAGTGGGTATTGAGAAGAATTGATAAGCAGCAAATGAGTATGTCTTACCATTTAACCTTGTAGGCTGTCCTACATAATAAGCATTCTCAGGCATATCAATGGTTACACTCTGGTCGGGGTTATCAGTACGTGTATATGTCACACCGGCATCATCCAGCACACCACATATGAAATCGACCCTTTTTGCAAAGAGGTCTGCCTCAGGTCCTGTCGGGTAAGTGAATGTTACGGAACCACCTGCTGCAGGTTGTGCATACTTGGTCAGGCGCGGGTCATTATTGTTCCTCAGGGCATCAATGAGAGTCTTGCCAAGAGTCCAGTTTGAACCCAGTCCGAAATTATACCACACATCGCCATAGCATGCGCTTGCCCACTGCGAAATTTCAAAATCTTTTTGCATCATCACATTATCTGACTCTGTTGAGAGCAGATCAGCAGCCAATGCTTCAGTTATTGCGTTTTCGGCAAAAGTCTCACCGGGTGCACCATATGCACGCAGTGCGACTCTCAGTTTAAGTGTATTGGCAAATCTCTTCCATTTCTGGAGATCACCACCGCAAAACAGGTCATTCTCACCTACGTCATCAACACCTACGCCTGTCGTGGTCTCACTGCCTATAGTGGCCATAGCTTCATCCAGTTCAGCTATAATACCCTCATAGATCTGTGCCTGTGAGTCAAATTTGGGCAGTGTAATATCAGGATCTGTAGCCTCTGAATAAGGGATCATCCCGAATACATCTGTATATTGCTGGAAGTAATAACCCTTTATTATCTGGCCGATTGCATACATATACTGGTTTTCAAATTCACCTCCTACAGCGGTCATTTTCATAAAGTTGTCAAGTCCTCCTATATAACTTTCCAGCCAGTTCCATGCAGCATCGGTGTAACCGCTACTGTATGCATAGCCCAGTTCATCCGACCACCAGCAGCCGTTAAAGCCAAAGCATACATGACCGGCATACCTGTCCATATGTATAAGGTGAGCCCTCCAGTAGGGGTAGCGGTCAGGTGCAATTAACCTGTACTGTGGCTGCGTAAGGAAGAATTTCGCACTCACCTCATCCTGAGTAAAGGAATCAGGTTTTGTGTTTATTTCATTGAATCTTTCGGTACATGCACCGGAAACGAGCATAATACCCAGGACAATGAATATTTTATATATGTTCTTCATTTTGCTTCTATTTAAAATTTAACATTAATATTAAACCCTATACTCCTTGCGGTTGGAAGGTTGTATGAGATAATGCCCTGTCCGCTGTTACCCGTACCAAGGCTTGCTTCAGGATCGACATCAGGAATGTCTTTATATACAAAGAAAAGATTCCGTCCCACAACTCCTATTGTAGCACCCTCTATTGGAAGTTTTGTCAATACGGATGAAGGCAGGCTATAGGACAGCACGAATTCCCTGAGCCTTATATTGGTTTGTTTGAAGATATATGCAGAAGCAATACCTGAAACCCTTCCCCAGTAATCCTGTGCACTAATCGTTGTGGTGTTTGGTACAAAACTACCTTCGGATTCTACAACGCCATCAACAAGAATTCCTTCTTCCCTGTATTCAAGGCTTTCAGTAGAAACTCCTGATCCTGTGAGTGCAGCATTGGTCTGTGAATATACCTCACCGCCAAACCTGCCGTCGAAGAGGAAGCTCAGGGAGATATTCTTAAACCTAATATTATTCTGGAAACCCCCTATAAAATCAGGTTGTGAGTTACCCAGAAGTACTTTATCTGATGTAGCCAGAGGACGTCCCTGTGCATCAACAATAAGTTCACCACTTTCAGTCCTTCTGAAATCAGTACCGTAAATATCGCCATAGCCGCCACCGACAGTAGCCTGTATGTTCAGGTTACCGGAATTTGTGGTATTGAATACATGACTTTCCAGGTCTTCTGTCAGTTCAACAAGCTCGTTTACGTTCTTTGAGAAGTTCAATGAAATGTCCCAGGCAAAGTTATTTGTTCGTACCGGTGATCCTCCAATGAGCACCTCAATACCCTTGTTGGATGTTTCACCGATGTTTTCCCTGAAAGAGCTGTATCCGGTAGATGCCGGAACAGGCACATCGTAAATCTGGTCGGTAGTTTTGATCTGGTAAAGACCGATATCAAAGAATACCCTGTTCATGAACATTCTTCCTTCAAGACCAAATTCTGTGGATTCTATATTCTCGGGCTTAAGGTCTTCATTGAATTTGACACTGGGCCTTGAGAGCTGTGTCAATCCAAGGTAACCATCTGATGCAACATTGTAATATGAGTAAATCTGGTATGGTCCTGTATCATTACCCACATTTGCCCAGCTACCTCTAATCTTTAATAGGTTTAGCACTTCAGCAGCAGGATCAATTATCTCATTCAGGAGAACAGAAGCTGTTACTGAAGGATAAAAATATGACCTGTTGGCTTCGGGCAGGGTTGATGACCAGTCGTTGCGTCCTGTAACATCCAAATAAATAAAGTCATTGTAGGCAAGTGAAAGCTGGCCATAGACAGAATTTACAATATGCTCATTCAATGGTCCATAGCTTGGTCTCTGTATTACGCAGTTGGCTATAGTAGCCCTCGTTGGGATTTTGAAATTCTCACCATAAACACTCTGTGACTGACCGGTGCGGTAAGAATGGTTTGCACCTGCCATAAGACTTACGTTAAGGTCCTGTATTAAATTGTCCTTGCGGGCAGTAATGAGGAAATCAGCATTGGTCTCCGATACTCTTGAATTGGAGAAATTCAGACGGCCTGACATAAAGTAGTGGTGGCCGGCCTGGTTAACTGATTCTCTGTTGATGCGGGTAACATCAGTACCAATTCTACCGAAGGCGAAAAGCCAGTCGGTAAACTGGTAATTGACCTTTACAAAACCCAGCAGTCTTTCCCTGACTTCCTCGTTCCTGTCGTTATACAGGATCCAGTAAGGGTTGGCGTTCAGAGCACTGTAGCCCCATGAATTAAGTGTCAGAGGATCCTGGTATGTCTTCATATCTTCAATGTCAACGCTCCTTGGCATATCATATACGTAAGCCAGAACACCTTCACTACCCTGGCTTGCCCTGTTGTTGATATCCTGTGTAAAATATGTTGCTTTTGCATCAACTGAAAGCCTGTCAGTGAGGTTAATCCCCATCCTGTAGTTGAAGTTATGGCTTGCAAGGTCGGAGTTGGGAAGCATCGATTCGGTCATGTTATTTGTATATGAGAATCTGGCTGAATAATTCTCTCCACCACCGTCGAGGGCAATTGTATTAACATATTTGCCTGCCGTTCTGAAGAAGTCCTTCACATTATCGGGCTGTGCAACATAAGGTCTTTGTTCACCTGTATAATAAAGTTTGGAACTTCCATCAAGTTTAGGTCCCCATGAACCGGCTGCATTTTTAAGTCCATCCAGATCAGAAGGAACATTACCCTGTGTTCCCATACCATATTCATTCTGGTAATCAGGCAGAACCATTGGCGAATCAAATGTAATGTTTGAATTAACCGTCACGCCCAGGCCTTTTCTCTGAGATCCTGATTTGGTAGTTATAAGAAGTACACCGTTACCTGCCCTTGAACCATACAAGGCAGCAGCATTCGGGCCTTTAAGCACCGAGATCGATTCAATGTCATCAGGGTTAATATCTGTGATACCACCACCGGTAACAGTACTTGAGTACACACTTCCTCCACTGTTCATTCCGCTGTCGTCGATGGGAATACCATCCACAACAATCAGAGGCTGGTTATTACCCGTAATAGAGTTATTACCACGAATAATGATTCGTGAACCTCCACCGGGTCCGCCTGTGCCCTGGGTCACTACTACACCCGCCACTTTACCCACAAGTGAGTTGGCAGGGTTGTGATCCTTTACAAGTGAGATGTCATCTCCACTTATTTCCGTTACGGCATAACCAAGAGATTTTTTCTCGCGGCTGATACCAAGTGAAGTCACAACAACCTCATCCATTGCCAGGACACTGACATTCAGAATAATATCAATACGTGTCCTGCCTGCAACCTGAACCTCCTGGGTCTCCATACCTATGAAGGAGAAAACCAGGGTAGCATCTGAAGATACCGTAATGGAATAGTTACCGTCCGGATCCGTAATGGTACCATTAGTTGTGCCCTTTTCCAGAACGGTTACTCCGGGAATAGGTAATCCATCGTCAGATGAGGTTACATTTCCTGTTACAGCAACTTCCTGCCCGTATACAAAGCCAGCAATCATTAACATTGCTAGCATTGAAGCCAGGTACTTACTGATTTGTCTAATTTTTCTTTTCATAAAATTAGTTTTTGGATTGATTAACAATAGTTTTTCTTGGGATAATTCATACTTAAAAATATGATTCCTTATATTAAATTGAATTGTAAAGTATAAAACATAAATCTTTATTCTTAATTTTTTTAAAAATTTAATGTCTATACTTTGACATGCAATTTAAGAAAATATTTATAATTGAAATTTGTTTATGGTTCTTTTATTTATGAACTTACTAAACCAAATATGTTATTAAAATTGTTAAAATAAGTTAATCAATGTCTAAACAAAATTTACCCTGTATAAGCACCTGTTTGACTATGAATTCGGTATTAAAAACAGTCTGATTTGCCTTATATCCCGGCTTAACACGGCCATGTTTATCCATATTAAGAAGTCTGGCCGGGTAGCCTGAAGCCATGCGTAATGCTTCATCAATTGGTATATCCACATGTTCAACGCAGTTTTTCAATGCCTTAAGCATGCTGGGCTTCGACCCTGAAAGAGTACCATCGGGCAGGGTGAAGCGGCCCTCTTTTCTCCTATGCAAGTATGCACCCTCAAAATTCTCTTCCACAGCATCGGAAACCAGGTAGAGTCTTTCCTTCATTATCTTCCTGGCAATTGAGACTGCATGGTAATCCACATGTATGCCATCAACTATTATGCTTGCACAGGCTGTTTCTGAATCAAGGGTTGCACCCGGCAGACCGGGATCCCTGTGATGAAATGGCGACATGTCATTGAACAGATGCGTAGTTGTTCTGACACCCCATTTAAAACCATCTGAAGCTTCCTTAAAGCTTGCGTTACTGTGGCCTGCAGCAACCGTCACACCTTGGAGGCGCAAAAATTACCTCTGCCCTCTTCAGGGAGAACGGTGATATCCTGAGAACGCAGAATAATCACCTTGAAATGAGGCAGGGAACTGAAGTTGGTGCCCTGATCAGAGGACAAGTGGGAATCAGATATGTTTGCCGTCAAGGCGGGTAAGAGCATAGATACCTGCTCCCATCAGCGAAGCGTGAAAACCCAGCTTTGCCCTTACTATCCTTACCTTCCTTCGGCAGTACTCAAGTGTATTTGAAGCAGCGCTTTCTTTTATCATATCAAAATACTCATTCCCGGCCATTGCCATACCCCCACCAAGGATAATAATATCTGGTGAAAATATACTTATCAGGTTGGCAAGTCCGGCCCCGACATAATTTGCATTATCCCTTACGGCTATTTTTGCATGGGGATCGCCTTCATAACTCAGTTCAAATATATCCCTGGCTCTTAGTTTATCGTTCATATTCCCCCCGCCTTCCTTAATCTGACCACTCAGTGCAAGGTAGTTTCTTACCAGTGCCACCGATGAAGCAAAATACTCAAATGAACCCCTGATACCTTTATCACTGTAATTACCAAACATGTCCAAGCTCATCTGCCCTATCTCCCCTCCTGCATTATCCGCTCCCCTGTATAGTTTGCCCTCAATTATTATTGCACCCCCTATACCGCTACGCAGTGCCACGAAAATAATATTTTCAAAGCCCTGTCCCGCCCCGTTGTAGTGCTCGGCTATTGCCATCATGTTTGCATCATTGTCAATAAAAACAGGCAGACCCGTTGCCTCATTCACCAGTTTACCGAGTGGCACATCCTTCCATCCGGCTATCCCCTGGTCAGGACCATAAATTATCCCCTCACGGTAATTTATAAAACCCTTGGCTGCTATACCTACGCAGAGTGGATTAAGCGCTTGAGCACCTGCTTCAGTCCTTGTCTTTGCAATGGCATCAATAATCATTGATATCAAACTTTCCCGATCAGGCACAATATTATAATTATAAGTGAAGTCAGAAAGTATTTTGCCACCGCATCTGACAAGAGAAGTCCGGATCATTGTCCGGCCGATATCCACACCTATTGCAGTTGCGTATTCATACATAATGTTTCAGGTTTGCCTTCGGCGAGCTGGCCTTCGCCTCGGTTCAGGTTTTGTTTTTTTAAACATTCATAAATCATGATTCATCGTTTCTCCAAATAGCTCATCATAATCAATGATCCGGCCGTTCCGTCCATTGTCGGCTCATTGGTGGAGTAATCGCTTATATCATCGTGATATACAACATAATCATTCTGTAATCCCGCAAATTCATCTTCTTCCGACAGTTCTATTCCTTTCAATGAATTATATATTGTTGCGTAGACCGGTCCGTCTACCAGCCCGCCCGGCACTTCTTTTTGTGTCAGTGCCCGGATACTGGTATGTACATCCACCGGGTATTCTCCACCAGCGGGCAGACCGGTAAACATTGATGTACCCCAGGGATTTACCCCGAAAAGCCAGTTTACCTGGTCTGCCAGAAAATCATGATAGGTAAAATCGCAGGTCATCTCCTCATAAAATATTATTTGTGTAATAAGTGAAGCAAGCAGATTATTGGAGCACCAGATGAACGGTACTCCTACATTATATACATTCAGTCCGGCTCTTTCAATGCAATCCTCAATACCTGCTTTATAATAATCCGATAATAATTTCTTAAATTCTTCATCAACAAGATCATAGAGGGCATAATGTCCTGTATTAACAAAGGGATAATACCTGTAATGATCAGCAGTGTCAAGAGGCATCCATGATACTTCAGCAGCCTTAACGGCATAGTTCTTTGCAAGTTTTAAATATTGCTCATCACCTGTTGCGCGGTAAAGTTCGGCTGCTCCCCATTCCATATCATCAGCCCAGGTATCCTCATTATACCTGTATGGCGCACCATATGAGTTACCTTGCTGGAATCCTTCCTTTTGCATTCCGAGCTTAAAAACTGATTTTGCCTTTTCCAGGCATTTACCGGCAAAAGCCTTCCTTTCCGGATCATCCTTCCATATATTGTATGCCATAGCCAGGGCTGCAGCACAGCGTCCGGCAAGATTAGACACACCTGTTGCCGTGCTCTTATATTCCCTCAGCCCCTGTGGTTCTCCATTCGCAAAGTAAGCTACCCTGTAACTGTTCTCGCCCCAGCCATAGTCTGACCTGTCATTATCAGGCATCTTCCAGCCTATATGGTCCCTGTCGTCTGCTACCTGGTGAAACAAAAGGTCAGGAGCAGGATGCATTTTCAGTATCCATTGCAGGCCCCATGCAGCCTCATCAAGAAGATCAGGTATTCCGTTCGGTCCGGGCCGGCCCAGAGAGTCAACCTCATCATTAAATTGTCCCTGGAACATTTGGTAAGCCTTAAGCATATGTGCCGTGGCATAACTGCCCGTAATCAGGTATTTTAACTGATCACCTGCATCGTGCCACCCTCCGCTTACATCAACAAAGGTGGAATCAGGCATAGGTCCGTACATAGTTTTACCATCCAGGAGGTGACATTCCGCATCCAGGAAGGGATTGTAGCCGCATCGTTGCTGACGCATGAAGCCGAGCAAATCATCGGTATAGCCTGAATAAACATTCCCGGAAACGGGAAAGGATACAGACCTGCTGCCTGAATCAACACCTTTGATCTGATAGATTCCCGGGATGTCCAGTTTTGAGAAATCAAGCCGGTAATAATATTTAAAAGTCCCCCACCCTTCAGTAGCAAGTGTTACGGCTTCCAGGTTTTCAATTAGGACTTCCCCTTTTTCTGACTGAACAAGAAAATCTTCTTTAACGACTGTATTTGAAATTATTATTGCATTTTTGGAGGCGGCAGGATGATAACCTGCCTGGTTAACCCGTATATATACCCCGGAATCTTCGTTACAGCTGTTCAGAGCCATTATAAAAGCAAGGCCGGGGATGAGAAGCAGGCATTTTTTCATATTGCGTCATACTAAAATTTCATTTACACCATCAAGGACATAATGAGGCTTGTAGGGGAATTCATCAAGTGTTTTCTTATTTGATATACCGGAAAGCACAAGGCAGGTATCTATTTCAGATTCTATCCCTGCGATTATGTCAGTATCCATCCTGTCTCCGATTATTATTGACTCCTCCCTGCTGCAGCCAAGACGTTTCAGTGCTATCCTCATCATCAGGGGGTTAGGTTTGCCTACAAAGTAGGCACTTTTGCCGGTTGCAAGTTCAATCGGGGCAATAAGGGCTTTTGTTGCAGGCACGATACCATTCTCGCCCGGTCCTGTCATATCAGGATTTGTACCTATTAATTTTGCCCCCTTTAAAACAAGGTTAATTGCCTTTTCTATTTTTTCATAATTATATGAGCTGCTTTCACCTACCACAACATAGTCAGGATCAACATTATTCATTGTATAACCCACATTATACATTGCATTTATCAAACCTGCTTCGCCGATAATGAATGCTGTTCCCCTGGGCTTCTGTGCTGACAGGAACTGTGCCGTGGCAAGTGCACTGGTATAAAAGACATTTTTTGGAACATCAATTCCAAGCCTGAATAACTTCTCCTTAAGTTCAACAGGTGTTCTTTCACTGGAATTTGTAAGAAAAAGAAACTTTTTCTTCTCGTTTTTAAGCCACTCGACAAATTCCGGAACTCCGGGGAGCAATTTGTTACCATGATAAATTACCCCGTCCATATCGGAAATTATAGCCTTCTTGGCCCTTATCTTTTCTATATCATTTCTTTTTATCATCCAGGATATTCTGTATTGCTTCCTCGAAAAGGTTTGCCCCTTCAACCCATTTCAGTATTTTTTCGCTGACTTCAGGGTTGTCAGATGAACGCATTGATAGGGTTTTGTAGCACAATTCCTTTAGCTCCTTCAGGTTATAAAGCATTTGTGAAAAATATATGCAAAAAAATTCATCGGTTATGAAAAAATATTTCTTCCTTTCCGAAGCATAAGTTTTGTAATCAATCATCTTTATGGACAAGAGGTAATTCAGGGAAGTACTGATTGAACTTTTACTTGCCATGAAAAAATCAACCAGCTCTGAAAAGGTAGCTTCAGATTTATCGGAACTTGCAAAATAAGCCATTATCCTGCCCTGCATTGGCGTAAGACCGAATTTCTCAAATACCCGGCCTGTTTCTTCAATGTGCTCTCTGAATCCCTTATTGCTCATACATTATTTATTTTTTCCCTGATATGCCAAACAAAAATATAAATATTTTATTAAGTTCATTAATTTTTGAACTAAAAAAACATATTATTTATTTTTACTGGCACAAATAAAAAAAAAGTCTTAGTTTTGGTTCTTTGAGAAAAATAGCTGATGTACAACTAATACCATATAAAAGTGTTACAGACTGTTGACTGGCTTATTGTGGCCACCTTTTTCGTTATCGTGATCGGAATAGGTTGGGTAGCCTCCAAAACGGCCGGGAAAGATACAACCGAATTTTTTCTTGGAGGAAGGGGCATGCCATGGTGGCTGCTGGGTATATCTATGGTAGCCTGTACCTTTTCTGCCGACACGCCAAACCTTGTAACAGGTATGGTGCGTGAAGATGGTGTTGCCAAGAACTGGGCATGGTGGGCTTTTCTCATAACCGGAATGGTTACTGTGTTCATATATGCCAAGTTATGGAGACGGTCTAACGTAATGACCGACCTTGAATATTACGAATTAAGATACAGTGGCAAGGCTGCTTCCTTCCTGAGGGGATTCAGGGCACTTTACCTGGGGGTATTTTTTAATACTTTGATTATGGGAACCGTCACACTGGCAGCCATAAAAATTGGTGGAGTTATGCTGGGCATCAAACCATGGCAGGCAGTGGCCGGCGGTTCACTCGTGGTAATGATATATGCCTCCCTCGGTGGATTGAAGGGTGTAATCTGGGCTGATTTCTTCCAGTACAGTATAGCTATGTTCGGAGCGGTTCTTGCAGCAGTGGTTGCTGTGAAACAACCTGAAGTAAATGGTCTCGAGAACTTATTGTCAAATCCTGCCCTGCAGGAAAAGATAAAGGTCCTGCCCGACTTTCATAATCCCTCGGTGTGGGTGACTCTTCTGCTTATCCCCGTGGCGGTACAATGGTGGGCTGTCTGGTATCCCGGGGCTGAGCCGGGAGGAGGAGGATATATAGCCCAGAGGATGTTATCGGCAAAAAATGAAAAGAATGCCATTGGGGCCACCCTCCTTTTTAATTTTGCACATTATGCTCTCAGACCATGGCCATGGATAATAGTTGCCCTGGCTTCCGTTATCATTTACCCTGACCTGGATTCGATTCGCGCACAGTTCCCTGATATTTCCGATACCTATCTTAAAGATGATATTGCCTACCCGGTTATGCTTTCAAAGCTGGGGCCAGGCTGGCTGGGGCTGGTAACAGCATCAATTATTGCTGCATACATGTCGACAATAGGCACCCACCTTAACTGGGGTTCATCCTACGTTGTAAATGATTTCTACAGGCGCTTTGTAAAACCTGGGGCACCTGAAAAAGAACTGGTGAAAGTTGGAAGGATAACAACCGTTTCATTAATGGTAATAGCAGGTCTCCTGGCCCTTTTCTTCCTCAATAATGCAACTCAGGCCTTTGATGTCCTGCTTCTCTCGGGTGCCGGAACAGGAGCAATTTACCTGCTCAGATGGTTCTGGTGGAGAATTAATGCATGGACCGAGATCGCTGCCATGATAACCGCCACAATATCAGCAATCGTACTGGTGTTCTTTGTCCCCGACAGCTCAATACAGTTCTGGGTACTCGATGGCTTTACGTCCAAGCTGCTGGTCGCAGTATTTATAACCACAGCAGTCTGGATAGTCACAACATTTTTAACTTCGCCCGAAACAAAAGAAACATTAAGGACATTCTACCGCAAAACCAGGCCAGGGGGTCCGGGCTGGAAAAAAGTGGTCGAAGAGGCCAGGGCTGAAGGAGAACTCATTATCGATAGCCGGGACGACGGGCGCAAGTGGGAAATGCCTTTGCAGATACTCTGCGTTTTTATCGGCGCAATTTCCATCTACAGTGCGCTATTTTCGATTGGAAGCTTTGTTTATCTTAAGCCGTGGCTTGGTTCAATGTTTGCCGTGGCAGCAGTTGCAGGAACGATATTCCTCTTCAGAGCCTTTGGCAAACTAAATGCTGATAAATAAAAGAATGTTATATCATGTCATCCGCCAGTGAACTTGTAAATATCTTTAAAAGGTTCAGGGCTGAAGGTACTTTCGCGGAAGGTAAAGTCTTTGGCACCGGTCACATTCACGATACATATAAAATTGAAACAAAAGAAGCAAACAGGGATTACCTGCTTCAGAAACTGAACAGTAAAATATTCACTGATATCCCGGGACTGCAGGAAAACATTTTCAGGGTTAGCAATCATATCAGACAGAAGCTTACTGAGAATGGAGAAAGTGATATCGACAGGAAATGCCTCACAGTTATAAAAACAAATGATGGCAGAACATGGTTCCGGGACCATAAAGGGGATTACTGGAGGATGTTCATTTTTATTCCCGATCACCATTCCTTTGACGAAGTAAAAAACCCCATCCAGGCATATGAAGGAGGTAAGGCAATAGGACGCTTCCAGTCGCTCCTGTCCGATCTCCCGGGCCCCAGGTTAAATGAAACCATTCCATATTTTCATGATGTGGAAAGAAGACTGGAAACCTTCCACATGGCACTTAAAGAGGATGCTGTGTCACGCGCCGAAAGAGTGAAAGATGAAATCAGCTTTGTCCTTGCCAGGCAGGAAGAAATGAAGACAATACCCAGGCTGGGGCAGCAGGGTAAAATTCCCCTGAGGATAACACATAACGATACCAAATTCAATAATATTCTGTTTGACGAACACGACAGGGCTCTGTGTTTAATAGATCTTGACACCGTAATGCCCGGTTACGTGCATTATGATTTCGGCGACTCCATCCGGACAGCAGCCAATGCGGCGGCCGAAGATGAGGAAGATCTTTCAAAAGTATATGCAGACCTGGAAATTTATGAGGCATTTACAAGGGGTTACCTGCAACAGATAAGTAATATACTTGAGCCCTCAGAGATAGAATACCTTGCCCTCGCCCCCTCTTTTATGACCTTTGTCATGGGCCTTAGATTCCTTACAGACTATATCATGGGCGACGTTTATTATAAGATTCACAAACCGAACCATAATATATTAAGATCGCGTGCCCAGTTCAGGTTGATCGAGGACTTTGAAATGAAACTTGAAACGATGAAATCCATAATTTCAGATATTATTAATTAATTTTAGTGATATCAATCAAAATCTTCAGCCATGAGACTAGTATCGCTTATATCCACAGTCATAATCATTATTGCGTTTGCATGCCGTGAGGGCCAGTCTCCTGACAGGACTTTCGAAGAACCTGCTGACCCTGAAGGGCTTGAAACCGCAGACTGGGCTGAAGTAAGTGAAAATCTCAATTCCGGCTTTGGAGATACTAATGTAAGGTACAGCAGGAGCAAGCCTCCCGGTGGAGATATAAGTTCCGAGTTATCCCTTACCGGGTGGAAGGGTGAAAAAGTGCATGGACAGTTACTTTTCTGGTCTGCATCCGATCAGGGGAAAATTATTGTAACCGGTGAAAAAAGCGAAGGAGGTGTTTTTGTTCCCGACAGTACTATCATTATAAGGACGGTAAAATATGTTCTCTCTGATGAATTCATGACGGGGTGTGGTTACAGGGACAAAGACACCATTGCTTCCTTTCTTATGCCGGACGTGCTTGACAACACAAATACTTTTATTCTGCCCGGTATGCAGACAAGGCCTGTCTGGATCAGCATACCCATACCTGCCGAAACCAGTCCCGGTAATTATAATTTCAGGTTACAATGCTCATCTGCCCTTGATACGGTGTATCACACCCTTAAGCTTGAGGTGCAGGAAAAAATGTTAGCCCCACCTTCCGAATGGTCATTTCACCTTGACCTCTGGCAAAATCCCTTCGCCGTGGCAAGGTATCACAAGGTAAAACTTTGGTCGCAGGAACACATGGACCTTCTCAAACCATTGCTAACAATGCTTGCCGGAGCAGGGCAGAAATGCATTACCACCACAATAAGCAACCAGCCCTGGGGAGGACAAACATATGATCCCTATGAAACAATGATAACATGGATAAAGAATTCTGAAGGGTTCTGGGATTATGATTATTCCGTTTTTGACCAGTATGTTGAACTCGCAATAAGTTGTGGTATTGATGAACAGATAAACTGTTTCTCAATGGTCCCGTGGGGTAATGAATATAGGTGGTTTGACCAGGATTCTGGTAAATTCGTAAGCGCTAATGCCATTCCGGGATCAGAGGAATATATTAATATATGGAAGCCTTTTCTGGACGATTTCAGGGTTCACCTCATGGAGATGGGATGGCTCGGAAAAACTGCCATCGCCCTTGATGAGAGAAACCATGAGGAGATGACTAATATGATTGCTTTCCTCAGGGAAGCGGCTCCGGATTTTAAAATTGCCATGGCAGGGCACTTCTTTGAAGACCTTAGCAGGGATATTTATGATTTCAGTTACAACTGGCAGGATATATCAGGAGACACGAAAGGGCATATTCAAAAAAGGGAAGAAAAAGGCCAGATCACTACCTATTACGTAGCCTGTAGCATTCCGGAACCAAATACATTCACCTTCTCCCCTCCCGCTCAATCGGCATATCTGGGCTGGCTCTCGGCAGCAATGGGCTTTGACGGCTTCCTCAGGTGGGCTTATAACAGCTGGCCTGAAAATCCCCTCTATGATTCAAGGTTTATAACATGGCCTTCCGGAGATACCTACATGGTTTACCCCGGGGCCAGAAGCTCGGTACGCTTTGAAAAGCTTATCGATGGAATACAGGACTATGAAAAGATAAGACTGTTAAGGAAGGAACTGGCTCTTAACCCTTCAATGGAAGCTGCAGAAGCTGAGCTGAGGATAAGTGAGTTCCTTGATAAAATCAATACTGCTTCACCTGACAGCCTGCCTGCGCATGAAATAATAAAGACAGGCAGGCAGATGCTGAATGAAATCAGCAGGATAAAGTAGATTGAGGCTAAGGCTGAGGCTATCAGAACCAGTGATCTTTCATTACTGTCATTTCATGCTCCATGACCTTATCACCTGCCACAAGCCTGACCTTATAATTACCCGGTCCTGCTTTCCCCTGTATGTAATCCATACTCCCAAGGCGTTGTATGATATCCTGCTCAGACAGACCATAAGACTTGTATCTTTCCACCATGCGGCTCATCTGTTCTTTCTCTCTTTCAGTCCTTTCCCTGATTATTTTTGAATGGTTCCACTGAAATTTATGAAATCCTGCCTCACTATCAGCCTCTTCTTCGAATATTACTCTTTCACCATCAAGTATTTGCAATGTAATATTACTCTCCGATCCGTCAGTATAGTAATAAACGGGCACTCCCGGGCTTTCACTTTCACCGTTAAAATTACTTGAGGAGCTTTCACGACTGAGGCCTGCGACCCACTGGTAACTTGTTTCAGGTTTAAAAAGCATCAGTGATGACTCGTTGTTTTCTGGGTTTAACTGTGACAGGAAAGATATATCAGCAATCCATATACTGCGTCCATGAGTTGCCACTATAAGATCATTCTCACGTGGATGAATTTTGAGATCCTCAACGGGGCAATAAGGCATATTATTCCTTAAAGAATGCCATGTTCTGCCCCTGTCAAAGGACACATAAACTGCCTTTGTTGAACCCACAAACAGAAGATTGGGATTGCCGGGATGTTCCCTTATCACGCACAGTGGTTCATCGGGTAAACCTGTATTTATTTGTTGCCATGTCTCACCAAAGTCATCTGTTTTCCAGGCAAAGGCTCTGAAATCATCTTCTCTGTATCCTGTTACCGTTACATATGCTGAGCCTGCGTCAGCATATGATGGTTCCACCCTGCTGACCCAGTAACCGGGGTGACCTGGTATATTGGCCGTAACATCAATCCATTCATCGCCATCATTCTTTGTCAGCCACACCTTGCCATCATCGGTGCCAAGCCAGATAAGGCCCTGTTGGACCGGGGACTCATCCATAGTAACTATTGTACAATACTGTATATTACCTGTACCCTGTATCCTTGCCTCGTCAGCGGTGGTCAGGTCAGGGCTAATAAGGGTCCATGACTCTCCCCTGTTATCTGATTTAACCACCTTGTTTCCTGCATGGTATATGGTTGAACTATTGTGAGGTGATATAACTATTGGAGCATTCCATGCCCATCTCTCCATATCAGGGTACCTTATGTTTTTTGATTCACCTGTTATCAGGTCGAGTCTCCTTATTGGCCCGAACTGTGATTCATTGTAAAGCCACCGGTTATTGTCGGGATCAACCACGTTGTACATGCCATCCCCGCCGCCAACACTTATCCAGTCTTCAAGCTTTACCGGGCTGCCATCTTTTTTCGTGGAAGGTCCTTTAACAGAACCGTTATCCTGCATACCCCCGTATACATTGTATGGGTATGCCATATCATAACCAACAGCTACGAACTGTCCAACATCCTTAAAATCCGGGTGATACCAGTTATCTCCTCCATCGTAGCTTATTCCCATTCCATGATCATAACCCAGCATAATATGCTTCGGGTTTTCAGGATCGATCCACATAGCATGATTATCTCCGCCGAAATTAAATGGTCTGCGCCATTCCTTACCTCCGTTAACTGTTTCCCACATTCGCACACCCAGTACATAAAGGTGATCCGGATCGAGGGGATCAACAGCCATTTGCTGGTAATAGTATGCAGGTCCTCCGCCAACATCTTCACCATCCGGGCTGACTTTTCTCCAGCTCATTCCCCTGTCATCCGAACGATACACCTCATCACCTGTTTCCCTGCCTTCCGGTGGTATACCGTTCAAAAGCTGCCTGTATCTTTCTTCGTCGGAGATCCCGGGTATATTATTATTTTCCATATTGGCATAGACTATTTCAGGATCCGAGGGTGAAATAGCTATACCTATCCTGCCAAGCATACCTGAAGGAAGTCCTTCTGTCAGTTTTGTCCATTTTTTACCTCCATCAGTTGTTTTATAAATGCCGCTGCCCGGCCCTCCTGCATTAAAGGTCCATGGTCGTCTGACTTTATCATAAGCAGCTGCATATAAGATATCCGGGTCAGAAGGGTCAATGGCAAGGTCAACTACACCGATATGTTTTCCATGATCCACAATGTCAAGCACCTTAGTCCATTTTTTTCCTCCATCAGTGGTTTTATACACACCCCTTTCTCCGTTTTCGGAATATAGAGGGCCTTCCGCAGCCACCCATACAACCTCACTGTTTCCGGGATGAATAATTATGCGACCTATATGATGTGACTCAGGCAGGCCCGTATTGGTCCATGTCATTCCCCCGTCAGTCGACTTATAAATACCGTCACCATAGTAGGCCGTCCGGCTGTTATTAGCTTCACCTGTCCCAACCCATACTATTTCCGGATTATTCTGGTCTACCGCTATGTCACCTATGCTTATTGCACCGGCATCTTCAAACAAAACATTGAATGTTATGCCATTATCCTCGGTCTTCCATAGTCCCCCTGTAGCAAGGGCTGCATAAAAAGTTGCCGGGTTTTTCTCAACAACAGCAAAATCAACATAACGCCCACCCTGGCGGCTTGGTCCGATTGACCTGTAATGCACAGCATTCAGTATGCTTTCGTCTATTTTCTGAGCATTTGTACTTATAGCCATAAGAAGGGTCAGAAGAGACAGAACTAGCTTTTTCATAATAGTTATTTATTGGTTCTTTATCGTTAAAGCTTAATATGATAATTGGCAATTTAAGGTATATTTCCAGAAAAGAGCCATTTTATTATTATTTTTAGCTTCTGTTTTAACAGCTTTTAACAATAGATTTTTTCTAACTTGTACGGGGCTTTGATGAAATGAGCAGACATATCAAAAAATAATATAAGTGATCAGGAGACAGAGAATTGGAATACTTACAGCCGGTGGTGACTGCCCCGGCCTGAATGCAGCCATAAGAGGTGTTGCCAAAACAGCAATTGTCAGGCATGGGATGGAAGTATTTGGCATATCTGACGGTTTCCTCGGTTTAATTAACAAGGAATATGTGGAATTAACCGAAAAGAGTTTATCAGGGATTTTAACACTTGGAGGTACAATACTGGGGACATCAAGGGTAAAGCCGTTCAAAAAGAAGGCTAATGGCGACAGTGCAATCAGCAAGCCTGAACTCATAAAGGAGCATTATGACCAGATGGGTCTCGACTGCCTTGTATGTATCGGGGGTAACGGAACACAGAAAACTGCATACCGCCTCGCACAGGAAGGACTGAATGTGGTAGGTATACCAAAAACCATAGACAATGATGTGTTTGGTACCGAAATGACTTTTGGATTTGATTCGGCAGTGAATATTGCTACGGAGGCAATTGACAGGCTCCATTCAACGGCAAACAGTCATAAGAGGATAATTGTAATTGAAGTCATGGGACACAATGCGGGCTGGATAGCCTTATATGCCGGACTGGCCGGAGGAGGTGATGTCATACTTATCCCGGAACTGGAAATGAATATTGATTCAGTTAACCGCTACCTCGAAGAAAGGGCCTGCAAGAATAAGGATTATTCAATAGTTGTTGTTGCCGAAGGAGTGTCACCAAAAAGGAAAAAGAAATCAGCAGCCGAATACATAGCAAAGATGATAAGTGAAAGAACAGGACTGGAAACCCGTGAAACTGTGCTTGGTTACGTACAGAGAGGCGGGACTCCCTCACCAATGGACCGTATCCTGGCAACAAGGTACGGGGCTGCCGCCGTTGAACTTATAGCAAATAATGACTACGGTAAAATGGTTACCCTGAGAAGTGATAATATAGTCCCTGTTCCTTTGGAGGAAATAGCAGGAAAACTTAAGGTCGTAACTGAAGATCATCCACTTGTAATGAAAGCAAGGGGGATGGGAACCTGTTTCGGTACTGACGGATCAATACGTGAAAACAAAGATTAAACCGGAGTATGACAGAGCCTAATATCCCGTTTACACCAAAAGAAATTAGCTGGCTTTCATTCAACCACAGGGTTTTGCAGGAGGCTGACAATCCTGATGTACCTCTGATTGAAAGAATTAAATTCCTGGGTATTTATTCCAATAACCTGGATGAATTTTTCAGGGTAAGGGTTGCCACACTCAGGCGGATCGCCAAACTGGAAGAAGAATCTGATAATATTCTCGGCTACAGCGCTGAAGCAACTCTCAGGGAAGTAAACAGAATAGTCCTGCAGCAAAGGATTGAATATGAGAATATTTATAAAAGGCTTATGAAAGATCTTGCAGAAAATAAGATCTATATAAGAAATGAAAAAGAACTTGGCCCCGGGCAGTGTAACTACGTTAAAGACTATTTCAGTAAAAACCTTGCCCAGATCATAATGCCCTTTATGGTACGTAAAGAAAACAGGCTGCCAACATTAAAAGATGATGCAGTCTATCTGGCCGTAACCATTCGACATGCAAAAAAAACCAGGAAAGTGCGCTATGCCCTGATAGAGCTGCCCACTAACATACTCCCAAGATTTATAGAACTGCCCGGGGCAGGTGATGAGCATAACTATATCTTCCTTGACGATATAATCAGGCTGGGTCTTAAAGATATCTTCTATGTTTTCAAGAACAGTAATCTTGTTGCCCATACAATAAAACTAAACAAAGATGCCGAACTTGATATTGTTGACGATATCTCCGAATCATATATCGATAATGTAAACCGGAGTCTCAGCCAGAGGAAGGTTGCCACTCCCGTAAGGTTTGTATACGACAGGGAAATACCTCAGGAAACATTGAATATGCTTACTGAAAGGTTGAATTTCAGTAAGGATGATATCATGATTCCTGGTGGCAGGTACCATAACCTGAAAGACATGATAGACTTCCCTACACCTGAAGGCGCTGAACATTTCAGATATAAATCCCTGGCTCCGATAAAGCACAAGGACCTGGATCCCGGCACAAGTATATTATCAAATATCAGAAAAAAAGATATATTGCTCTTTTTTCCCTATCACTCATTTGATACCTTCATAAATCTCCTCAGGGAGTCTTCGCTGGACCCTTCCGTGAAAGATATTAAGATTACCCTCTACCGTATAGCCAAAAACAGTAATGTGGTCAACGCCCTGATTAATGCTGTACATAACGGTAAATCGGTAACAGCAGTACTTGAACTGCAGGCACGGTTCGATGAAGAAGCCAACATTTACTGGAGCAACAGGCTCAGGGAAGAAGGAGTCAAGGTAATACACGGCGTTCCGGGCTTAAAGGTTCATGCCAAACTCTGCTTGATAACCAGGTATAAAGGCGACAATATTCAAAGGTATGCATGTGTGGGCAGTGGTAATTACAATGAAGAAACAGCCATGCAATACACCGATCACCTCCTGCTGACATCGGATACAAAAATTACCAATGAGGTAAGCAAAACCTTTGCTTTTTTTGAAAAAAACTATAAAAAAGAAAATTATTACCACATTATTGCATCTCCTTTTTACACAAGAACAAGGATATCAAGGCTTATAAAAAATGAGATAGAAAATGCACGAAACGGTGATGAAGCCTATATTTATCTTAAGCTGAATAACCTGGCTGATAAAGATATTATTGAATTGCTTTATATGGCCAGTTGTGAAGGTGTGGATGTAAGACTCAACATAAGGGGCATGTTTTCCCTGGTAACAGGCATCAGGGGTGTAAGCAATAACATTAAGGCAATCGGTATAGTTGACCGTTTTCTAGAACACACAAGGATAATGATATTCTGCAATAAAGGCAATGAAAAGGTGTACCTTACCTCAGGTGATCTCATGACGAGAAACATTGAGAGAAGGGTTGAGATTGCATGTCCGATTCTTGACAATGACATAAAAAAGGAGCTACGTGAAATATTTGACTTACAATGGAATGATAATGTCAAAGCACGTATTCTGGATAAAAAACTCCAGAACGTGATATCAAAAAACAATAAACCACCTCTGAGGTCACAGGTAGAGGTATATAATTACCTGAAAAACAAGCATGAATCACCTGAACCGGCAAAAGAAGAACAATAATCAGGCAGCTAAAGCACAACAAAATGGATATTGAAGGTAAATATTACAGATCATTTAAGAAAAGACTCAGGATGCTTGAAGAACAGCATTCAAGGGAAAAGATTAAAAAGCAGCATGACAAAGGCAAGCTTACTGCACGGGAAAGACTTGATCTTCTGTTAGACGAAGAATCATTTGAAGAAATTGATGCCTTTGTAGTTCCCGACACACAGGGTATAGAGTTCGGGAAGGTTGAGAAATACTTCGGTGACGGTGTAATAGCGGGTTATGGTAAAATTAACGGTCGCCTTGTGTTCATTTACGCACAGGATTTCACTATTATGGGTGGCTCTCTTGGCATAGTCCATGCAAACAAAATAGCCAAGACTCAGGAAATGGCACTCAAAATGGGTGCCCCGATAATTGCTCTTATTGATTCAGGGGGAGCCCGCATACAGGAAGGTATAGCATCACTCAGCGGCTATGCAAGCATCTTCAGTAATATTATCCGCTCATCGGGGATAATACCTCAGATTGCAGTTATAATGGGACCTGCTGCAGGCGGGGCAGTCTACTCCCCCGCCCTGATGGACTTTGTTTTTATGACAAGTTATACCAGCTATATGTTCGTAACAGGTCCCAACGTGGTAAAGGAAGTGCTTAATGAGGACGTAAGTTTTGAGGAGCTCGGAGGAGCCGAAGTCCATGCAAAGAAAAGCGGAGTGGCACATTTTATTTATGACGATGAAGAAAATACCCTGCTTGGCCTTAAAAAATTCTTTTCGTATATACCTTCCAACAATGTGGAAAATCCCCCGAAAATGGAAGATATTAATGATACGCCGGACATAAACAGGAAGCTGCTTGAAATAGTGCCTGACGATCCCAACAAGGCATATGACGTAAAAGAGGTAATAAATAATGTAGTCGACAGGGGAAGTTTTTTTGAAACATCTGAACTTTATGCCCAGAGCCTGATTACGGGCTTTGGACGTCTGGAGGGTAAGACAATCGGAATAATTGCCAACCAGCCTAAAGTTCTTGCAGGTGTACTCGATATTAATTCATCAGATAAGGGCGCCAGGTTTATACGTTTCTGCGATTGCTTTAATATTCCCCTGCTCACATTTGAAGATGTACCGGGTTTCCTCCCGGGGATTGACCAGGAACACTCAGGAATCATAAGGCATGGAGCCAAACTCCTGTATGCCTACAGTGAAGCTACTGTGCCAAAAATCACTGTGATACTGAGAAAATCATACGGCGGTGCCTATATAGTCATGAACAGTAAAAATCTTGGAGGCGACTTCAATTTTGCCTGGCCCACAGCAGAGATAGCCGTTATGGGGCCTGATGCTGCCGTTACCATATTGTATCGTAAGGAACTTGCAGAGGCGGAGGATCCCGCGAAGATGAAAT
>DRFJ01000037.1 GCA_011050615.1 Bacteroidota bacterium
AGGTTTACCGGAGGACCTTGTGGTAATCGATCTGCGCCAGGCAATACACTACCTGGGTGAAATAACAGGAGAGATATCAACAGAAGAGATACTCGGTAATATATTTAAGAATTTCTGTATCGGAAAGTAAAATGGTCTTAATATGACATTACTGTCATACTCGGATATTATGAACCGGGCCCGATTAAAAAAACCCGCCACAGGCGGGATCCAAAAATCAAATGTTTATTCTAATTTAAACTATGCCAGTTTGACTTATACTTATTAAATCCATCACTGGTTAAAATATATAATATAACTATATATGTCTTACCAATGGCAGAAGCAGAAGAAGTGGTAAAAATAATTACGGATAAGATGGAACCATTTCAGGGCAATATGTCGATGCTTGACTTCAGTGATGAAAACATCTATTCCGAAAACATGGCAATGCTTGTTGCCTGGCACAGGCATTACACCAGATTCTGGAAACAATCTGCCCTGTTCTGTGACTGGAGATGGCCTGATTTCTTTAATCAATATGCACCAGGGAATATAGGATCGACCAGTGAGGCAGAATCCAGGTTTTTAAATGCTGTTACGGGTAAGGGAATGACCTTCCTGGATGGAATCAACCTGGGAAAGAAAATCTGGAATCTTGATCATGCCATCTGGACCCTCCGGGGTCGCCATAGGGACATGGTGCATTTCGCTCCTTTTGTTTATAATCAGCCCGGAACTGCAATCGATGTTTCAAATGCCTTTATGCCAGGGAGAAAAAATGGAAAATGGGACTATTACGGCTATACGAATAGAAACATTGACAAAAAACAATTTGAACAATTTAAAACCTTGTTTTACAACCTTCTCGAATGGGATCCCACAACCGGATATCCAACACGGAAAGCACTGGAATCTTTAGAATTGAAATATGTTGCCGATGAACTCGCGAAATCAGGAAAGCTTGGAGTTGGATAATGCTTTTTACAGGATTTTTAACCTAACATTATAATGGTCTTACTACCAGATTCTTCCACAACACTTTTATGCCTCCTCCGTCATGTATTTGAAGTGCTATCCTGCCGTTGGCTTTCCCAATCAGTGGATCATCCAGGTGAGTCATCTCCTGTCCGTTAAGCCAGGTGGTGACTTCAGAGTCAACTACTTTTACACGCATGGTGTTCCATTCACCCTCTTTCAGTATATTTTCTTGCTCATCAGGTATCTGGCAGAGCCATCCTCTGCCGTAGGATTCATATATACCTCCCGAATCATAACCTTTAGGAGCCACTTCAACCTGCCAGCCGGCAACTCTTGTACCTTCAAAAAGTGACCTGAAAAATATACCGCTGTTTCCGTCCGACACCTGTTTAAAATCAACAGTGAGGTCAAAATCCTTGTAGAACCTTTCAGTTGCAAGGTAGCCGTACTGTTTTTCAGGGCCGCTTTCACACACGAGTAGTCCGTCTTCAACATACCAGAGTTCATTCCCATATTCTATCCAGCCACTCAGGTCTTCACCGTTAAAAAGCTCATGCGGCTCACTTTGCTTTTTTGGCAATTCCTTAATCTTCATGTTCCTGAACCATATTCTACTGCCATGGTCCTGCAGGCTTATGTGCCCCACTGAAGAAAGGCCATAATCAGGGGTAGTCTTCCATTTGCCACTGTTTTTAAGTTCAAACCATTCATCTGTCCAGGCTTCAAATTCGAGTATTTTCTCACCGTTAAGCCAGTGCTCAACATGCCCGTTATCGAACACTATTCTTGATGAATTCCATTCACCAACCGGGTTTAGCTTCTTTTTATCTTTATCAGGTACGTACATGGCATAGTCAGCCCCCGTCTTCTGCCATTCTTCAAGCTCTGATGGGAAACCCACATCATCTACAAGCTGGTATTCAGGGCCTGTGAGATAAGGAGTGGAGTATCTCTCCGATTCAATAACGTGGTATAACACACCGCTGTTTCCCCCTTCAGCAATCTTCCATTCAAATTTCAGATCAAAATTATTGTATTGCTTTTTTGTAATTATATAACCGTCACTGTCGCTTCCGGTGCCACTGGCTGCCAGCAGCCCGTCTTCAACAAGCCAGCTTCCCGTACCTTCTGCATTGTACACCTTCCAGTTATCAAGGCTCTGCCCGTCGAATAGCAATTCCCAGCCTTCTCCCTGTTCAACAGGACTCAGTTGATTATGCTTGTTGGAACATGCTGTTATTGTCATTAGTACTATTACCGTCAAATACAATATACTCTTATTCATAATTATCAATAATTTTAGTTTCCATATTTCTGTAACAAATCTTTATTCGGATTGTTTGTGTTAATAACAAATTTAAGAATATAATTACAAATTAATATTTTTCAGGTACATATATTTCATAATTTTACCAGCCTGAATATTTTATTGATAAAAATTCTGCTAAATGAAAAGTAATATACAGATATCCTGCCTGTTAACAGTTTTGCTGGCTTTCCTGCCGGTGTCATGTGAAAATTCCGAAAAGCAACAGAAAGACACTGATCTGGTCATCTTCTTTATTAATGACAATCATTCGCAAATAGATAATTTCAGCAAAATAAAGTCAATAATTGATGAATCGGCTGACGAAGAAAATGTAATTATCGTACATAGCGGTGATATGTTTTCGGGAAACCCTGTTGTGGATTTCCACCCGTATAAGGGCTATCCTGTTATCGACCTTATGAACCGGATTGGTTTTGATATGGCCACACTGGGTAACCATGAGTTTGATTACGGACAGGAAGTCTTAAAAGAAAGAATAGACCAGGCAGAATTTGAAATGCTATGTGCCAATATGGAGTCTGAATCCCCTCTGCTTGAGGAAGTACCTGCAAGCTATACCTTAAATAAAGGTGGCCTTAAAATTAGCTTTATCGGGGTAATAGAAACAAATGGCAAGCCTGGAACTTTTATTCCATCCACTCACCCCAATAAGCTTGAAGGCCTTACCTTTTATGATGCGGGAGAAATACTCGGGAATTATTCGGACTTTAAAGATGATCAGGAAGCTGACCTGTTAATATTATTAAGCCACCTCGGGCATAATTCTGATTATAATGGCACCTGTGATTATAAGGTTGCGAGGCAGTTTCCTTTTTTTGATGCCATCATAGGTGGTCACAGTCACAGCATACAGGATACTACCATAAATGGTGTCCATATATACCAGTCGGGGGCCTATCTCAACTACCTTGGCAAAATCACATTCACCGTTAAAAAAAGGAAGATAATCTCTGAGGATTTTGAATTGATAAATCTAAATGAATACCCCTCCAGTGATGAGGAAATCCAATCACTGATAGATAGTTATAATAATAATCCGATTTTCTCAGAAGTTATAGGAACAAACAGTGTCCATATGACAAGGAACAGGACTGTAGGCTGTTTTTATACTGATGCACTCAGGGGCTACCTTGATACTGACATGTCAATCCAGAATCCCGGAGGGATCAGGGCTGATCTTGATGAAGGAGAAATAGAAATATTGGAGATCTACGGGATTGATCCTTTCAATAATGGCCTTACGGAGTATGAAATGACCGTGGGTGAAATGAGAGCCTTCCTGGAGGGGTCAGGTGCCGGTTTCTATTACTCCGGAGTAATACTCGAGAACGAACCCGGTTATGGAGTGGTAATTAAGGATATGGAAGGGCATATCTATGAAGACAAGCATATTTTAACTATTGCCATTAATGACTATATACCGGAGATTTACGATAATTACTTTCCTGACCCTTCGGTTATTTATGATATATCCACGGCTGACGCAATTATTCAATATGTAAGGAACCTGACAGAGCCCCTTTATTATGAGAGCTGCAACAGGTATTTCAGGTACGAGGAGTGACCCTAAACATAATCTGAATGATGCTCTGCATCGATGAGTTCCCTGTATTTGCGTACTATCTTCTTATAATCTTCCCAGGTATCTCGCTTGAGGTGGGGATTCCTGAGCAGTGCTGCCGGGTGGTATACGGGCATCACCAGCCTGTTATACCAGTTTAGCCAGTTACCCCGCACCTGTGTTATCCTGTATTCCTTTCCAAAAAACACACGCAGGGCTGATGCACCAAGAGGCATGAGTATCAGGGGATCAATTAATTCAATCTGTTTGAAGAGATAAGGCACACAGGTCCTGGTTTCCTCATCAGTTGGCACCCGGTTCCCCGGGGGACGGCATTTTACAATATTACTTATATATACATGTTGTTCGCGTGTAAAACCGCAGGCTGCATGTATCTTATCAAGCAGCTGGCCTGATTTGCCAACAAAGGGCCGTCCTATCATGTCTTCGTCATGTCCCGGAGCTTCACCTATGACCAGAATAGGAGCTTTAATGTTTCCCTCTCCAAAAATTACATGGTGACGTGTCTTATGTAAATCACATTTAGTACAGGAAAGCACTTCCTGTTTAAGATTTTCCATGAGTTAACAAGAAATGAGATTTCAACTGTTTGAAATGATAAATAAAGGTAATAATATATTTCATGTTCATAAACTGTATCATTCTCTTCTTATTTACATAATACCAACAGGCATATTTTTTACTGCTTCAGGAATGAAGTATGGGGTAATACTGTTATGATGTTTGATTAGCCCGGATAAGTTTTCATACCTTATTCAGTTTCCATCTTCCCCTCCTGAACAGGAGCCCAGCTCCGGGAATGGGCCCCATCCAAAAATAAGACATGGATCAAGCAGAATGTTAATTAAATTTCCGAGCCGGAGAACACGCATGGAGATAGCTGCATCACCTGAGCTTCTCAATACGGCGTTCATTATAAAGAGCAGCATTACAACTACATTGCCTCCCATCATAATACTTGTATAGGAGTACATTTTGTTAACTATATTTTCACTTGCCCCAATTAAGTGCAGTATATCACGGGAGAATATTATACCGGGGATGCTTATGGCAAGTGAAACAAATAGCACGGTTATTATTGACTGAAAAGCTGCCCTTCCTGCTCTGTCGCGGTCCTTCTCTCCGATTCTTCTTGCAACAATTGAGGTTATAGCCATGCTTAAACCTGAGGCAATGGCATATACAATGGTGATAACTGATTCTGTAAGACCCACTGTAGCCACAGAATCAGGTCCGAGCTTTGAAACAAAATATATATCCACGATAGCAAAAACCGACTCCATTACCATTTCAAGAACCATTGGCACAGAAAGTAAAAAGATGGCCCGGCGGAGACTGCCTTCCGTAAAGTCCTGTTCCGTTCCCGAGACTGCTTCAACAAGATCCCTGCAAAAGTTTTTTTAACCTCCCTGAATGTCCTACCCTTGTCATCTTATTCTGAATTGTATCCCGGTACTGTTTAAAAATAAACTAGATTCTTGCCAGGGCAAGAAATACAGCGTGCAGCGTAACTGTTACTCCCAGGTAGAGTTTACGTGATGACTCTGGTTCTAAACCAGGGAACTTGTAGTAAAATGACCCAGGCCGGCAAACAGACATACAGTCGCCACACAGGGTGCATGTCATTCCTGGCTTCCTGTTCTTTATGTTTTCCGGTTCAAGAGCATCATATCTGCAAACTGAAGTGCAGCGCATACAGGAGGTGCAAGTCTCATCAATCCTGAACCTGAATGGATTGATAAATTTGATATAATTTACGAGAGTGCCTACGGGGCAATAATGAATGCAATGCATCATCCTTCCTTTCCGGGGCGATATAAAAAAAACCATACCCAGGCCTGCAAGACCAAAAACAGAAGCAATAATTGTTGTATATAACACACTTACATTAAAAAGGCGTAAGATAAGGGCAACGAGTACAACCAGGATAAGAACAGATAATTTGAATGGCCCGGAAAATGACCATTTCCTTCCGGCTGCCGCTTTCTTACCCGACATTGCTGCATCTAAAGCACCAAAATAGCATAGGTGACTGCACCATGCCGGCCCCGAGAGGATGACCGTAGTCAAAAAAAGTATTGGCATAAACCCGAATTCAGCCCTGAAAACGGCTCCTCCTATTATCATCACAGGAATGGGTAAATGGAGTTCTCCTGTCATTAAAAATCGGTCAAAACCTATAATTCCAAGTAATAACTGGGAAAAAAACACCACGGAAAAAATAAGCCAGGTCCTGACCCTCCATTTTGCCTGCTTTGACTTGTCCTGCATGTTAGAGCTTACCCATGAAGCATAAAAAGCAATAAGGATAATCTCAATCCATCCTGCTCCCGGAATGAACCTTTCAAACAAGATGACAGGCCTTTCTACCATAAGCTGAACAATAGAGAGCAACACGGCCGTAGTTAAGCCGGTAAATACAGGCAGAATAAATTGACGCTTCATTAGAACATGGCTGATTTTAAATAAATGGCAATACTAGTAAATTTTTCTTAATTGCGACACATTAAACATTTGCCGGGTCTTATTGTTATAACATAAGGATTAACAAATATATTTCAAATAAAAGAATACTTTAAAATGGATTACTCTTACAGCATTAAAGTAAACGATACATTCGAGAGCACAAGGAAGAAAGTTACAGATGCTCTCGCAGGGGAAGGGCTTTGGAGTACTTACAGAGATTAATATACGCGATACCTTCAAGAATAAACTCAGCGTATTTTTTCTATGGCGAATATGAAAGACTCAAGCGTGTCCTGGTCTTTCCAGACAGTGCTTGCCCTTATTTTACTTACTATTGTTTTGCCGTCATTATTTATTAGTCTCACCTCAAATGAAGCGGTATCCGTTTCCTTCCTCAACATCCTGTCAAGGATTTGCCTTTCAATGAGGTAATCATCCGGATGGCATAACTGGAAGAAATTAATACCTGTGAAATCCATATCATTCATGCTGAGAATATTCTTGAGCTCTTTATTGAATCTTATGAAGTTACCGGTAATGTCAGTCTGCAGAATACCTGTCGGAAAATTCTCGAAAAGTATACTGTACTCCACGAGCCTATTGTGAAATGTAAGTTCTGACTTTTTGCGTTTTACAGCCAGTTGCAATCTCACCACCAGCTCAGTGGGCGTAAAAGGGAAAATAAGGAGGTCAAACTGGTGCCTCAGGGCTGTATTCATGATTTCCTCGTCCTCCTTTCCCCCAATAAGCAGTATCGGCGTATAAAGGTTCTTCTTCCCTTTAATGCTTTTTAAAATGCGCGGATCAACTTCCTCTTCCTCGTAAGCATTATAGATTATGAGATCGTAGCTGTTCTCCTGGCAGAGCTGTTCGAATTCGGCCACTTCTGCAGAATAGATAACCTCAAAACCAGAATTATTGATATGAGATTCAAGGAAGTGAAAATCAATTTCCCCCGTAAAGAAAAGTAAGCAGTCAGATGTTATCACGATAAACCCATCTTAAAATTATTGCCCTTAGAGTTCCTAAAATAGATATTTCATTTCTTTATTTGAAATATAATACAAAAATCTCAATTCCCCATAGTGCGGGCAAATCATTTTTTATATGATTAGCTGGCAGGCAATCAGCTTAACCAGGTGCATATCTTATAATTCCTCAGACCTATTTATAAGCAGTTTTATTTTTATTCCGATTTGATATATTTGTGCAGGGCAAATCCTGAAAAACCAGATATGGATGTACACATAGAGGAGAGCTGGAAAAAAAAGCTACGGCATGAATTTGAGAAAGAATATTTCATCAACCTGTCAGAATACATCAGGGATGAATATAAAACCAATACCATCTACCCTCCCGGACCATTAATTTTTAATGCTTTCGATAAGTGCCCCTATGATAAGGTAAAGGCAGTTATTATAGGACAGGATCCTTACCATGGACCTGGTCAGGCCCATGGATTATGTTTCTCGGTAAAAGAGGGTGTAAGTCACCCTCCCAGCCTGGTTAATATTTTTAAGGAAATAAATAATGATCTTGGAATAAATTGCCATAAATCAGGAAACCTTGAAAGATGGGCCCGGCAGGGAGTATTATTGTTGAATGCAACACTTACTGTAAAAGCGCATACCCCGGGATCTCACCAGAATAAGGGATGGGAGATATTTACTGATGAAGTAATACGAATAATAGCAGAAGAGAAGGAAAACATAGTCTTTTTCCTGTGGGGATCTTATGCACAAAGAAAAGGTGCACATATAAACAGGGACAGGCACCTGGTGCTGGAATCGGTCCATCCCTCACCACTGTCGGCAAGTCGAGGTTTTTTCGGGAATAATCATTTCAGCCAGTGCAATGAATTTCTTATTTTTACTGAACAGGAAGCTATTGACTGGCGATAAAGGTGATTTTAGGTTTCAGATCAACGATATAAGATTTAAGGATTAATAACATGAGAAAAACAATCATTATTCTGGCACTGATATTACCAAGCTTTGTTTCAAGGGGGCAGGCTGAATATTATTTCCCTGGTGAAACAGTTTTTAACAATGAAATTACGAGCCCGTGGGAATTTCTCGGGTACGACGTAGGATCTCATCATACCCGCTATGATGTAATGGTTGAATACTTTAAGAAACTTGCCGATGAAAGTGAAAGGGTGAGGTTTGAGATTTTTGGTTACTCAGTGGAATTACGACCGCAAATAATTCTTACCATCACCTCACCTTCCAATTACGGGAATCTCGAAGACATAAGGCTTAAGCACCTTGAGCTTGCTTCCGGCACCGGATCCAAAACAGTTGATGAAGAGAATATTCCTTTGATTATCCAGCTTGGGTTTAATGTACATGGTAACGAGGCAAGTGGCGGGGAAGCCTCGCTGCTGACTGCATATTACCTTGCCGCAGCCGGGGGTGAGGAGATAAATACCATCCTTAACAATTCAGTAATTTTTATTGAGCCGGTTCTGAACCCCGATGGTCGTGACCGCTTTGCTGCCTGGGCCAATATGAACAGGAGCAAGCCGGCAAACGCCGATTCCAATGACCGTGAGCATAACGAAGCATGGCCTGGTGGAAGGACAAACCATTACTGGTTTGATCTTAACCGTGACTGGCTGCCTCTCTCACAGGTCGAGAGCAAAAACAGGGTAAAGAGATATCATGAGTGGCTACCCAATGTAACTACCGACCATCATGAAATGGGTACCAACAGTACGTTTTTCTTCGAACCTACAAAGAAAGGTTCTGAGAATCCAATAATAACAACTGAAAATTATGTTAAATTGAACAATCTTTTTGCCGGAGAATACTCAAAAGCCCTTAATGAGATTAATCACTATTATGATTCGGGACGATCCTTTGATAATTTATATCCCGGTTACGGCAGTTCATATGGTGATGTGCACGGAGGTCTTGCCATACTCTTTGAACAGGCTTCATCAAGAGGGCTGATGCAGGAAACAGATATGGGTTACAGGCTGACTTATAGCCTTGGTATAATGAACCAGCTTTGTGCAGCTCTTACAACTGTACGCACGGCAATTAATAATCAATCCCTTCTCAATGATTATATGCGAAGGTTTTTCAGGGATGCCTTGGAAGAAGCAGAAAAAGACCCTGTGAAAGCCTATATTTTCGGTGACGTAAATGATAATAATAAATCAAGATATTTTCTTGATCTTCTTCTAATGCATAATATAGAGGTAAGAAAAGTCAGCAAGGATATTTCAGCTAATGGTATTACATTCCCGGCCGGAAAATCATGGTTTGTTCCCACAAAACAGAAACAATACAAGATGGTAAGAACTATGTTTGAAACAAGCCGGGGTCTCACTGACAGCCTGTTTTATGATGCTTCAGCCTGGGCCATGGTATATAGCTATGGAATACCCTTTGCCGGCCTGCAAGAGTCACCGGAGGGAGAAATAATAAGCAAACTACCCGAAGCAGAATATCTCAAACCGCAGTTTAGCAGGTACGGTTATGTTTTCAACTGGTCAGACTATAATGCGGCCAGGGCACTTTATTTTCTGCAAAATAATGGTATCAGAACAAGAGCATCATGGAATGAGTTCAGTATTGATTCCCCCGGGGGGCTGAAATACTACTCAAGAGGATCAGTATTTGTCCCTGTTCAGTACCAGGATATAAGTCCTGAAATGGTACATAAGATTATCTCTGAAGCATCCGAAATGGCAGAAATAAGCATTGAGGCAGTAAGTGGCTCTGTAACGAAAGAAGGGCCATGGCTGGGGAATGGAAGTTTCAAAGTAATCAGGAAGCCTGGGGTGCTTTTGTTAACAGGAGGTAGTGTCAGTAGCTCAAGTGCAGGAGCACTCTGGCATTTCTTCGAAACAAAATTGTCTATGCCTGTTACAAAAACAGATATAAACCTCTTTGGCAGGATTGACCTGAATGAATATAATACTCTTATTATGCCTTCCGGCTCATATACTGAATTAACAGAACGAGACATAAACAGGGTAAATGAATGGGTAAGCAATGGGGGGAACCTGATTGCAATTTCTTATGCTTTCAGGTTCCTGGAAAACTCAAAAATTGCAGGTATAAAATATGACAGCCGCAAACCTGAGATGAGTAAAGACAGGATTGATTACGACAAGATAAAGGCTGAGTCAGGAAAGCATTCAATAGGCGGTATTTTTTGCCGTGCTGATCTTGATATCAGTCACCCCCTGGGCTTTGGTTATGCACACCGTGAGCTAACGGTCTACAGGAATCATACTCTCTTTGCAGAAAGGGATGAAGGCCCTGCCTCTAACATTGCCATTTACACTGATGATCCCCTGATAAGTGGTTTTTGCACAGATGAGAATATAGAGAAAATGAAGGGCAGCGTCAGTCTCTTATCATTGCCGAAAGGGAGAGGAAATATAGTTGTTTTTGTTGACGACCCGGTCTTCAGAGGTTGCTGGTATGGCACAAACAAACTGCTTATGAATGCTGTTTTTTTTGGACCGGGCATATAATGCTCAATATATGAATTAGTGCCTCCATTCTCCTAATAGTTTTCTTGGGGGGAAAGTCCAAATTTCATACTTACTGTTGAAAAATCCCAATGCGATAAATATATAACATCGTTAGCATAAAAAAAGAGTCCCGCGGAACGGGACTCTTAAAAACCAACCAACCTAACCAAAAAACCTAGTTTTTGGATGACCAATAATGAATTAAATCACATCAGTCATAATATAAACGAATGGGATCAAGAAAAGTTTTATAAAAAGTAATTTTTTTTATTTATCCTCTATAGGCCCTTCAAGAATGATATCAACCGCGAGTTTTTTCTGTCCAGGATTCAAAATATAAACCTCGTAAGTTATTTTATCAGGTCCGATGTAAGTTGCGAATGTATAGTCCTGTTTCCCGGTTGTATATTCTTCGCCATTTATCATCACTGTTACTTCAGCATCCGGGTAGGCTTTCTCAAACCTGTGATATCCTGTTTCGTCCCCTGCTGCTATATTACCATAATTGTGGTTCCCGCCTCCCGTATCAACAAAGACATTGCTGAAATCCTGGTCCGTTATGTTTCTTATCCTGACATCAGTGGGCCCTTCAGGAGTATGATTGGGTTTGGTGCATGAAAATGTGATTAGTGTAATACTGAGCAATACAATAAAATATCTCATCGCGGGTATTTTTTTTCTGTAAAGTACAGACAAAAATATAATTAATATGGTTGCTCAGGGAATGATTTTTTTAACAAAATTCGCAGGCACCCACCCCACTGAACCATCAGACAGTTTTATCTCGTACCATTCTCCCAGTTTATCTTGAATCTCTACCTTTGTGCCTTCGTGGATAACAAAGAGTTCATTCCCTCCTGTGCCCGGAGAGCTGGTGCCTGTAACAACCGGTTCAAAGACAATAGCTTCATTGTTATTTAATGTAAGCGATTTATTTGTCAGGGCCAGGGTGAAAGAAAGCAGGCTAATAAAAAATAAAATTATCGCAGTTGTGAATGACATTTTTTTCAGTTTGTACCTTGCGGAGAACAGAAAAACCGTAAGCATTATCAGTGAAAGGGCAAAACATAGAAGGCTTATCGACGCCCACACATTTATATGTAAAAGGAGGGAAAATATTTTAAACCACCTGACGAAAAAAATTTCAGGGATAACTTCGAGCCTGTCAATGGTATATGTTCCGGCTATTACAAGATTGTACCGTACATCTTCATCCAAGGGTTTCAGGAGTAAGGCCTTTTCATAATTCAGTATGGCTGAAGGGATATCCCCTGCCTTAAAGGCTGCATTTCCGGCGTTGTAATAGAGTTTATACGAGGAAAAGCCGCTGGCTATTAATCTTTCAAAAATTTCCAGGGCTTCAGGAAAATTATTATCCTGGTATTCTTTTAGGGCTTTTTCATAGAGAAGATTTCGCTCTTTTGTTTCCTGGGCCGTGAGACTCAGAAGAAATATTAATAAGCCGCCTATCATTAATATGAGCCGTTTCATACCTGCAGAATATTATTTATTTTCAATGTCCTTAATAATTTTTTCAGCCTTCCTGTATATTTCATCAGCAGTGCTAATATCTGAGTCGGGAGAATACTTTGAGTATTCACATTTGCTGATAACCTCATGCAAGTCAGCCACAGTATCACTGTCAGGTTTATTTTTGTCCAGGATACTTTTAACCGCCTCAATATTCAGCTCAGACAGCGGTATATTGTACTTATCGCTCAGGTAGCCCCATAAGGCTTTCAGTAGTTCGGAATAGAATCCTTCAGTATCTGAATTCTTCAGGCATTCAGCAGCAAGCTTCAGTCTCCTTGCTGCAAGCCCTGCCGCCTTCCTGTTTCTTACTCTTGCTATATCTGAATTTCTTTTTATCTGCTCTCGCCTCAATACTATCAATATAAAGAAAAGAAGCAGTATTCCCGGATATGAATACAGGAAAGGATTGCTTTTTAAAAGTATTTTCTTACCTGATCTGAAAATCGTTTTGCCAGTTTTTATATACCTGATATCCCGTCCCAGGAATCTCACGTTTTCTTTTGACACACCGCCATAGACACGGGTTCCCTCTTCTCCTTCGTCTCCTTGCAAGGCTGTAAATTTTTGCTCTTCTGTTCTCAGTGTACGGTATTGACCTGATGAAGGATCGAAGTAACTAAAATTTATGGGAGGAATTGTAAATTCACCATGATATCGTGGAATCAGGACATATTCGAATACTCGTGATCCTGATGTCCCGGATGCAGAAATGCTTAAATCAGAATTGACTTTGGGTTCATATATTTCGATATCCGGTGGCAGGTTCAGATCAGGTGCTGCCATAAGTTTAAGGTTACCCTTCCCCTGCAGTATCATTCTGTATGTCAAGGCATTATTTACACTAACCGTATCGGCGCTCAGTTCAGACCTGACAGAAAAATTACCCACGGCACCATCAAAACCTTCAGGGGCACCTTCCGGGAGTGGTTTCACCTTTATTTCCAGAGGAAGGGTGGCTATCATTTTCGGGACTGTGGCAAATGTCGAAAAGAAATCTCCAAAGAAAGGGTCATTGGAACGCGATTTTTGCTGGAGCAATACAGTCAGGCTGGCAGGATCAATTGATATGGTTCCAGTTCTCTGGGGATATAAAAGAAATCGTTGCAAGATCCCCGTACCGTAAATGCTACCATTTACATTCTCTCTTTCAAGAGCCCTCAGCGGGGGTGTTTCAAGATCTTCCTTCAGAAAACTCTGGAAATCGGGATATTTTACTTCCTGTATACCTGAGATATTAACGCGTGAATATATTTTCAGGCTGGCAACCAGGTGTTCGCCTAAATATACTTCCCTCTTGTTTACCAGCAGTCTGACATAAAGATCGGATGCACTGACAGACTGCCCTCCTGCACCTCCTCCCTGTGTATCATCCTGCCGGCTCACTGCCTGGTCTTCTCTTACAACTTCAATTTCTACTGACTCAGAAAGATAGTCTTCATTTTTCACTCTGTACTTTGCCGGCGGAATGGTAAATTTCCCTTCCTTGTTTGACTGTAGATAATAGGTATAGGTGTTTGAAATAGTTGACGTTACCTTTCCGTTTATTATTTGTGTGCTCTGGCTAAATGAAGTTTGAGGTCCGGAAAGAACATAGAAGTCTTTAATTTCAGGTGCCTCAAATTCCCCGCTTCTTGAATTAACTGTCCAGCTGAGCCTGAACTGTTCTCCTACAGCAACAAAAGCGGGAGCATCCACTGTAAGTGTTACATCCTGTGAAAACAGGCCGTAAGCATAAAGTAACTGTACTAATATTATAATTATCTTCCTCATCTGTCACTACCAATTTTTTACAGTTTTTACCCTGGTTCTGGCGGCCTTTTCTTTTTTCACTTTTTCCTGTACTTCTTTCTCATTTTCGGCCAGTGCCTGCAACAATCTTTCCGCATCTTCTTTTGACATCTGCTGCTGGTTTAGCTGCTGATCCTGTTCATCCTGTTGATCATTCTGCTCTTGCTCCTGCTGCTGGTCTTCATTTTCATCCGACCCTGACTGCTGGTCGTCCGGCTTATCCCTGTCACTATCCTGCTGAGAGTTTTTATCCTGTTGTGGCTGCTGCTGTTCTTTCAAGAGATCCTGTGCATAAGCAAGGTTATATTTTGCTTCTCTATTACCGGGTTCATTTCTAAGTGCATTCTTATATGCCTCAATGCTCTCCTCAATTTTGCCGGATTTGAGAAGTGAATTACCCATATTATAATATGAATCTGCCAGGATCTTCTTATTCAGTTCCTGCCCGGAAAGCTGGCTGAAATTATCAACGGCTTCGTCATATTTTTCCTGTTTATAGAGGGCATCACCCAGATTGAATATTGCCTTGTTGAATGACGGATCAGCATCGATAGCTCTCCGGTAGAACATTTCCGAATCATGGAACTTGCTTTCAGAATAATCCCTGTTCCCCTGCCTTGTGTATTTTTTATGCTTCTGGGCATTTACAGTAGTAACAGGACAAAAGACTATAGCAATAGCCATCAATATTTTATATACCGATTTATACCCGTACATCGTATAGTTTTATTTTGCTTAATTTTCTGTTTTTACGTTCCATTATCAGTATATCGAGCACAAGGATTATGAGGGCCATAGCTGCAAGAATCTGGAATTGCTCATCATATTCCGTATAGATTGTTCCCTCAAGTTCCTGTTGTTTCATACTGCTAATTTCGTTAAATATTGTGTTAAGACCAATGTTTGTATTGCTGGCCTTCACATATTTACCCCCCGTAGCGAAAGCTATCTCCTGCAGAATTTTTTCATCGAGCCTTGTAATAACGGTATTTCCTTCATTATCCCTGAGATAATCTCTGCGTCCGTTACCACCCACAGGTACTGGTACTCCGGAAGTTGAGCCTATGCCAATTGTATGGATAATAACTCCTTTTTCTGCTGCCTGCTCAGCCAGGGGTAAAGGATCATCCTCATGATTCTCCCCGTCTGTAATAATTATAAGAGCCTTACTCTCATCCATTTCGGGACTGAAGGAACTTATACCCAGGTTTATTGCTGAAGCAATTGAGGTGCCCTGTTTTGGTACTATACCCGGGCTTATGGATGACAGGAACATTTTTGCTGAGATATAGTCTGTAGTAACGGGTATCTGAGTATAGGCATCACCGGCAAAGACGATCAGTCCTATTTTATCATCCTGTAGCCTGTCGACCAGGCTGGATATTGCCTGCTTGGCCCGTTCAAGCCTGTTGGGTTGAATATCTTCTGCCATCATTGAGTTGCTTACATCAAGAGCAATAATAACTTCCACTCCTTCCCTTTTTACCTCTTCCAGTTTTGATCCGAACTGAGGCCGGGCAAGTAAGAATATTACCAGGATTAAGGCCATTAACCGGAAAAAAAACTTAAGGTTCTTCCTGAAAAATGAAAATTCAGGGATAAGGCCTCTTATGAGAGTTTGCTCTCCTGCCGACTTGATTTTCTTTTTTGTTTGCCAGGTATTAAAAACCATAAGGGCAATCAATACCGGTAATAACAGCAAGAGGTACAGATACTCGGGATTATGGAATTTAAACAGTTGCATATTTTATCCTATATATATCTCCTTAACAATGTATATCTAAGAATTATTTCAAGTAACAACAAGCCAGTCATAATAAGCGCCAGGGGCATATACTCTTCTCTTCTCCTGCTGAATTCCTGCACATTTATCTTTGACTTCTCCAGCTGGTCAATCTCCCGGTATATTTTATCAAGACTCTCATTATCGGTTGCCCTGTAATATTTACCACCGGTCATATCTGCAATTTCCCGCAATACTTCCTCGTCTATTTCCACCTGCATGTTCCGGTAACGTATACCTGCTGGTGTCTGAACAGGGTAAGGAGCCACTCCCCTGCTTCCAACACCTACGGTATATACTCTTATACCCATTGTTCTGGCTATTTCTGCAGCAGTAACCGGGGCTATTTCCCCCATGTTATTCACTCCATCTGTTAGCAGTATTATAACCTTGCTTTTTGCATCTGAATCTTTTATCCTGTTAACTGCGGTAGCCAGACCAAGCCCGATGGCAGTACCATCCTCAATCATACCGCTCTGCATTTCACGCATCAGGTTGATCAATACGGCGTGATCGGTAGTCAGCGGGCACTGGGTAAAACTTTCACCGCTGAATATTACAAGACCCATTCTGTCATAAGGTCTTCCGCTTATAAATTCTGTGGCCACATTCCTGGCTGCCTCCAGCCTGTCGGGTTTAAAGTCTCTGGCCAGCATGCTGCTGCTGATATCCATGGCAAAAACAATATCTATCCCCTCGGTGGATACATCTTCCCAGTAATCGGTTGATTGCGGACGGGCAATAATTATGATCAGTATTGCAATTATTATCATCCTGAAAGCAAATAAAAGGTGCCGGAGATAGAATCGTGCAGACTTAGGCATATCACTAAGCCGCTGTACTGAACTGAAGGTCAACGATGGTGAAGTTTTATGCTGCCTCAGAATATAGAAGATCACCATCAGCGGTATAATAAGGAGCAGCCAGAGGTAGCCGGGATTCGCAAAAGTTATATTAATCATCCGTTACCTCCTTTCCTTTACTTTCTGTATCTGTCTCGTGCTGGTATGTGGCCCTGACAAATTCCCTGGCATCTGATATGGCTGACTTGTTGGTTTGAGCATCATGTTTATACCTGGCAAACTTTGCAAGGTCAGCATTCTGTAAAACTGTTTTCAGCCTTGGCAACTGATCTTTCTCAATATCTTTACTGCCTGTCCCGGCAAGTATTTCTTCAGATGTCATCTCGAGGGCTCGTATGTTGTATCTTATCTCAATGTAGTATCTCAGTATCTCTGTCAGTTCGGTATAATATTCCTTAATTTTTCCTTCCTGCCATAAGCCCTTGCGCTCAAGCTTATCAAGTTTCCTGAAAGTAATTATATGTATAGGTTCATCGGGTTTAGGAGGCCCTGCCTGTTCCGGCTGTTTCTTTCTGCGCGGAAGGTACTTATATGCTAAATATGAGGCAATAAGGACGGCAATTGCAAGAAAGACCCATGGTAATATTTCGCCGGCACCGTATCCAACTTTTTCAGGGCCGGCAATATCAAAAATCACATCCGTTGAATCAGGAGGTGTGATATCCACCCTTTTTACGCGAAGCGGGACATAGTCACTATAGAACCTCCTTTTACCCTGCCTGGTTTCATATTCCAGGTAAAATGGCGGTATCTGGTAATAACCCGTATCAAATGATGTAATAATATAACTTTTCCGGAGAATCATCTCCCCGGATTTATCAAAAGAAGTATCTATTTCACTCTGGGATATTATTTCAATGTTCCTGTACAATGTATCCCTGTACTCCGGCATTATCAGTTCAAGACCGGGAGCTTGTCTCACTGTTACTGTATATTGAACCTGGTCGCCCAGGTAGATATCCGTCGAATCCAGTGCGGCTTTTACCCTTACATCCTGAGCAGATAAATTCAGGCTTAAAATAAGGAGTAATATATATAAAAATGATTTTCTCATCATGACCTTTTCTTGAAGAGGTTCATAAGGGGTCTTACATAATCCTCACCCGTAAAAATATTAACGTTGTCAACACCGCACCTGGTAAATACTTCATTCAGTTTTTCCTTTTCATCCAACCATTGCTTGCTGAATTTTTTCCTGACTGCTTTGACTGAGGTATCCACCCATATATTATGTCCCGTCTCAGGATCGCTGAGATACAGAAGACCCAGATCGGGCAATTCTTTTTCCAGAATATCACTTATTCTGAGTCCAACTATATCATGTTTATTTGAAGCTATCTGCAGGGAACGTTCAAAATCAGGCGCCATGAAGTCAGAAATAATAAAGGCAGTACACCTCTTTTTCAGTGCATTGGTAAGATACCTGAGAGCTTCGTTAAGGCTGGTTTTTGAACTGAGGGGTTTAAAATCGAGCAATTCCCTTATTATTCTCAGGATATGCTTTCTTCCCTTCTGTGGACTGATAAACTTCTCCACACGGTCAGAAAAAAATATCACCCCGATCTTATCATTGTTATTGATTGCCGAAAAAGCAAGCAAAGCAGCTATTTCAGTTATCTGCTCCCTTTTGTAGGAACCTCTTGACCCAAAATTACCCGAAGCGGATACATCAACAAGGAGCATGACTGTCAGTTCCCTTTCCTCCTCAAAAACTTTTACATAAGGATGATTAAACCTGGCTGTTACATTCCAGTCAATGGAACGGATATCGTCACCATACTGATACTCCCTGACTTCACTGAAAGAAATCCCCCTTCCTTTAAAAGCACTGTGATACTCACCGGCAAATATCTGCCTGGTAAGGCCACGTGCCTTTATTTCTATAGTCCTTACTTTTTTTAACAGTTCAGTTGCTTCCACAGCTCATTTCTTTTTTACAGGCTCAATAGTTACCGTAAAAAACCATTCCCCGTTAACCAGTTTTATAACAGCATCCCTTCCTTTTTCCCGGTCTGACCAGGTGTTTTCACCTGTCTTAACGTACATTCCGTCCAGCTCTTTTTGCACTTCATCCCTCATCCCATGAACGTACATACTTTTTATCCTGTTACATTTATTATCCTCCGAAAGGAAAAAATAAACAGTGCTCGTTCCTGCCGTACCATCTGTGTATTTCAGATATCTGTAATGAGTATTCCTGCTGTTTTCCTCCTTCACCATATCTTCATGGTTCCTGCCTATATATTTCTCTATCCTGCCAGCCTTATAACCAAGGAGGTTTTGGCCGGAAAGATTTACCGAAAGCAGAACAAGCGTAATATATAATATTATTGTTTTCATTATTTTTTATGGTACTTCCACAGTATTCAGGATATCTCTTATAATATCTTCCTGCACAATATTTTCTGCTTCAGCCTCGTAGGTCAGGCCTATCCTGTGTCTCAGAACATCAGGACACATGGCACGTACATCCTCAGGGATTACATAACCACGTCTTCGGATAAAGGCATAGGCCTTTGATGCCAGTGCAAGGTTAATGCTGGCCCTGGGAGAAGCTCCATATGATATCATATTTTTATATTTTTCAAGGCCATTATCCGCAGGATATCTTGTTGAGAAAACTATATCCAGGATATAATTCTCAATTTTTTCATCCATATATACTTCTTTAACAAGATTTCTTGCCTTGATTATCTGCTCAGGCTTCATAATGGCAGAGGATGACGGGAAAATTTTTCCAAGGTTCTCACGAATTATGAGCTTTTCTTCAGACTTATCGGGATAGTCTATCAGCACCTTAAGCATGAACCTGTCGACCTGTGCTTCAGGCAGCGGGTAAGTTCCTTCCTGTTCAATTGGGTTCTGGGTAGCCATTACAAGGAAGGGATCCTCCAGTTTATATGTCTCCTCCCCTATAGTTATCTGCCTTTCCTGCATGGCCTCCAGCAAAGCACTCTGTACTTTGGCCGGTGAACGGTTAATCTCGTCGGCCAGGATAAAGTTTGCAAAAAGAGGACCCTTCTTTACGAGAAAATCTTCTTTTTTCTGGCTGTAAATCATTGTTCCGAGCAGGTCAGCCGGTAAGAGGTCAGGGGTAAACTGTATCCTGTTGAACTTTGCGTCTATAACCGAGGCAAGGGTTTTTATTGCCAGGGTCTTAGCCAGTCCCGGAACACCCTCGATCAAGATATGTCCATCGGTGAGAAGCCCGATTAACATACTTTCAACCAGACGCTTCTGGCCTATTATAACTTTACGGACCTCCAGAGTTATAGCTTCGACGAAACTGCTTTCTTTCTCTATTCTTGCATTTAGTTCCTTTATATCAACATTGATTTCCATTTTAATGATGTTTTAATAAATACATATACTTAAATCAGAAGGTACCGTGATTTATGAAAAACACTCACAAAATAAGTTATGATAATGCTATGAGCTTGTTAAAGACTGTTAAAATATTGTTAAATAAAGCAAGATCTTACTCAGCCAGCCGGTAATATGAGCGTATTATTATTATTAAGATTACAGGAACAAAGGCAGGATTTATACTCTGATTGATTAATACAATAACCAGCATAAAAATTACAGCCAGCGCTATCTGTACCCTCCAGAACCAGGAAATTTTATATTTTGAGAATATGCCATAATAGGCAATGGGTATGAGAGGATTTAACCATATCATATTGAAGTTTTGCCCCATGGCTTCATGATCGGTAATATAATTCAGAAAGATCATCAATAGAGCAAGCAGAGTCAGTATTGTCCAGAAAACCAGATCAAAAGCGTTCTGTATAACCCTGTTACAGATAAATATTGTAAAAAGGAATATAACAATGAAGGCCATCGTCAGCCAGAACCAGGGTTTTTTAAGCAGGCTGGTATCGTAAACAGGTCTTTCGTAGTCAAAAATCATTTCTGTTGGCCCGAGGAGCATTACACGCTTATCTCCATCAGTAATGTGGGCCTGGCTGAGGTTCTTCATGAGATATTCGGGGAGAAACATTGACTCCCTGAAATTGCATTCTTCATCGGCGGGGCTTCCCAGTAAGAGATCAATACCTGCATCCATCCATAAGACTCCTTTCTGAAACTCATCTATTCTCGTGCGGAAAGTTACATCCGTCTCATCCTCCTGTTCAGGGTAAACAAGCTTATCCCCATATACTTCCTCGATTATATCACGTATCCTGGTTGAACAATTATCCCTGAAAAAATCATACTTGTAATAGACATTCTCAGGTTTCAAATTTTCATTCAACAACCTCTTAAGTTTGAGTAATTCTGCATCAGGTATATAAAGTCTCTGGGAATAAACACTTCGTTTTGTCGGACGATACTCATTTAAAAAACTCTTGTATGAATAGGCTGCAAGCCGGTAGTTCAGTCTTCCACTGGCAAACTTCAGATTGAAATTAGGTGTGCTGAAATCAAATACACCCCAGTTATAGACTACATCAGTACCACTTATACTGTCATACAGGCGCAGGGCACTGTGGCCGTACATAGTATAGGATTCAGGTCCGGGATCACACGTCAGCAGGTAGACTTCGGTTGTTGAAGTCTGGGCATTGATGAGTGAAATGTTTATCAGGGAAAATAAAATAATTAAAGCAGGTCCGGTCTTCATGGTATCATTATGTATAATAAATGTTAAAAATAGTAAAATCTGCTTTACTCATCACTCAAATTATTAACTTTTGTGTTTATTCAGTTTCGGACCTTATCGCATATAATAATTTATTCAGATAAATCTAAAACCAAATGAAAAAGACCAGTACCCTTATTCTGACTCTAATCCTCGTATTCATATCTGCTGACAGCTTATATGCCCAGCGGAGCAGGAAGCAGGATAAAATTGTCAATGACTACACAGTTTTCTATAAAGATCTTGAATACAGGCATATCGGCCCCTTCAGGGGAGGAAGGTCTGCAGCAGTGACAGGCATTCCCGGCGACGAAAAAGTGTTTTATCAGGGAGCAAGTGGCGGAGGTGTATGGAAAACAACAGATGCGGGTGTTTCATGGAAAAATATCAGTGACGGCTATTTCGGAGGCACCATAGGTGCTGTTGAAACAGCCCGATCCGACAGGAATATCATATATGCCTCAGGGGGTGAAGTGACCGTGAGGGGAAATGTTTCACATGGTTACGGGATATGGAAGTCACTCGACGCCGGTGAAACATGGACCTACACAGGACTCAGGGAAGGACAGTACATACCAAGACTGAGGGTACATCCAGGTAATCCTGACCTTGTATATGCTGCCGTTCTTGGTCATCTTTTCGGACCCAATGAAGAACGCGGGATATACCGCTCAAAAGACGGAGGTGCAACATGGGAAAAAATACTGTATGTCAGCGAAGAGGCCGGGGCATGCGACCTGATTCTTGATCCTTCGAATCCACGTATAATCTATGCTTCAACCTGGCGTGTCAGGCGGACACCCTACAGCCTCGAAAGCGGAGGAGAAGGATCAGATCTCTGGAAAAGCACCGACGGGGGAGATACATGGATTAAACTTACAGACAATAATGGCATGCCTGATAAACCCCTTGGGATCATTGGTGTGAGCCTTTCTGCAGCAAACCACAAGAAAATCTATGCCCTGGTTGAAGCTAAGGAGGGTGGTCTCTTTGTGAGTGAGGATGCCGGGGAAAACTGGCGACGGGTGAATGATGACCGTAACCTAAGGCAGAGAGCATGGTACTACACAAGAATATATGCCGACCCCAACGATGAAAATATAGTGTACGTCCTGAATGTCGGCTTTCACAAATCTGTCGACGGCGGCCGTACTTTTGAAACAATACGCACACCTCACGGTGATCATCACGACCTGTGGATAGATCCGCTCAACAGCAATGTGATGATTGTGGCTGATGATGGCGGAGCACAGGTAAGTCAAGACGGGGGAACCACATGGTCGACAATGATGAACCAGCCTACGGCACAGTTCTACAGGGTAATAACTGACGATCATTTCCCCTACCGCATCTACGGTGCCCAGCAGGATAATTCCACGGTAAGAATTAAGTCTAGATCACTCGGATTCAGTGGTATTACAGAAGACAACTGGGAAACGACGGCTGGCGGTGAAAGTGGCTGGATAGCGCCCGACCCGGATAATAATGATATTGTATACGGGGGATCATATGGTGGCTACCTGGAAAGAGTTAACCATGAAACAGGGGAAATAAGACGTATTGATATATGGCCTGATAATCCTATGGGCTGGGGTGCCGACAGCCTGGAACAAAGGTTCCAGTGGAACTTCCCCATAATGTTTTCAAGGCATGATAATAATACCTTGTTTGCCGCGTCTAATTATTTGTTCAAGACTACCGATGAAGGGCAGAGCTGGGAGAGGATATCGCCTGACCTCACACGCAATGAGAAATCAAAGATGGGGCCTTCCGGCGGTCCGATAACTAAGGATAACACCAGTGTGGAGTACTATGGGACTATCTTTTCCATAGCTGAATCAGCCCATGAGGAAGGCCTTATATGGTGCGGTTCAGATGACGGACTTATACATATTACGAGAGATGGTGGCCTGAACTGGATAAATGTAACACCGCCAGCAGACATCATGCCTGAGTGGACAATGATTAACAGCCTGGAAGCTGATCCATACAATTCCGGAGGGCTTTATGTTGCTGCTACAAGTTACAGGAATGATGATTACAGACCGTATTTATTCAAAACAACTGATTATGGTGAAACATGGGAAAAAATAGTTGCCGGAATCGATAACGAGCACTTCACACGTGTGGTAAGGGCCGACCCTGTCAGGCAGGGGCTGCTGTTCTCAGGGACTGAATCGGGAATGTATATTTCTTTCAATGATGGTGAATCATGGTTCCCGTTTCAACTCAACCTGCCGGTAGTCCCAATTACTGACCTTGCAATAAAGGGCAACAACCTCGTCGTGGCAACACAGGGAAGATCTTTCTGGATCTTTGATTACCTGCATATTCTGAGAGATATGAATACGTCCATGAGCAGTGAAAATGTTCTTCTCTTCAGTCCGGGAGATACTTATCGAGTTGGAGGGCGACAGGGCGGCAGTCTTTTTGCCGGACAGAATCCCTTGCCTGGAGCTATTGTTTGTTTCTTTCTGAAAAATGAACCGGGAGAGGATGACAAAGTACAGGTGGATTTTCTGGACAGGAACGACAATGTTATACGATCATTTCGGACCGATACGAAAGGGCTGGAAACCGGGAATCACACTATATATGAAAATCTTGAGGTTAGAAAAGGAATGAATATCATATCGTGGGATCTCTCCTACCCCGGTGCACTCAGGGTTCCCGGAATGATTCTCTGGGGGGGCTACCTTGATGGCCCTACAGCTGTGCCCGGACAATACAGGGTCAGGCTCACGGTAAATTATGAAGCCCTGGAAAGTCGATTTCAGGTACTTCCCAATCCGAATTCATCATGCAGCATTGCTGATCTGCAGGAACAGTTTAGTTTTATTATTTCAGTGAGGGATAAACTCACTGAAACACACCAGGCTATTCTTGACATAAAAAAGCTGAGGAGTGATATAGTTGATGTGGAGTCAAAACTCAACAATGGTGATCACGGGAATATACTGGAGATGACAAAAGATATAAAGAAGGAGCTTACAGGTATTGAAGAAGCCTTATACCAGACAAAAAACCGTTCTCGCCAGGATCCGCTTAATTATCCCATAAGGCTGGGCAATAAACTTGCAGCATTAAACGGAGTTGTGGCTACCGGCGACTGGAAGCCAACCGACCAGTCATATGATGTGAGGGATAAACTTGTAGCTGCAATAAACGAAGAGCTGGAAAAGCTGAAAGCTATTATTGATGGTAGGATACCTGAGTTAAACAGGATGCTGGATGAGGAGGATATTGAGTATATAAGGAAGTGATACAAATATAAAGGCTGAGGCTTAGGAGGGCTTTATTCGGCTTAATCCGGAGTGGAAGACTCCTGTGAGAAAAAGACCTGCCATACAGATAGTTGGCAGGTCTGCTTCTTCGTGATTCAGGCAGGATTCGAACCTGCGACCTACGGCTTAGAAGGCCGTTGCTCTATCCAGCTGAGCTACTGAACCATACTAAAATCCCTGCCTGCGTTCGCCAGCCTCCGCTTCGCTGCGTTTCACAGGGGATGCGGGTGCAAAATTAATTCTTTTTTTGGATTACTCAAGAAGACCTGCACGCCAAAAAAGAGCGAAAATTCAAAATGCACCTGATTAGCATCATTTGTATTTCCCGGGATACCTGTCGCTTCGGTTAAACTCAGTGCAGGTCTTTATGCAATTGCCAGTCAGACCACAACCGGTGTTCTATTGTGATCCGGATCTTAATCGCATCGCTTTATTATTTCGGCTGTCCTGTGGCCATAAGGTATCGAGCCTCCTTCGTCTTCCTTCAGTTTCTTCCATGCCCTGGCGATTATTATCTCGTCAACATCATCCTTTTCACATTCTACCTGCACCACGTACTCTTCGCCGGCATAGGTAGCTATATTCAGTTTTACTATTGCTTTACCCATTATCTTAGATTATTGCTTTATTTTCTTCCAGCCATTTCCTGACCTTTTCATGTTCTGCCTGGTATTTAGCTTCAACCTCCATTACAATTTGCAGGAACCGTTCTTCACCCCTGATACTGTTGACAGAGGATCATTTTTAAAAAGGGTCACCCACCATAAAGGGAACGTTTTCTTCCGGCTCCTGGCTTCAAGAATGCATCCCACATTCAGTTCTTTTCCAATTTCTTTTATGGTTTTTCCTGATTTACTGTATCGTTCTACTGAAACCCTGGCAATTACGCGAAGGTTTTGAATTATTGAGAGGTGCAGCAAGATGGCATCCATCGCCCCGTATGCCATGCATAACAGAACAAAAACAAGTTTCATTGCCCAGCCGGGCAGCTCGAATGGTTCGGCAATAATATCAACGAGTTCAAGGATAACAAATGCAGCCGCGGCATAAACATGTATAACGCGAATTACCCTTCGCCGTTTCAGTTCCTCCCGGAAATTTGCCGGTTTCTCAACCATCAATCCTAAGTTGTTGTATAAAGCCTGTCAAATATATATTAATAGCAGCATAAAGTCAAATTACAGAAAATCATTATCATACTTATAATTCCGTTATTTCCGGGAGGTTCAAACTGTCAACTAAATTCCGGAAACGGGAATCATCGGCAAGTATATTATAGTAAGGGTTATTCCTCACCCAGGGTATGAAGTCATGTCTTAGCTTATAGGCTTCTTCTAACCAGTATATGGCTTTATCCTTATCTCCCAGGGCAGCATAGATATCTGCGAGTCCCCAGGTATGCCATCTCATATTCTGAGCTTCCATCTCGGCTGCAATTTCAAGTGCTCCATCAGTCTGTCCCGATAATGCATATGCTACGCCCAGGCCGCTGGCGAAGCCTGACGTTGGTGAGTATATTTTTTTCAGAGTATCAATGGCTTCCTCATATCTTCCAAGCTCGGCATAAACCATACCGAGGACATAATATGCCATAGGATAATTGGGATTAACTTCCAGTGCCTCCTCTGCATAGCCTATTGCTTCTTCATAACGGCCAAACCATTGCAGCATCCATGCAAGGTATCCCGGGCATATTGGGGCAAGGGGATCTATCTGCATGGCTTTCTTCATCTCATCTGCAGCTTCATCAACAAGATTACTGAGAGCAAGATACCACCCATAGGTGTAATGGGCAGGTGCACTGTTTGGATTGAGATCAATGGCTCGTTTAAGGTGGTGCTCAGCTTTTAAAAAATCATAATCATGATATAGATATGTTTCAGCCAGTACTACGTGGGCATCGGCAAGATTTGGATGCAGTTCCTCAGGGTCAAGCTCAATAGCTTTAAGGGCATAGGCTTTAGCCATTTCAAGGGAGGCAAGGCCAGCGCCATGACCTGCACTGCCATAGCCCAGAGCGAGGCCTATATATGGCTCGGGGTCAGCAGGATCAATTGCAATAGCCTCTTCATAATATTTCACCCCTTTATCAAAGCCCTCCAGGGTCAGCTGGTTCATATAATATGCTCCGCGGGCACAGGCTTTTCTCACCTGCGGGTTAACTATTCTTGCTGCTAAAGTTTCTTCTTCCTCATCAGTTGGCTTAACATCCATCTCTTTGAGTATACGGTTCACGAGCTCACTGTAGATATTAGCGAGCTCTGTGAAACTACGTGTGAATGAAGAGCGATACAGGTATTTTTCTTCGGGAAAGGCTTCAAGTACCATAATTTCGACCTGGAGCTCATCCTCGGTACCCTTAATCGAAGTTTCAACCAGGCTGTTCACACTCAGTTTCCTGGCAATCTCCTGCACGGTTTCTTCACTGTTCCTGAATTGGAGTGTTGTTTGTTTCGGCCTTACGATAAGGTTACTGATCCCCTGCAACTGTCCTGTTAAATCACTCTGGATCATATCGGCAATCCAGCCCATCCCGGGATCACCTGTAAAATTGGAAACGGGCATTACAGCGATAGATTTATTTATTGTTTCCCCGGAAGGAATATTCTTTCCGGCTCCTGGCAACAACTTTGGAATAATGAAGACTATCGCCAGTATTGCCAGCAGACCTATTGCCACCGGGGCAATTATCCTGCCGCTTAACCACTTCGATCTCTCACTATTTATTTTCACAGGCCTTGTTGTTTCATCACCAAAGCCAGCCTGTGCCCTAGTCTGATAAGATTTAGTAATCCTTTTTTTCTCATTGGGATGGAGGCCGTAAATGATTTCCTTAACAGCATTCGCCACCTTATTGATCTGGTCGCGGTAATAAGTCCTGTTAAGATTCTTATCCGGGTTATCATAAGGAGTCAAAGGTCTGTTAACCCCGGCACTCGAAAAGATAAAGTCTATAGAGCGGAGTCTGCAGCCAAGCTCTTTCTCAACCAGTTCAGTGTCTGTCGGATCAAGATCATGGATTTTAACCGGTACTATCCTGCTGCAGACATTTCCATTTGGCAGCTTTATATCTCTTCCGTACTGATCTTCACCGGCTGTTTTGTTGAAAGCAACAAATTCATTCTGCCAGGCAAAACTTTTGGGGTCACAATAAGTCTGGGAGATTACAGGAATAAAAACCACTGACTTAAGCTTGGACTCCAGACTTTTATCCACATTATGGATCTCCAGTAATCCATCATATGGATTTTCATCAAAATAGATAGAGATGTCTTCCTTAAAGGTGGCATCCAATTCTCGCTGCAGATTCTTAACGAACTCAGTTACCCAGCCATCATACTTATTGTCTTTCTGGCGGTAGCTGATGAAGATATCGTATTCGTATCCTTCAATTAAACTGGCCATGGTTTGATTTAATTAAATTGTGTTTAACTAAAGTTCCGAAAAAATACAGTGCAAGTCAAATAAATATATATCAGATACCTGGCAACGAATCAATCATACCTCTATTTCGGGCTCTTTATCCTTGAATATCAGGTACCAGATCCCGTTTTCAATAAGTGCCTCCTTACCAATTACATAGAATAATTCCTTGAAGTAGGATAATCTTTCTTCCTGCTTCATCTGTGCCCTGTTCAGCTCTTCTGTCTTTATCTCGGCTCTATTGTAAATCACCTGCATAATCTCGTACTGATTAAGTAACTGCTCGTATGCCTTGGTTTTTATGTAGGCCCTGATCAAGGCGAATATACCAAGCATTATGGGTGCTATGACGAGCATTATATTAAGCATGAAAAAATTTGCGATAAAGAAATTCCCGAGGAAGAATATTGAAAGAAAAAGTAAAATAGACAGAAAAAGAAAGAAATTTGACACCCTGTGAAAATATGCTATCCTTTCCCTCATAATTTTAACTGAAGCATCGAAGTATTTCAGTTGATCCTTTATCCAGTTTTTGGTGAGATCCTTTATTATTTCATCGTTGATGTTTTTTCGATTGAAGCTGACACCCTGAAGAGCTGAAAGGATATGCTTCACCCAGGTAAATCCCTTACTATGAATCCTCAATATGCAGTCGGAGACATTTTCATTTATCCCTGCAATATTCCAGAAAAACTGAATTCTCAGTCCTTCGGCCAGGGTCCTGCTGTATAAATACTTCTTATGATCATTTTTCACCCTTGAAAATATGAACAGGGCGGCGGTGGAAATGAGAACAAACATAGAAACGGCCAGTATTATTTTCCATGTTAATATATTAGAGTATATCTCAAGGGTAAACACAAACAACAAGCTCAGGGTGAACATCCAGCCTGTAATTTTCAGATCACGTCTCCTGGTTTTTACAGCCATCTGGTCAAGGATTGAATACCAGTCCATTACAAGTCTCTCTGAGGGTTCAAGCTTCTCTGTTTCATCGAACAGATATTCTTTTGATTTCTTAATACCTCCCCTGTCAAGCCTTACTGAGTAACTGTTTATTTCTTCTATCTTGTTGAGTGCATTCTTGAGTGTTAAATCTTTCAGTATATTATCGAGCGATAAGTTCTTATCCGTTACGGGATTTTTTGAAATATTTCCCGGAGCCTGTTTTCGCTCGCTTGGCAAAACAAACACACTGCCATCATATTCAAACGTGCTTTCAGAAACTGAATCATCATTGCCTGTCATTTTATACTTCACTATATCAGCCGTTCCCCCGGTTTGTCCACCCTTTCCATCCCACATTGCCATAAGTATGAGTGAACTGTCGGCCACCAGTTTACCCGTCCTGAGGTATTTTCCAGGCCTGCCTGTCTCACTACTGTCATCCGGGACAATGAAACTCCTTTTTGCCTGTTTCAGCAGTTCATCAAATTCCCGGTCGGAGTAATCATCAAAATCCTCCCTGTATTCCTCAGCTGTGAAAGGCATAGGCACTATCAATTCAAACCTGTCACGGTATTTTTCATTTTCCCTTTTCATCCTCATGAATATATTAGCTACGAACCTGTCGGCGCCCTCAGCAATTGAAGAAAACAGGTGTACTGGTGAGCAGGGATAGCGGACAGCCAGATCCTTGAATAATTTTTCGATCTGATACATGTGTTCATCTGTTGCTATAACATCCAGATGACCAACAATACCCACAGTAATCGGAATGCGTTCTGATATTGGCAATGCCCTGTCCACTAATTCAGTTTCAATAAAATTACGAAAAATTATCCGACACGTGCAAAATAAGTCGCATTTACCCGGCTGTAAAAAAATTTGACATAGGGTTTTTACTGATTTAACTTTGTAATTGATAACTACAAGTGCAACAGACCGGTTGCATGCTGCTTAATTCAAGGCAATAAGTTAAAATTATAATTGCCTGTGGTATTGTTGGATTCCGCTAAGTAAACCATAATAATTTATATACGCTGAGTCTTCTCAACGTACCGTTCATTAACCACTAAATGAGATGCCATGAAAAATAAAAAAAGACTTAACTGTATTACCATGGAAAAATCCCTTCTGTGGATTTTCGTCTTTTTTGCGTTTACCACCTCATGACAGAATGGGAGGTGTTCCCTTTGACAATACAAGAAAATGGTACCGCGGATCAGATAATGACTGGAAGCTGAACATGGAGGTGCAGCGTATAAGAGCTGATTACAGGGCAAGATATAATGTAAAAAAATATGAAACTACCGGGGAAATTGAAATACCGGTGGTTACTATTCATACAACAGGAGATCATGTAGTACCATTCTGGCACAACCCTAAATACAGGTACAAGGTATTCATCAAGGGAAATAGCTTATTGCACACAGGTATACCTGTTGATAATTACGGTCACTGTACCATTGATGAAGCCCATGTTATGGCCGCACTTTATATAATTATCTGCAAGGTTAGGTTAATGGATTACTTTGAGATGTCTGACAGGGTATTTGAAACGCAGGAGCAGATGAATACTTTTAAAGAGATTCTTAAAGATAATTCAATAGATGTTGAGTTCAGATGAATCTGGCTAACTGAAAAAGTAAACGAGCAGTACATCTTAGTTGTGCTGCTCGTTTGTTGGTTTAGGTTTCCCGCCTCTCCCGGGAACCCCGGCTAAAGCCGGGGTTCCCGGGTAAGCTGCGGCGGAAGGGCAAGTTTCAGGTTCCAGGTTTCAAATTTCATATTCCCTATTTCTTTGCCAGCCTTAGCCTTAATTATTTTCGTGCAGGCCGCATTCTTTGGCTGAATTTGATTCCCACCACCACCTGCCTGCACGGAAATCCTCGCCGGGTTTGATAGCCCGTGTGCATGGCTCACAGCCTATGCTCACATAACCCCTGTCATGTAATACGTTATAAGGAACATTATTCTGCTTTATGTACTCTTCAACCTCACTTAAGTTCCAGTTGAGCAATGGGTTATACTTATAAATCCGTCGTTCATGATCTGTTTCTATCATCTCAAGCTCATCCCTGACGGCCGATTGTTCTGACCTGATACCCGTGACCCAGCATTTAACGCCTCTTAGCGCCCTGTTAAGAGGCTCTACTTTTCTTATATGGCAACATTCTTTCCTGTTCTCAACTGATTCATAAAAACTATAGGGTCCTTTTTCTGACAACAGTTTTTCAACGGCAGCTGTGTCAGGGAAATAAGTTTTTATCTTCCTTCCATATTTTTCCAGGGTCTTGCTAAATACCTTATATGTTTCCTTAAAAAGTCTTCCCGTATCAAGTGTTATTACTTCTATATTAATATCATTTGAAAAGATCATGTCAGTAATTACCTGATCTTCAATACCAAAGCTTGTAGTAAACACTATCTGTCCCGGATACTGACCAGCCAGGGCCCTCATGCCTTCCGCCGGACTGCTATCCTGTACCATATTCAGTAGTTCGTAAGCTCTATTCTCCATTATCAGGATTTTCTTAACATAATTTTTCGTATTGACCTGGTTGATTTTCGTGTTCCCCTGCGTATAATAACCATCATGCGTCCCCACCTTACACGCTCCCATAATCTTTCATGGAAGAAATATAGCAACATTTTAATAAATGCTTCAGTGAGTGCAATTCCTGTAGCTTTCTGAGCAGCATACGGGTCTTTGTAAAAAAAGAGGTAAGCAAGACCAAATGTTGTGGCAGAAGCAATAATTCTCCATGTGATTGCTTTGACAATACTTTTTATGGGACGATCCCGTGTAAGCCTTTGTTTGGTTATGATAGGCGGAGCGGGCACACTCTTATGGTGAGGTGCATTTTTCTCCACAGGGCGTTTACCCTCAGTTACCTTCTTTGATTCTACCAGTGTTTCTACCTCTTTCATAATCACTTCCATCCGGGAATTGATTTGGAATAACTACAGATACAAATGAAAAGATTATGCTAATATCCCGCAATGGGTAAAAGATGGTATTTGAATAACTATAAATACTTACTTGAGGTTGAGAAAGTTGATAAAGATTATAAGGTTTGCAATAAAGATTGACATCGTACAAAGCCTTCCGGGTCTACAGGCATGCCGTTGATTCTTATACCTGCTCCTTTCCCGTTTCATAAATAGCCCCATTCAGAGCCAGTAAGAGGCTGGTTATCAATATTGTCACACGAAACAATAATTAATGAGGCAAATAATAACAGATATAATTATATTTATATGAGATTTTAATATATTAGCTTTAGCCTTTCCCCTTCCCTGCTATCCAGTTCACAAGTCCCTTGCTTTCAATAATCTCCTTAAGTTTATCCGGCAGTGGTTCGAAGTGAATCGACTTATCTCCCACTGTGATTTTTCCCTTTTCAAAATCGATATCCACCTTATCACCCTGCTTATAGGTTTCAACAGCTTCAGGAAGCACTATAAGCGGCAGGCCCTGGTTTATGGATGAGCGGTAGAAAATCCGGTTTACTGATTTAACTAAAACAGCTTTTATTCCTAAATATGCCAGTCCAACCGCCGGATGTTCACGTGAACTTCCACAACCAAAATTTTCCCCTGCCATTATTATATCACCTTTTTCAGCTTTTGCGCTGAAAGTTCTATCAAAGCCTTCAAATAGGTGGGGGATTATAGCTTCAGGGTCTGAACTGAGAATATTATAGGTCAGGTTACCAGCAAACATCTGGTCGGTGTTAAGGTTATCGCAATCGCAATAGTTCCATACTCCAATGCTTTTCCTGTTCTCATTCTCTTTGATAATTGTGCTACCGGATTCTTCCCTTTCGATTATATATTTCTCCTCGCCTCCTTTTTTGCGCGGATCTGTTATTTTCCCTGTAAGGGCCGAGCAGGCCACGGTTGCCGGTGAAGCAAGGTATATCTCAGCATTCTTGTTTCCCATTCGTCCGGGGAAATTCCTGTTAGCTGTAGAGATAACCGTATAACCGTCGGCAGGTATTCCCTGTCCGGTTCCGAGGCAGGGGCCGCAGCTCGGGCTAAGGATATTTGCTCCTGACTCAATAAGTGTTGTTATGAGGCCTTCACGAATGGCTTCAAGGTATATTTCCCGGCTTGCAGGTATTACAAGCAGCTGGAAGCCTTGTTTTACTTTCTTATCCCGTAGTATTTCAGAAGCTATCCTGATATCTTCTATTCTCCCGTTTGTGCATGTACCTATGAGGCCCTGCTGTATTTCAGTACCGGCAACTTCGGAAATTCCTTTAATATTATCCACATTACCGGGAGCGGCAACAAGTGGATAAATCTCATCAAGGTTGATATCAATCTCGCGGGCATAGGCAGCCCCTTCATCGGCCCAAATACTATTCCCTTTTTCCCCGCCGAGGAATTCATATAACAATTCATCGGCAGGGAACACAGCATTCTTGGCTCCCATTTCAGAAGCCAGGTTAGCTATTGTCATCCTGTCGGATATACTCAAGGTCTTAAGTCCTTCACCATGATATTCAATTGACATATAATTGGCACCTGCTGTCCCTGTCATCCCTATTATCCACAGTGACAGGTCTTTAGCATAAACATTCTCATTCAGTTTACCATGAAGTGTGATTTTCATTGATTCAGGTACCCTGAACCATGTTTCACCTCTTGTCCATAGCCCTGCCGATTCTGTCCTGTCTATTCCGGCGGCCATGGTATTAAATGCTCCCGCGGTACAGGTATGACTGTCGCTTCCAACTATTATCATTCCCGGAAGTGCATGATATGACATTATCTGGTGACATATGCCCCTGCCTGCATCATAGAACTTATCGATCTGATTTTCCCTGACAAAGTTGCGTATATCCCGGTACTGTGTTGCAAGCCGGGCATTAGTCGGAGGTGCGTTATGATCCAGCACTACCAGTAACTGGGAGGGATCAAAAATCCTGCCTGAGCCCATTTTCATAAATGTTTTATATATACTTGCCGTATTGTCATGGGTAAGCACTATATCAGGCTTCCTGAAGACTATTGCTCCTTCCGGAGCATTGAATATTTTTTCAACGAAGGTCCGGGGTTTCATAAGTAAGAGTTTAAGTGGTTAAAATATAAATCTATAATAGTCCTCCGCGTTTGTAAATTTCCATCTGGACATCACTGAAGGGTTTAATTTCAGTACTATTCCCGGTTTTAAGGTTTTTGAGGACACCTGTTTTCAGGTTTATCTCAATTTCGTCCCTGTCTTTCAGTTTCAGTTCGCTGAGACTATCATAGGTAAGTACGGGAAATGCAGCATTTATTGCATTTCGTTCATAGATAGCACCGAAAGATTCGGCAAGAACAGCCTGCATCCCCAGTGAAATAAAGCAATCGACCGCCTGTTGTCTTGAGCTACCCGATCCGAAATTTTTACCTGTTATGACAATATCTCCTTTTTCTGCTTTCCCTGCAAAATCTTCATAGCCTTCAAGGTTATCGAAGGTATATTGCCCCATTTCTTTAATATCAGTAATTGAAAGGTACCTGTTGTGGAATATCATATCGGTATCAATGTTGTCTCTTTTTATTATCCAGCACTTCCCCTTAATTATTTCTGCTCGCGGGGCTTTCTTTTCTTTCGATTTTTTCTTTTTTCCCGTTTTTGAAGTAAGATCTGCGCTTTTAAAAACTGCAGGTTCTGCCGGGATATTACTTTCATGTGTAATATATCCTGCAACTGCTGATGCTGCAACAGATGCGGGTGATGCGAGGTAGACGCTTCCCTTTCCCTGTTTGCCGGGGAAGTTTCTGTTACCGGTACTTATAGTTATCTCACCAGGACCATTCTGCCCTACCTGTCCGGCTGCACATCCGGCGCAGCCTGCATTTGAGACCAGTGCTCCTGCTTTCTTAAAAATATCGATCAAACCCTCTTCAAGGCACTGATTCCAGACTTCGTCGGTGGCAGGGACTATTTTCAATATTACACCAGGAGCCACCTTCCTGTCCTTAAGAACTCTTGCAGCAGCTTGCATATCTTCCATCCTTCCATTGGTACAGCTGCCAATAAAGGCTGAATCTATTTTTGTCCCTTCTTCATGTTCTATGCTTATTGTATCATGCGGCTTACCCGGCCTGGCCAGCATAGGACTGAAAGCACTTGCAGCAAGGGTGAACGTTTTTTCATAACGGGCATTCTGATCGGCATATACCGCTTCAAATTTCTTACGGGCCCGCGCAGAACAATAAGCTATTACATCCTGGTTGGGAGGGAAAAGTATTATTATCGCTCCCATTTCTGTTGCCATGGATGAGATGGTTATACGGTCACCTACTCCCATTTTTTCAATACAATCACCATATATTTCAACTGAATATCCAAGGAGTGAATTGGCGCCAAATTCATTCAGAAGGTTTAAGACAAGATCTTTTGCATATACATTAGCCGGTAATTCTCCTTCCAGGATAATTCTGACCGATGCCGGGACCTTAAACCACACCTTACCCTTATTCCAGGCAGCTGCAATATCCATATCACCCATGCCCTGCCCAAAGGCTCCTACTGCGCCTAAAATATTTGCATGCGAATCGGTTGAAACGGCTGTAGAACCAGGACAGACATAACCTTCATCAATAAGCAGATGTGTACCGATACCCGCATTAATATCATAGACATTTATACCATGTTCACGGGCAAACAGGCGGCATATGTGCTGATTAACAGCATACTTCTGGTCAGAGCCGGTAGGGTTGCAATCAAAGGTAAAAAGTGTTTTTCCCGTGTCGTCTATTCCCAGGTCATTATCCCTGATATTTTTAACAACATTAGCTCCTCCAAAATCGCGTGCGACTCTTGCATCAATCTCAACATCAACAATATCACCCGGCCTGAGTTCTTGTTTTACTGAGTGATGCGACAGTATTTTTTCAAGTATTGTCATTCCCATATTATAATATTTTAAATGTTTAATTCCCGGGGAAGGTATCCCGTCAGTTTATTTACCCTTCAGATAATCATTATTACTTTCCAGGGCTTTTTCAAAAATCATTTTATTGAACTGCGAGATATCCCGGAGTGCTTTTGATTTATCTTTATGCCATAGTTTAACAATATCATTATCAAAAGCTTTTACCATTTCGAAGTATTCTCCTTGCAGCTTGTTCTTATATTCACGCCTGTTTTCAATCCTGCTCCCATAATCGTCATCAACATAATCAGTCACTTCCATAAATGACCACCATGCTTTACCGTTTTCCCTGTTATACATATCATCGGGCACACGAAAGTGCATTTCATAAACCATGGCAAGATCAGTATAGTACCTGAAAGAAGGGGGAAAATCTTCAATGCCATAATATACAGGCATGTAAGCGTGGACGCATCCTCTCCTGGGTGCTATCCACAACCTGCATCCCGTTTCAACGGGCATACCATCTCTCAATTCTGCAATAAATGACATCTGCTGATGACCGGCGCAAATATTCATAACCTTATTTTCGTGAGGGTTATGAAGTGTATACTGTTCTGAATCATCAAGCTCAGTACCCTCATAATGATTTCCAAGGATATCAATGAGATCATCAATATTAACCTGTTTTTCAGGCACAAAGCTCACAGGCATCTCATCATCAATATCAAAATTTCCGGCAGAAAGTTTATTGACCCCAACCCACATACGACCTTTATTTGACATACTTGCCGCAGACCTGGGATTGCCATATACATCCCTGAAATTAAATTCTCCATTGTCAGGCTCATACCATTTCCTGGTAATGGCATAATCTTTAAGTCCGGGCGAACACATATAATTCTCCTTATCGTCAAAATCGACTTCCTTAATAATATAAAAGTTGGGAAGGTACACAACGTTATTATCCGGTATTCTCATTGCCAGCCAGTGTTTTCCCCTTACAACCGACAGCATCCATGCTTCTTTTGTATCGGCAATTGTATATGTTCTGCCTGAAGCATTATAACCAAGCTCCGAGATAAGAGCTCCTGCTATTTCAACCCCATGCCGGGCCGATTTTGCCCGTTCAGCAACTATCTTTCTGAGGTTATATCCAATACCCCCATCTACTATCTCCCCCTCACGCTCAACAGAGGGACACGAATTGGATGTTATGAGAACACCATTCTCATTGAGGAAACTGTCAGCAAAATCCTGTCCCGGCATCTCCATCCATATATAACCAAAGCTCACTTTGGCCTGCTTAATCACAGCCCCGTTTTTTAAAACAATTTCATTACCGGGATTCCTATCGCTATAAGACTTGTATAAATTTACCACCTGCATCCCTCCGTCGTCCTCATTATGTCCTATCAGCACATGTCCCGTAGCAGATGCATCCTTCCCTACTATTATGGTTGAACAATTGAAAGCTCCGGGTAATGACTGTCCACAAACATAAGCCGCAAAAAGGACAAGTACCGTTAATACGTGTAATCTTTTCATATTAAATATTTTTTAGCATTGATAAAAATATAAAATGTTATTTAATTAGTTAATGTTTTAAGGCACAAGATTAAATGGAGTAGGTAATAGAGTGAAAATAAAAATTGAATTTTTGGATATTGCATTTATCATAATATTTTTTTGATTTTTCAATATAAAAATCATATATTTGTTCAGAAGCTCATGCTATTAGCA
>DRFJ01000066.1 GCA_011050615.1 Bacteroidota bacterium
ATTCCGAACAGAGAAGTTAAGCCCGTCAGCGCCGATGGTACTGCGAAAGCGGGAGAGTAGGTCGCCGCCGACTTTAAATAAAAAAGCTCAGGATAATTCCTGAGCTTTTTTTGTTGAGCCGTTGAGCCGTTGAGTTACCCGGAAAACTTTCCTTATCAAATCTTTAACCTTCAATATAGACTCCAATATTGCCGGCATCCCCCGGCCACAATCACCGGCCGCCCACAAGATAGCAGGACTCACTTGATTTCAGCAATCTCACCCTGCCCGGTTCCATTATTCCAATTAAAAGAAATATCGTAGATTTATGGTACATTAGCGACATGACTGTAGCAGAATACATAGCGAAAAAATTTAAGGAAAGAGGTGTAAGGTATGTTTTCGGGATACCAGGCGGACCCTCCATCCCCTATATGGAGGAATTCAATAAGCATGGTATTGAATTTATCCTCACAACAAATGAGACAGCTGCAGGCGTAATGGCTGATATTACCGGGAGATTGACCGGCATACCCGGTATATGTCATGCGACATTCGGACCGGGAGCTACAAATCTTAGCACCGGTATCGGGGGAGCAATGCTCGATCGTTCACCTGTGATTGCCCTTACTTCAGTATTACCTGAAACAATGAGGAAGCGCACCGCCCAGATGAATATCGATCACCAGTTGGTTTTTGAGCCGGTAACAAAAGCTACTGTCATAGTTGATAACAAAAATATAAGCGAAGTTCTTACAGACGCTTTTGAACTTGCAACAGATGAATATCCTGGTCCTGTACATATCGGACTCCCATCAGACCAGGCATTATTAAAGACACAGGAAAAGATCAGGAGGCCTGACGGGAGGGTAAATAACCGGGAACTTCTTATAGATGATGAACTTATAGAATTGCTGGAATATTCCAGTAAACCCTTGTTGGTTCTGGGTCTAACAGCAGTTAGATCCGGGATAAAGGATGAAATAAATGATTTCCTGGCCAAACACAGAATTCCCCTTATCGTAACACCCATGGCCAAAGGCCTTGTCGATGAGAACCACGATTGCTATTGCGGGGTATTGTTCCATGCTGCCTCTGACCGCTTATCTCCTGTCATTAACGAAGCTGACCTGGTTATTGGACTGGGATATGATCCGGTTGAATATAATTATGAATCATGGCTTCCTGATGTGCCTTTAATTCATTTCAATACAGTTTTTACCGATATGCCCGAAAAGCTAATGGTCAGGCAGATTATTGGTTCCCTGCAGGGTCTGCTTTCAATGATTGATCCGGTAATTAAATCCCCCGGGGAATGGGATCCTATATTCATAAGTGAATGCAGGGAGAACATTCAAAGCCTGGTAAGAAAGGATTATAAAAAATTTGGACCGGTAAAAGCAATGAATATTCTCCGGGAGACGCTCCCCGCTAATATTATAATGTGCCTGGATGTAGGTTCTCATATTCATCTCTTCGGTCAGTACTGGAGGACAGGCAAAGAGGGCAGAATTCTGATGACCAATGGCTGGTCTTCGATGGGTTTTGGTATACCTGCAGCTATTGCAGCAGCCCTGAATGAACCTGATGCTCCCGTTGCATGTGTTACGGGCGATGGGGGCTTCCTGATGATGTGCGGAGAAGTGGTTACAGCCCGCAGGCTGAACCTTGGAGTACTGTTTATTGTTTTGTGTGACAGGGAACTTAACCTTATCAAAATTAAGGAGGAGCGTAAGGGAATTGAAAAAATCGGTGTCGACCTGTACGATGGAAGCCTTATAGGAGAAAAAACCTTCCTGGGTGTTCCGGTAAGAACAAGTGATAATGAAGAATCGTTAAGGAGGATTCTATCCGGTATTTACCCTCTTGAAGGCCCGGTGATCATCGAGATCAATATTGATCCGTCAGAATATAATGATTTGATAATAACCTGATAATAAGTAGGTTACTTGGCCTTTTCTTCCTTATCCTCCTTGCTTTTGGCTGTAGTTTTAGCAGCCGGCTTTTTGGCCTTCGTTGTAGGTTTCTTTGCAACAGGTTTCTTCGCCTCTTCCTTTTTCGCCTTCTCCTCAACTTTCTCCTTAGCCTTAGTTTTGGCCTCCGCCTTTTCCTTCACCATAGCTTCTGCCTTAATCTCAGCCTTCTCCTCAGCCTTTCTTTCCTCCCTGGCTTTAACGGAGGAGGAAGCCTCCTCTTTCACGACTTCCTCAGCCTCTGTCTTCATACGTTTAGCCTTTACATCCCGCAGTGTTTCTTTATTCTTTTTACTCCTCCTGCGTACTCCAAATGTTCCTCTTACTATTTTTCCTCTCTTGGTTTTTTTATCTCCTTTTCCCATGTTTTAAGATATTAGGGTTTAAAAATTATTTTCAGAATAAAGATGCATAAAGGTAATAAAAATATAGAAGACCATTCTTCAATTTCCATGAAGAGAGATACATGAAAAAAGATTAAATTCGTATTTATACTTTAAATGCTTATTATAGCATCATGAAAAATCTACAGGAGTACAGGGAGCAGGCAGTTAAAGCTGACCGGGAAGATGCACTTCGCGAATTCAGATCTTATTTTAAAACACAGGAGAGCTTAATTTATTTTGACGGAAATTCTTTGGGTATGCTGCCCCTGGCTTCTGAGGAGGCTGCCAGGCAGCTTATTTCAAGAGCCTGGGGTGAACGTTTGATCAGAGGATGGAATGAGGGATGGTGGGATATGCCCTTAAGAGTTTCAGGGAAATTAGCACAATTAACAGGATGCACAAGAGATGAAATAATTGCTTGTGATTCAACCTCTGTTAACCTTTATAAGCTGGTAAGTGCGGCTGTAAAAATGCAAAAGGGCAGAAAAAAGATAGTAAGCGATAATCTTAACTTCCCTTCCGATTTATACATTATTCAGGGCGTAATGGAAAGTATAAATGATGGCCATATTCTGGAGATGGTCCGGAGTGCCAATGGAATAGACATTGATTACGGAAGGCTCTATGACAGTATCGATGATAATACGGCTGTTACAGTTCTGAGTTATGTTTCTTTCAGGAGTGCATTTATGTATGATATGAAGAAAGTTACAGACTATGTTCATAAAAAGGGTGCACTTATAATATGGGATATCAGTCATGCCACCGGAGCTGTTAAAATAGATTTGAATTCTGCAGGTGCGGATATGGCTGTTGGCTGCACCTACAAGTATCTTAACGGAGGACCCGGATCACCTGCATTTATGTATGTTAACAGGAAGCTACAGGATAAAGTGGTATCTCCCATATGGGCCTGGCTGGGAGAAAAGGATCCATTTGAGTTCAGCCTTGATTACCGCCCCTCAGAAGGTGTACGCCGGTATATGACGGGTTCGCCCAACATCCTTTCATTATGCACATTGGAACCATCACTCGACATAATACTGGAAGCGGGAATAGATAATCTACGAAAGAAGAGCCTGAAGTTAACCCGGTTTATGCTTGAATTATATCATGCTTACCTGGAGCCACTGGGATTTGGACTTGGATCACCGGAAAAAGATGATGAAAGGGGATCACATATCTCCTTAAAGCATAAGGAAGGCTACAGGATTTGCAAAGCGCTTATTGATGATAGCAGGGGAAAATATGTTATTATACCTGATTTCCGGCCACCCGATAATATAAGAATGGGACTCGCTCCTCTTTACAACCGCTTTGAAGAAGTACTGGAAGTTATACTGGAAATTGAGAATATTGTAAAAAACCGTATCTACGAGTTATATGATACAGATACCGGGTCTGTGACCTGAATAAGTATGTTTTTCTGATCTAATGAAACGGGTATGAATAGATTTAATCTCTTACTTCACAATAGAAGATAATTAAATTTTTCATGCGGGAGCGAACCGGGCACAGCGAGTTCACGAACAGTCTTACTGTGAGTAAGCGCTTGCATTCGTTCTCAAATTTTTAATTAAGTTATATTTACTGTATGAAATTTGATGTCCAGGTATATACTGCTGAAAAATCGCCCCGCCTGGAATATGCTGTTGACCTGGTGCTGGGCAATATAATTGGACTGTCATATATTATCACTGATTCTCCTGTTGAAGGGCTACCACTGATTAATTACTCTTATGACCGGTCGGTCGGGGGACTTTTCATTCAACCTGAAGGCTTGCTTTTTGAAAATGGGATACGATCCCAGGAGATATGGGTAGCTCATTTTAACGGGATACCGCTATTTTTTCAGCAGCCTCCTGAAGCCGGATTTCAACTGGATATTTTCTCTTTTGCTTTTTACATGGTTTCAAGATATGAAGAGTATCTTCCTCTTTCCCGTGATGAGCATGGAAGGTTTGCTGTTGAGTCCAGCCTTGCCTATAAGCATGATTTTCTTGATATACCGGTTGTGGATATCTGGTCGCACCGTCTTGGTGTTACCCTGAAACTTCTCTATCCCGGCCTGCTGATTCCTGAAAAAAAATATAATTGTCTCCTTACTATTGATATAGATGAGCCTTTTGCATATAAAGGAAAGGGAATATGGCGTAACATTGCCGGCCTGGCGGGCGATATGATAAAGGGCAATGATCCGGGCAAACGCTTTGGCTGCATGACAGGCAGGATGAAGGATAAATATGACACTTATAGCTATATAAATGCAAGAGCAGAAAAGTATGATTGTGAGATTTTGTATTTTTTTACTGCCGGACACAGGAATCGTATCAATAGAAGCATAAATCCCGGGCGAAAATGTTACAGGAAGCTGCTCAGGCGACTTGCCAGGAAATATATAATTGGCCTGCGCACTTCTCACGGGTCTGATAATTTTACAAAGTTGATCGGCAGGGAGAAAAAGATGCTCGAAAATGTTACAGGCCGGGAAATAACCAAATTAAGAAAACATTATCTCCTGCTCACAATTCCTGATACATACAAGCTTATTGAGTCGCTCGGAATTCATGAGGATTTTACCATGGGCTATATAAGAGAAGCTGGTTTCAGGGCAGGCCTGGCAAGACCCTTTAAATTTTATGACCTTTTAAGGGAGGAAACCAGTCGGGTAACTTTCGTTCCTTACCAGTTTATGGAACTTACATACATGAAATACAAAAGATATGATCAGCAGGAAGCCATTAAGTCAATCAATAATTTGATTAAAAGAACTAAAGAAGCGGGTGGGCTTTTTGTAAGTGTCTGGCATAACACATCCCTTACCGATGAAGGTGCATGGGAGGGGTGGCGTAAAGTTTTTGAGTATGCCCTGAAGGAGCAGGCATCAATCAGATAAATTCGAGCTCCTCGTCGTGGTCTGTTTCAGTGATCTTCCCTTTTTCACATTTGAGCGTCCGTGCAATATACTTTTTAAGAAGTGTATAATTGTGTGTGGCAAATACAACAGCCCTTCCATTCCTGCTTATATCCCTTAGTATCTTAATTATATCCTCCGATGTTTCAGGGTCAAGATTTCCCGTTGGTTCATCTGCCAGGATGATATCAGGGTCATTAAGCAGGGCCCTGGCAATCACTACCCTTTGCTGTTCCCCACCCGAAAGCTGGTGAGGGATCTTATAGCCTTTTGTCCCGAGTCCCACCTTTTCGAGCACCTGACCAATTCTCTCATCAATTTCTGTTTTATTCTTCCATCCTGTTGCCCGCAGAACGAACTCAAGATTTGAATAAACCGACCTGTCGGTAAGAAGCTGAAAATCCTGGAAAACAATGCCCAGTTTCCTCCTTAAAATGGGAATATCCTTTTTACGCATGCCGGTCAGATCAAAACCGGCGACCCTTCCTTCTCCTTCTTCAAGTGGCAATTGTGCATTAATTGTTTTAATTACACTGGTCTTCCCGCTTCCAACTTTACCAATGAGATATACAAACTCACCTTTCTTAATTTCAAAATTTACATCACTCAGCACAAGATGATCCTGCTGGTATATATTACAGTCCTTAAATGAAATTATGGTATCAAGGGGCATGTTGTTTTCCTGCATGAATTTTTTTTTGAGGTAAAATACAAAAGTACAAAGGAAAAAGGAAAAAACCTGCTTACGGCTGACTGCTTTAAATATTAACACATCAATGTTGATAAAATCAATACTAAAGCCCCGTAACAAGCGTTTTATAGTTGTAAATTAGCAGAAACTGCATAAATCGATTTGATTGGTGTAAGATTTTCAATCACAAGTAATTAAGTTTCTGTACCAAGACAGAAAAAGCTGGTATTATGATTATATACTCTGAATATAAATTGCATTTTAAAAGTCTGATTATCATTTTGTCAGTGATGATAAGCTGCCCTTCAGTTATTCTTGCCCAAAAGGCAGAATCCTATGTCAGGGAGTTGACCGATTATGAACGGGCTAAAGATCTGTTTGGCAAGGAGAAATATGCCATAGCCCTGGATCTTTTTGATAATTATGTAAGAGATGCGGGGGACCGCATAACAGGTGAAACTGTTGAAGCCGAATACCTTGCAGCCATCTGTGCCACAAGGTTATATAATGGGGATGCTGAATACAGGATGAAAAAATTTGTTGCAAGCCATCCGGATAACCCCCTTGGAAATGAGGCATGGCTTGAGCTTGCCGATAATTTTTACCAGGCAAGAAACTACCGGGGTGCAATCAGGTATTATGACCTGGTGGACAGGCTTGAATTGAAAGAAGAACAGTTGCCGTCTTATTATTTTAAATCAGGATATTCCCATTTCATGTATGGTGACAGAAAGAAGGCGATGCTTTTCTTTTCTGAGCTGATGGATATTGACACTGAATACAGCAAGCCTGCTATATATTATTTCTCATACATAGCATATGATGAAAAGATGTACCTGACAGCCTATGACGGCTTTATTCGATTAAAAGGTGATGAATCCTTCGGGCATGTTGTTCCTTTCTACATAGTGCAGATTAAGTATATTCTTGAAGATTATGATGGCATACTTGAGATGGCCCCACAGCTTATCGATGCTGCAGGAGAAGAAAGGAAGTCAGAGCTCTACAGGCTTATCGGTGACGCTTATTTTAAAAAAGGAGACTACCAGTCGGCAGCACGTAATCTTGAAGAACATCTTAAGAGAGCCGTAAGGACCGGCCGTGACGGAAGCTATCAGCTCGCCTACTGTTACTATATGACTGAGGACTATGACAGGGCAATTGATCTTTTCCAGGAGCTTACCCGGAGACATGACGAACTGGGTCAACATGCTTACTTCCTCCTGGCTGATTGTTATCTGAAGAAAAATCAGAAAAACATGGCAAGGGCTGCCTTTTCCTCTGCCGCAAGAATGGATTTTGACAGGAATATTAAGGAGGAAGCACTTTTCAATTTTGCCAAGCTGACTTATGAAACTGTATATTCACCCTTCGGTGAAGTAATTAGGGCTTTCCAGGAATATATTGAACAATTCCCTGCATCAGAGAATATTGAAGAAGCCTATGAGTACCTCGTATCTGCCTATATGAAGGTGAAGAACTACAGGGCTGCAATACAGTCACTCGACCGTATTACATACAAGGATGAAAGGCTGGAGAGAGCCTGCCAGAAAGTAGCTTTTTTGAGAGGATTGGAGTTATATCAAAACCTTGACCTTAATGCTGCCGTGGGAATGTTTGACAAATCCCTGCAATACGGACAATATGACCGTTCCTTAAGGGCAAGGGCCCATTACTGGAAAGGTGAATCGCTCTATCGCCTGAATGAAACTGACAGAGCCATGGAAGAATACCAGGCTTTTATGGGTATTCCTGGTTCATCAACACTTGATGAGCACAACATGGTTGCATATAATATGGGCTATATATATTATAATAAGGGCGATTATTCTGAAGCCCTGAGGTGGTTTAAGAATTTTGAATCGGCTGAAAGAAACAACAGGAGCAGAATTATTACAGATGTTTATAACCGTATTGCAGATTGTTACTATATAGGTACCGACTACAGGCAGGCGATAAGCTATTATGATAAAGTAATAGAAAACCCGGTCACCGGGAGTGATTATGCCTTGTTCCAGAAAGGTTTTGCTCTTGGGCTTATGCATGATCAGGAAGCCAAGACAAGGGTACTCAGCCGAATGCTAAGTGAACACCCGAATTCTACACTTGTCCCGAATGCTATTTTCGAGCGGGGCAGGGCTTACACTGGTCTTAATAAGGACGTTGAAAGTGAAAGGGATTTCCTTGAAATTATAAATTCATATCCAAGTTCCGTTTTCGTCCCGAGAGCTATGGTTCAGCTTGGATTACTTTATTACAACAGGGGTGAAAATGAGAGAGCAATTGCCCGGTTCAAGGAGGTAATAGAAAAATACCAGTCAACACCTGAAGCACGCAATGCACTGACCGGCCTCAGGAATACCTATGTTGATATGAATGAAGTGGAAGCTTACTTTGCATATGTCAGGACCCTTGAGGGCTATGCAGATGTCAGCTCCAGTGAAAGAGACAGCCTCCTTTATGTCTCCGGTGAGAACCTTTATATCCAGGGAAATTGCGAAAGAGCCAGCCAGATATTCCGTAACTACCTGAATGAGTTTTCACAGGGGAGCTTCAGGTTGAATGCCTGCTTCTATCTTGCTGAATGTCTTATAGAATCAGGCAAGACAGATGAAGCTCTTAAATATTATTCCGAAGTCTCCGAAACACCTAATAATCCTTTCCTTGAGAAAACCTATCAGTCATTATCTGGTATTTATTACCTGAAAGAGACATACGACAGTGCTTATTATTATTATGATGAATTGGAAAGAGTGGCTGAATTGCCGGACAATGAACTCAAAGCTCTCGTAGGGAAATTGCGTTCAGCCTATAATATGGGTGATGCACAAAAAACTATAAACTCATCCGAAAGCTTGTTGAGTTCCGAACTTGTTACGGAAGAACTGGCACGTGAAGCCAACTTTAAATCGGCCAAATCACACTATGCCCTGGGTAATTATGAACGTGCCCTGAATTATTTCAGGAGAGTGGCGGTAGAGGTTACAAGCAGTGAAGGCGCTGAATCAAAATACCGTGTTGCGCAAATATTGTTTATGAAGGGTGATTATGATGGTGCTGAGACTCTGATCTACGAATTCATTGACCAGAATACACCTCACCAGTACTGGATGGCACGCATGTTTATACTGCTGGCTGATATAAGCCTTGAAAAAGGAGATGAATTCCAGGCAAGGGCAACCCTTCAAAGCCTGAAAGACTACTACCAGGCTGAAGACGATGGTATTATCGATGAAGTAAATGCAAAACTTGACGAGATAAATCGTGACAGCCAGATGAATGCCGATAGTATAAGAACAGATCATGACCCTGCAACTGCTAATCGTTTTATGAACAATTAAATCAATATATTGAATATGAATATTAGGTTGTTAGTTTATATATTTTTCGTGCCGCTGATGTTCCCGGCAGTTATGAAGGCCCAGGGAGAGGAAGATATTCGCCGGGAGGTTACCCTGTATAACCCTTTCAAACCATCCCTTAATAAAGCTAACAAAATAAATTTCCTGCCTGAGATAAGCGATACCAGCGTTACAGTGCCGGAATTTAACTATATAATAAGTGCCAGGCCTTTCATGCCTGAATATGAAATTACAACTATAAGCGCTGCCCGCTTGCAGCCGGATCCATTGCCAAAATTGTATAAGGGTTTCATTAACCTGGGCTTTGGTAACTATTTCTCACCCTTGGCGGAATTAAGCATCACCAGCGATCGCTCACGCAAAAGCAGGTCAGGTATTTATATAGGACACGAGTCCAGCCATGGTAAATTGAAGATTGATGAGACTACAAAAGTCTATGGTGGCTATATGGACAATATGGCCAGGCTTTATACCACCAGGTTTTTCAGAAGATCATCTCTGGACGCAAATATCGATTTTAACCATATCAGGAGATACGCCTATGGCGGAGTGCCTGATTCTCTTGCCCTGGCAGAGATAGAAAAGGAGAATCTGAAAATAGAATATCTGAATCCCAGGGCAGAGATTAAATATTACTCAACTAGGCTCGATTCTTCAAAACTATACTACGATATCGGCCTGCACTACAAGCTCCTTTATCAGAATGGTGAGTATTCTCAACACTTGGCAGGAGCAAGTGCGGAACTGGGCTATGATGTTAATATCTTCTATGCAAACCTGGGTCTGGGATATGAATTTATAACAATCCCTGATATCGAGGATAAATTCAGGCATAAAGTAAGTATTCTTCCGTCTATCAGTAAAAAGAGCACTAACTGGGAATACAGGCTTGGCGTAAAATTTATAGCTGATGCCAGGTATTATTACGAGCAGTTTGTCGACTACAGGACAAGAGTCTTCTTTTATCCCGATCTGAAGTTGCAATTCAGCATAATACCAACAATTCTGAACATGTATGTTGGTCTTGACGGTGAATATAAAAATAATAATGCAGGTGAAATAATATATATCAATCCCTTTATTGTAAAACATGTCACGGGAAGCCCTGTTGAGCCATCCCTTAGCCTTTATTCAATATTACCAACCGACACCAAACTAAGGGTGAAGGGAGGTATAACGGGACATGCCAGCCTGAATACCAGTTACAGGCTCAGCGTCGCATACTCCATGTTTGAAAATATGGTATTCTATAAAAATGATACAATACAGGGACGGGGACTGGTTCCTGTTTATGATACCGGGGAATTACTTGAGCTAAAAGGTGGGTTTACTGGCAGAATAAATGAGGAACTTTCAGTATCAGTGCAGGCAGGATATTATAATTATACACTGGAGTACCTGGATGAACCCTGGCATAAACCTTCCTGGGACGGAACCATGTTAATAAATTATAACCTGCGTAATAAACTTATTGCACAGGCTGATATTCATGCCATTTCAAAGAGATATGCAGGTTTGGGGCCTGATCCTTACACCCTGACTGAATTGCCCATGAACGTGAGCCTGAGTATAGGATTGGAATACAGGTATACAAAGATACTCTCGTTCTGGACAAGGCTAAATAATATCGCTCTTGACAGGTATTACGAGTGGAATTATTACCCCTCCCAGGGCTTCCTTTTCATGGCCGGCTTCACTTACAGCCTCTGAATTTTATGCTATTTGCCTAATTGATTGGCAGTCAATCTTGTACCTGTTGATTTTTTGTTAAAAAATCACTTCGTTTTTTGCCCTGGGCAGGAGGGGGAATGCTATATTTTAGCTATCTTTGTGACATTGCTTAAGTATTGTTTAATCAGGAACTTAAAAGTGTTTTAAGATATTTCCGGAGAAGGCATATGTTAATTGGATGAAAAAATGTTTTAAGGTAAATCCAAAACGGAAGATTAAGCTGTAATTTATTTGATTGAATGACGGCTTTAGGTTTTAAAGCCTATGTAATAATTATAATATAACGAAACGAATAACTAATACCAGAAATATGAGTAAAAAGGATAAGAGGCAAAAGGGGAATGGAGATTATTCAGCCGGTAGTATCCAGGTACTGGAAGGGCTTGAGGCCGTCAGGAAAAGGCCGGCAATGTATATCGGTGATGTAAGTATAAAAGGATTGCACCATCTTGTATATGAGGTTGTTGATAATTCAATCGATGAAGCTCTGGTAGGTTATTGTACTGAAATTAATGTAATACTGAATGAGGACGGTTCAATAACAGTCATAGACAATGGCAGGGGAATACCTATTGATTATCACGAAAAAGAAAAGAAATCCGCACTCGAGGTAGTTATGACAGTACTGCATGCCGGAGGGAAATTCGACAAAGAATCTTATAAAGTCTCAGGGGGCTTGCATGGGGTAGGAGTATCTGTTGTAAATGCGCTCTCGGATTCACTCAGGGCTGAAATTCACCGGAACGGGAAAATATATTACCAGGAATACAGAAAAGGGAAGCCCCGGTCTGATGTTCAGGAGCAGGGAACTACCGAAAAATCGGGTACGGTAATATCATTCAAGCCGGATGCAGAAATTTTTGCGGAGACTGAATTCAGGTATGAAATACTGGCAGCCAGGTTACGTGAACTTTCATTTCTGAATAAAGGCATAAGGCTTACCATTCTTGACAGGAGGGAAATACAGGAGAATGGAAACGGCAATTCTTACAGGCAGGATGTGTTTTATTCAGAAACAGGCCTGCAGGAGTTTGTCGATTACCTCGATAACACGAGGGAAAAACTGATTGAAAATCCCATTTCCATCAATACTGAAAAAAATGACATACCTGTAGAGATAGCCCTGCAGTACAATACATCATTTTCGGAAAATGTGCATTCATATGTAAATAATATCAACACCATAGAAGGGGGTACACACCTGGCAGGTTTCAGGAGGGGACTTACCCGCACCCTTAAGAAATATGCCGAGGATTCAGGTTTAACGGCAAAACTCAAGTTCGATATAAATGGCGATGATTTCAGGGAAGGGCTGACTGCAATCATATCAATCAAAGTCGCTGAGCCTCAGTTTGAAGGTCAGACAAAAACAAAACTGGGAAACTCCGATGTTATGGGTGCAGTTGACCAGGCGGTAAGTACCATGCTTTCAAATTATCTTGAGGAAAATCCCCGGGATGCGAAAGCCATAGTACAGAAAGTTATCCTTGCAGCCACTGCCAGACATGCTGCCCGTAAAGCGCGTGAACTGGTGCAGCGGAAAAATGTACTCTCTGGATCCGGCCTGCCGGGGAAACTTGCAGATTGTGCCGACCGCGATCCGGTAAATTGTGAAATATTTCTTGTTGAAGGTGATTCGGCCGGGGGTACGGCAAAAGCAGGACGTGACAGAAAATTCCAGGCTATAATGCCACTGAGAGGAAAAATCCTTAACGTGGAAAAAGCAATGCAACATAAAATTTTCGATAACGAAGAGATTAAAAATATTTTTACAGCCCTGGGTGTGAATATCGGAACAGCCGAGGACAGTAAGGAACTGAACCTGGAAAAACTCAGGTATCATAAAATAGTTATAATGACTGATGCCGATGTTGACGGATCTCATATTGCTACACTGATTATGACTTTCTTTTTCAGGTATATGCAGGAACTTATAAAAAGGGGATACCTTTATATTGCAACACCACCACTCTACCTGGTGAAAAAAGGTAAAAACAGCCGGTATTGCTGGACAGAAGAAGAACTTCGTAATTTTATTGAAGAATTCGGACACGGCAAAGATTCAAATGTGAGTTTGCAACGTTATAAGGGTCTTGGTGAGATGAATGCCGAACAGTTGTGGGATACAACCATGAACCCGGAAAACAGAACACTCAGGCAGGTGACCATAGACAGTGCTGCGGAGGCTGATCGTATATTCAGTATGCTGATGGGTGATGAGGTGCCGCCAAGAAGGGAGTTTATCGAGAAGCATGCAAAATATGCTAACATAGATGCCTGATAACCCTTTGAAGGGAAGGTATTGAGGGTTTAGCAGTTCAGGATTTTTTTATTGTTGAATCTAAAGGTTAAATCGTTAACCGAGAATTACGAATTTACCGAAGTCAGGCGGGTAGTATGAGCTCGCCGTAAGGCAATCTTATATAAATACCTGGTTTTAAAATGAAGTATATTATTACTGTATTTATTTCTCTGTCATTCTTCTTCAATACCAGTTCCCAAACCCCTGAAGAAGTTGTGAAATCAATCTTCGACAATGCCCTTACCGATAATACGGCAGAAGAGCATCTCCTGTACCTGTGCAAGAATACAAAGGGGAGGATCCCCGGGTCAGGGCAGGCGCTGCACGCGGTGCGATATACAATGCAGGCACTTATTGATGCCGGTGCCGATACAGTATGGTTACAGGAAGTACCGGTGCCTCACTGGGAAAGGGGAGAAGAGAGTGCAATACTCAGATCGGAACTGGGTACACTGGAACTGACCATTTCAGCTCTTGGCCTGTCGGTGGCTACGTCAACAGGAGGTGTCAATGCCCGTCTCGTTGAAGTACACAATTTTGATGAACTCAGGGAAATTGGCAGAAAAGGGATTGAAGGTAAAATAGTCTTCTTTAACAGGCCTGTTGATAATACCCTGATAAACACTTTCGCAGGATATGGCGGAGCCGTTAACCAAAGAGTATCCGGTGCTTCGGAGGCTGCTAAATACGGTGCACTGGCAGTTATAGTGAGGTCACCGACCCAGGCAATGCATGATTTCTCCCATACCGGTGTCGTCAGGTACCAGGAAAATATTCCTGAAATACCCGCTGTAAGTGTATCCCCTCATGATGCGGAAATACTGTCGAGATGGATTATGAAGGATCCTGATTCAATGCTCCAGCTGGTGTCAGAATGCAGGAATTATCCTGATACAATATCTTACAATGTCATTGGAGAGATAAGGGGATCGAAGAATCCCGGTGAATACATAACCGTTGGAGGACACCTCGACGCATGGGATATCAGTGAAGGAGCCCATGATGATGGTGGTGGTTGTGTACAGGCAATAGAAACTATCAGGATGTTTCAAGAGCTGGGCATAAAACCAAAAAGGAACATTAGAGCTGTTATGTTTATGAATGAAGAAATGACTTCAACCGGAGGGCAGGTATATGCCAGTGAGGCGGAAAAGAATGGTGAAAAACATTATGCCGCTCTTGAATCAGACAGGGGAGTGATGAGCCCTCTTGGCTTCGGATTCGGTAATGCCGGGGATAATAGGCTTGATAAGCTATTCGAACTGGAAAAATATTTCAGACCCTATGGTATTCGCTACTTCGCCCGTGGCGGGGGTGGTTCGGATATTTCTCCTCTGATACGGTTCAATACCCTGCAGATAGGTTATATACCCGATACACAGCGCTATTTCTGGTTTCATCACTCAGCGAATGATACCTTTGAACAGGTTAATATCCGTGAAATGCAACTGGGCAGCGCTGCAATAGCATCACTGATATACCTTATTGATCTGTATGATCTTTAGGAGGTTAAGGTTTTAGAGCTTGTTGACCCGGGATTGGAGACCGGTGACAGGCCAGGAGCAGCAGGTAACTGTCCCCGGCCCTGCCCGCCGAAGCCGGAGTCCCTGTAAAAGCAAGGATCAACGAAGGCAAGTCCCCGTCACCTTTCTATAAACCATTAATCATTTTTTTCAACAGTCCTTCCACCCGCATGGTAACTTCGCTGCTGCTGCAATCAAAATTATTTACCAGGACAGCAAAGGTCATTTCCTTACCGGATGAGGTTCTGAAATAGCCTGCATAGTTCCGGATCCTTGTTGATGTACCGCTTTTTGCCTTCAGGTTATTGTGAAAAACAGGATCTTTAAAATAATGCTCAAGTGTTCCCTTAGTAGCTGCCTGAGGCAAGGACCTTAAAAAATAATCTGCATACCTGCTTTTACTATTCATATAGTGAAGCAGGGAGGTAATAAAGGAAGAACTTATTGCATTTGACCTTGACAGACCACTGCCATCAGTCATATAAAGACCTCCTGTGTCATCAAGAAAATAATCCAGGGACTCCCTGACCGCAATGATGCCTGATTCGCTTGTGGCAAGTTCCATATTTGAATAAAGCAAGCCTATATATTTCAACAGCTGTTCAGCAAACATATTGAGGCTTTCCGTATTGGTAGCCGTGATTATTTCATACAGGGCCGGTGAGTAGCTTGTATGGACCACCACTTTACGGGAGAGCCGGTATTCACCGGCAATGCCAGGGGAAAGCCTGAGGCTTGTGGCCGGATTTTCAAAAGTTACACCCCTGTCGGTCAGTGCCTGCTGTAATAACCTGGCAGTGAGAAAGGGAGGGTCTGGTATTGAGGCTTTCAGTATAAAATCTTCCCTTCCGGGAGGTATTTCTCCCCTTATTACGGCATAGTCTCCATAGGGTTCAAGGTAAATATATCCATTGTCCCTGTTACCAGATGAAATAAGCCTGTTTTCAATTATCAGTCCTGGTATTTCAGGCTCTATTTTTGTAATCTCAGGTATGCTCCCTTCATTTCCTGTTTTAAAATGTATCCGGTACATATTATCATATATGCATATACCATGAGCTCCTGCTCCGTAGTAGTTTCCCAGGTCTGACCAGTTCCATCCGCCCGGTGCCGGATGGTAGTCAAAGATCATTGCATCGGATACTACGCATCCGCTCACTTTCCTTATGCCGGCATGATATAAGGCATCGGCCCATTCATCAATAATATCTTTATTATGGTCGGGAAAGTACTCTGAGATGATGCTTGGGTCTCCGCCTCCTTTGATTACAATATAACCCTTAAGGCTTGAATCAGCCGGGTTAAAATTACCGGCATATCCCACCCTGGTGGTAAACCTGAAATCAGGACCCAGTGTTTCCAGGGCTACTGCAGTAGTCACCAGTTTCATCACGGAGGCGCTGCCCAGGGACAGAGCCTCGTTATACCCGGCTATTATATATCCGGACTCCGCATCCCTGAAACATATTGATATACCTGCATGCCTGAAGACCTGGTCATTTACAAAATCATTTATATGAGGAGCAATGCATAATGTAGCATCGCTGCTATTCTGTGATATTGCATTAACGGGATTAAATGCAAGGATCAGAAACAGTATTATTGTTGTGAAAGGTCTTACGTAGCTATTTTTGTCTTTACTCATAAACGTAGCCCGCCCTTTGCAGGTCCTTAACTGTCTTAAACGGATTATCGGGTTTCAGCACAGTATTGAGGTGCCTGTATATCTTCATCCTGATATTTTTGGCTGTCATATGATCCATCCTGTCAAAGGAGTGACCCCCCGGTATGTCCCGGAAGATCTCATACTCAAAGTTCTTTTTACCTTCGGCTTTCAATGATTTAATAAGGTGTTCCACTTCAAGGACATTGACATCGGCATCATTCGTATTGGTATGGATTAACAATGGCGTACCCTGGTATCTGTGTGCCTGCCAGGCAGGTGACCTCCTGCGATATTCCTCCACATCTTCATATGCTGTTTTACCAATATGATAATCAGCCGAGTAAAGATCGCGGTAACTCTGTGTTTTGTATCCCATCCTTGCTATCACATCGCTTACCGGCACACCGGCAAAAGCAACTTTGTAATTTTCAGGATGGTCAAATATGTTTAGGAGGGTAATAAGACCGCCATGGCTCCAGCCGAGGATTCCTACCCTGTTTTTATCAACAATACTGTAATTATCAATCATATACTGCCTGCTGGCATCAACATCTTCTGTTTCCAGCCCTCCATAATCAATTTTCCTGTAATGTGAGGTCCCGTAACCGGTTGATCCCCTGTATTCAGCTGCAACAATAATATAGCCCTGTGTCACTAACTCCCTTATAATGTGAGTGTAATAAGTGCTTAGGTTAGAATGGACACCCCCATGAGGAAAAACTAGCAGCGGGTATTTCTTTCCGTTCCCAGCCGTTCTGGGAATAAAAATGTATGACCAGAATTTAACCGGATTACCTGCGCCCTGTGCCGTGGGGTTTGGTTCATGTGCAAGGGGAGGGCCTGTCATATAAACTTTGTCAATAAAGGCTACATCACCCACCTTATTGTACCAGTAAATGTCATCAATCTGTTTTTCCAGGACATCAAGCCGGTGTCCCAGGTTCTCAAAATTATTTTCCACCCTTTCTATTTTCTCATAAATATCGGTCATGCCGGGTTGTGAAAAGGTGAATCCGGCAGCAAGGAAAATTCCAAGTACTGCAAGGAAAAATACTCTGCTTATTCTTTTCATATCATAGAAATATTTTATGGGTTTGTAAAAGCTTAATCAAATATCTATAATACCTGCAAACACAAATTCAGCGGGACCACTAAGGCAGATATTGCTAATAATTTCTTTTCCGGTCAGAAAGCTTACAGAAAGAATGCCCCCCAGGGTCTCAACCCTTACATCAAATTTGCCGGGTTCTTTTCCCCACCTGCTTGATATTGCTGCTGCCGCCACTCCTGTTCCGCAGGAGAGGGTTTCATTTTCAACACCCCTCTCGTAGGTACGCACGAAAATGCCATCATCTTTATGCTCTACAAAATCGACATTTGTCCCCCCGGGAGCAAAGCTGTCAGACCATCGTATTGATTTACCTTTTTCATAAACATTCACTTTTTCACAATCAGGCACATTGATTATATAATGTGGGGATCCGGTATCAATGAAGCTGTTCCCTCCTACATTGACGGGAGGCCTGGTATCGCAAAGGCTTACTGATATTACATTTCCTTTGATTTCATATCGGTGTTCTCCATCGCTGGCCATGAAAGAGCCTTTTCCCTTCCCTATGCCTGTTTTTTCTGCAAAGGCCGCAGCACATCTGCCCCCGTTCCCACACATAGTTCCCTCCCTGCCATCTGCATTAAAATATTTCATTTCGAAATCATACTTTTCATGTTCATCTATAAGTATAAGACCATCAGATCCCACTCCCTTATGCCTGTCACAAAAAAATTTTATAAGTTTATCATTACCGGGACTGATGCAGTTAGTGCGGTTGTCAATAATTATAAAATCGTTGCCGGTTCCGTGATATTTGTTAAAAATAATTTGCATTTCGTTAAATACTTGTTAAAGCCACATGAAAAATTGTCAGGTTTGTAAAAAAGACTGACATTTAAGTAACAAATTATACCGGATACATGTTATAAATATAATAAACATGTACAAAGGTATGGTTTTTGGATTTCAGTAAACATATTGTTTAATATAATAAAAATAAAAATATTATGAGCGGAAGAAAGATAGCAGGAATAGCTGCAATAGCTATCCTGAGTGCTTTGGTAGCCCTGTTTGTATATACAAGGTTTCTTGATGAGCCGTTTAAAACAGGAAATGCAGGTATGGAGGAGCAGGTACCGGCACATTTTACAAATGTTTTTTCTGTGCCGCAGGAAGGACTTGTTGATTTTTCAGAGGTGGCAGAAAACATTGTGCATACGGTAGTCCATGTAAAAACCAAAACAATCCAGAACTATTCATACCGTAATCCCATAATGGAATTTTTCTATGGGGAACAGTATAGCCGGCCAAGGGAAGTTAAAGGTTATGGATCAGGTGTTATAGTTAGTTCAGACGGATATATAATTACAAATAATCATGTCATTGAAGGAGCTGATGAAGTGGATGTTACTTTAAACGATAACAGGACTTTTCATGCAAACGTCATAGGACGTGATCCAAGCACTGATATTGCTGTTCTGAAGATTGATTCGAAAGGCTTGCCTTATGTGAGGTATGGCGACAGTGATGAATTAAAGCTCGGACAGTGGGTAATTGCCATTGGTAATCCATTTAATCTTACCTCAACAGTGACGGCGGGAATAGTAAGTGCAAAGGGACGAAGCCTTGGGATACTTGATTCACAATACAGGATTGAGTCATTCATTCAGACTGATGCTGCTTTAAATGTGGGTAACAGCGGGGGAGCCCTCGTTAATACAAGCGGAGAACTGGTGGGTATCACCACTGCCATTATATCACCCAGCGGAGCCTATGCAGGGAATTCTTTTGCAATACCCATTAATATAGTTAGGAAAGTAGTGGAGGATTTGCAGGAATATGGTGAAGTACAGCGAGCTATTATTGGTGTAAATATTATTGATGTTACTTCAGAACTGGCCGAGCAGGAAAATATCGATAATCTGAAAGGCGTTTATGTAACTGATATAGTGTCTGGTGGTGCAGCGGAAGAAGCAGGTATGAAGACAGGGGACATAATCATTAATTTCGACGGTAAAAAGACCGATACTGCTGCTGAGCTCCAGGAACGGGTAAGCAGGAAAAGACCGGGTGACAGGGTGAGAGTTGTGGTTATGAGAAACAACAAAAGGCATGAATATGACATAGTGCTCAGGAACCTGGCCGGCGGGACCGATGTTGTGGTAGCAGGTGAGGACAGCGGTGTGATTTTTGGCGTGAGACTTGAACCCCTTACCCTGGCGGACAAAAGTGAATACAGGGTAAATACAGGAATGAAAGTAACCGGAGTTCAGGATGGCAGGTTTCAGGATCTCGGTATCAGGGAAGGTTACATCATTCTTGAAGTTAACGGGGAAGAAATAAACAGTTACAAAGATATTAAAAACGCAACAAGGGATGGTGCCGAACTGGAATCTCTAAAAGGCCTGCAATCTAACGGGACCTATTTTAGTTACCAGTTCAGGAAATAATGGTATAGTGTATTGATGGCTTGGGATTTTTTATCTTATGAATCCAGTATTCCAGTTCCGAAGTGAGATTATAAATTTTGTTTACTAATTATAAAAGAAGTATCTTTGCGAAAATTTTCAGGAGGCATAAATGAGGCAACTTAAAATTACCAAATCCATCACCAATCGGGAAAGTGCATCTTTGGACAAGTACCTTCAGGAAATTGGTAAGGAAGAGTTGATCACTGTGGAGGAGGAAGTTGAATTAGCACAGAGAATAAAAAAAGGAGACAGGGATGCTTTGGAAAAACTGACCAAGGCAAACCTTCGTTTTGTAGTTTCTGTGGCAAAGCAATATCAAAACCAGGGATTAAGTCTGCCCGACCTTATTAATGAAGGCAACCTGGGTTTGATAAAGGCAGCTGAGAAATTTGATGAAACAAGGGGCTTCAAATTTATTTCCTATGCTGTTTGGTGGATACGTCAGAGTATACTGCAGGCCCTTGCCGAACAATCCAGAATTGTCAGATTACCTTTGAACCAGGTAGGTTCACTTAACAAGATCAATAAGGCATTCTCCAGGTTCGAGCAGGAAAATGAACGTACTCCATCGCCGGAAGAGCTGGCGGATGTACTTGAACTTCCCAAAGAAAAAGTGACGGATACCCTTAAAGTATCGGGTCGCCACGTGTCGGTCGACGCTCCCTTCGTTGAAGGTGAGGACAATAGTCTGCTGGATGTACTGCCCAATAATGACTCTCCTGTTGCAGATAAATCCTTGATAAACGAATCTTTAGCCCGCGAGATAGACAGGGCCCTGACTACCCTTACTGAAAGGGAGAGGGATATAATAAGATTTTTCTTCGGGATCGGTTGTCAGGAAATGACGCTTGAGGAGATAGGTGAGAAATTTGGGCTGACTCGAGAAAGAGTCAGACAGATAAAGGAAAAAGCTATCAGACGACTAAGACATGCGTCACGGAGCAAATTACTCAGAACTTATCTTGGATAGATAACGATTATCCATAAAAAAAGCTGCTTTTTATAGCAGCTTTTTTTATGGATAAAGTTGAAAAAGTTCAGTTTTTGATAAGGTAATGTCCATTTGAACGGTCTTTATTAAAAGGGGCAGCCTAAACCAGTAATGGAAAAACAATACTTAACCTTAGTTTCTACTGCAATAATCCTTCTTTATTCATGTGGGAAAAATCAGGATATTCTATATAAGTATTCAGCCCCTGAGGATATTGGTGAAGGACTTGAAGTCGGTTCCTTATCCGACCATGGACTCGATGAAGGCAAATACAGGGAAATGATGGAAGCGGTGATTGCCGATCTGGTTAAAGAATACATTCTGCCGGCATTACTTACGAGTTAAGTCTGATTAGTTTTCTTTTTCAGAGAATTTCTATATTTAAATCATTATGTTTATAAAATACTATGATAAGGAGAATAGCCATACAATATGAGAGATCAGTCAGGTAATGTTTTAAGCATAGATGTTGGATCGGTTGCTGTTTCTGCAGTTGAGCTTGGCAGCAAGGGTGAAGTAATTAATATTTTTTACAGGTATCACCACGGGCAGGCTGCCGATATAATATCCGAGCTGCCCGGAGTTTTTAATTTTAAGGATATAGGGTCGGTAGTCAGCCCGTCAGCTGCATATATCCTTTCAGATAAGGTTCACAGGTATGATGCACAAGCATCCCTGATAAAATGCTTCCGAAGTTTTTATAAAGATCATAAAGCGTTATTGCTCGTAGGAGCGGGACGCTTCCAGTTATTGCATTTCAATGATGACGGCAGTTTTGCCTGGTCGGCTACCAATACGTCCTGTGCGGCCGGTACCGGCAGCTTTCTTGATCAGCAGGCCCGCCGGCTTGATATACACTCTGCTTCTGAATTGTCAGACCTCGCGGATAAAAACAGGAGTTCAATACCCGATATTGCCTCAAGGTGCTCAGTTTTTGCCAAGACCGACCTGATACATGCGCAGCAGGCAGGATATTCACTTGAGTCAATATGCGACAGCCTGTGCAGGGGACTGGCACGCAACCTGGCTGATACACTTTTTGACAGCACAGATATCGAAGAAGAAATAGTTTTTGTGGGAGGTGTGTCAAAGAACAGGGCTGTCAGGCGACACCTGGAGTCAATTACCGGAGTAAAGCTGTTGGTTAATGATCTTTCCACATTCTTTCCGGCCATAGGAGCGGCCCTTATACATTTGTCTGATAATAAAAAGCTTTATGATGGAAGAAGAACCGAACTTAAGGACATTCTGTCAACAAGTAATGAAGACCTGGAATATGTTTATGAACCTCTCGAAATAAAACTATCATCTTATCCTGATGAAATGAAGGATAATGATATGCTCTATACTCCACAAAAAGTTAAGCATCCTTCAAAGGTTCAGGTTGATATTTATATGGATTCCCTGATATCCGATCCTCTTGAATCTTATATTGGAATGGATATAGGTTCGACCAGTACGAAAGGGGTGCTTACTGATATTAATGGCAAGCCCATTGCCGGATTTTATACCTATACAAATGGTCAGCCACTAAATGCAACAAGGGCAATATTGGAATCCATACTCTATTTTTCGGAGAACAGGAACCTGGCTTTGTCTGTAAAGGGTGTGGCCACAACGGGATCGGGCAGGAAATTCATAGGTGCGATTATCGGGGCTGATATGATAATCGATGAAATCACCACTCATGCCCGTGCTGCTTTTGAGCTTAATTCCAGGACTGACACCATAATCGAAATAGGAGGTCAGGATGCTAAATTCACCATCCTGAAAAACAGACGTGTGGTCTTCTCAAAAATGAATTCCGTATGTGCGGCAGGTACGGGCAGCTTCATAGAAGAGCAGGCACTCAAGATGGATGTCAGCCTGCGTGATTATTCATCACTGGCACAAAACGCCCGGGCACCTCTGGCCAGCGACAGGTGTACAGTTTTTATGGAGCGGGATATAAACTATTATATCAACCGGAATTATGGCAGAAATGAAATACTTGCTGCAGTCTTGCATTCCGTTCGTGATAACTATCTTAAAAAAGTGGCGGTTGAATCGTCAATCGGAGATAATATTTGTTTCCAGGGGGCAACGGCAAAAAATAAAGCCCTGGTTGCTGCATTCGAGATGAAACTGGGCAAAAACATTTTTGTGTCACGTTACTGCCACCTTACAGGAGCACTGGGCTCTGCCCTCATGCTTGCCGACGAACATTCCGGAGAAAGTAATTTCAGGGGCTTTGGTATTATTGAGGACGAGATCAGAGTGCAAAATGAGGTCTGTAAATTATGTAATAATAATTGCACCATAACAGTTGCTGAAGTACACGGGGAGACTGTTGCATATGGTTTCCTCTGTGGCAGGGATTATGGGAGTGATAAATATGTTGACAGGAATATATCCGGATTCGACCTCTTAAGGGAGAGGAAGAAAATACAGAAGGTTCCCCAACATACCGGTAAGACTGAAAAAATAAAAATTGGCTTACCTTACGCACTGAATATGTTCGGGGAAATGAGTTTCTGGAAATTCTTTTTCAGGGAACTGGGTTTCGCGACCGTAAGCAGTGAAAAAATGACGGATCCCGTGGCTGAGGGTAAAAGGCTTGCAGGTGCGGAGTTCTGTGCTCCCATGCATGCAATGCATGCCCATGTGAAGTGGCTTGAAGATAAGGCTGATTATATATTTATGCCAGCCATGCTGGAGGACAGGTTGGCCGGTGAACCTTCAAAAGAATTATACTGTTATTATACCCAGTTCAGCCCTTCCGTTACTTCCCTGCTGAGCGACAGGATAAAAGAAAAAGCAATAGTCCCCCTGCTGAGGTTTGAGAAAGGCCTTCCTTTTGTCCTTGATAAACTCCGGGACGTCCTGGATGGAATAGGGGGTAAGAAGATAAATATCAGCAAAATAAAATCTGCCTGGAATCTTGCCACTATAGAAGACAAAAAACAGAAAGAACAATTGCAGGACCTGTATAAAAAGAATTATGAACCGGAAAATGAATTATCAGTTGTCCTGCTAGGCCGGCCTTATATGATTCTCAGCGAACACATGAATAATAATATACCCGGTATTTTTGGCGGCCTGGGTATAAAAACCTTCTTCCAGGATATGTTACCTTTTGATGATTATCCTGTTGATGAGGGCCTGGATGATCTTTTAAAATCCATGCCCTGGCATTTCGCATCAAGGATTATGAGAGCATCACGTTATATCATAGAAACCAGGGGTCTCTACCCTGTATTTATAACGGCTTTTAAATGTGCCCCCGACTCATTTATAATTGACTATTTTCAGAAGGTTATGGATACTGCGGCCAAACCTTACCTGATATTGCAGGTGGATGAACACGACTCAAGTGTTGGCTACGAAACAAGGGTTGAAGCTGCAGTGAGGTCATTCAGGAATCATTACCGGGCAGAGAATGGAATGAGTGTTAAAAAGAATTTCAACATTGTGAGGCCTGAGTATAAACTCGGAAAAGACAGGATTGTTCTTTTTCCCAACTGGGACCAGACAGCCGGCCGTTTTCTGGCGGCTAACCTCAGGCGGCACGGATTTGAGACTCATTTACTGGATCATACCCGGATGGGTATACAGAAAGCCATGGCAACCAATACAGGACAATGTTTGCCTCTTAATATAATAGCACACGATTATATAGACTATATCGAGAAAAATGGATTTGATCCCTCCAGGACAATACTGTGGATGACTGAAACAGTACTTTCATGCAATATTAGGATGTATCCGCAGTATATAAAAACCATACTGGAAAATTATGGCAACGGACTTGAAAAGGCAGCAGTATATTCGGGTGAGGTTGCACATACGGAAATATCAGTGGATGTCACCAGGTACGCCTATTTTGCTTATATGCTTTCAGGTCTGCTGAGAAGAACGGGATGCACAATCAGACCCTACGAAATCAACAAGGGCGAGACAGATACCGTTTTAGAGAAAGCCACCGGAATACTTGAGAAAGCCTTCGAAGGACTCGAAAGTATTGATAAGGCATTAACAAGGATCATGCCTGATTTTAAGGCTATCAGGATTGAAAAAATAGAGAAACCCCTTGTGGCTATCTTTGGTGACTTTTTCGTGAGGGATAATGACATAATGAACCAGGATATTATTCATGCCATAGAGAAATACGGAGGAGAAGCTCTCAGCATACCATATAGTGAATTTTACAAGTTGATCGCAGGTAATGTTATGAGAAGGAGGTCAGTAGACTCCGGGAGACTTACAATTGCCGGGTACAAGGCTATACTGCAATTACTCAAAATACTGGAAAGAAAATATTACAGGCATTTTGAACCCTTTCTTGGAGAGGCAAAGGAATCAAGTTCAAAAGAGCTGGAAAAGAACCTGGTGAAGTATAAAATTGATAAGTATCATTCAGGCGAATCCTTTGATAATATTCTCAAGATCTATCATATCTTAAAATCCTATCACGGTGTTTCACTCTTTGTCCAGACCAATCCTGCCTTCTGTTGCCCTTCACTGATAACAGAGGCCATGAAGAATGAGATACGAAAAAATACCGGCATTCCTATTGTAACGATAACCTATGACGGTACAACGGAGAGCAAGAATGATGTTATAGCACCCTACCTTCTTGATCTGAGATTGTAGATTAAAGGGGTAAGAATATTAAATTGTTGATCTTCAACCGGGAATTACTAGTTTGCTGGAGACAGGCGGGTAGTTTGAGCTCTCCGCAAGGTTATCTTATATCATTCTGGAGATCAATATCCAGACCTTTACAGTACTCATAGCCCACATTGTAAATCTCATCAGCCTTGCTGGTATCAAGAATTTCAAATTTATCAAGATCCGAGGGTTCTATTACCAGGTCGCATTTATCCTTGAGACCTTTGATGGTGGAGTCAACGCTGAGGTGAAATGTTCTTGCGGCTATCTGGATGAGGTTTTTCAATTTGTCAATTTTATTTATGGGACTGATATTAATAGCAATAATTTTCCTGCATTTTCCCTGGAGGGGTTCCACCGGTACATTGTCAAACAAACCACCGTCCGAATACAGTTTTCCGTCTATTTCAACCGGGGCAAATAAGACAGGTATTGATGCCGAGGCCTGTACAAGTTTGACCAGGGGCCCCTTGTTAAAATATTCAATCTTACCCTCTATAATGTCACTTACGGCGACATAGAAAGGGATTTCAAGATCCTCAAGGTCATCAGCCTGAATGTGCCTGGCAAGATTATCCCTTAGCCTGTCAAGGTTTAAAAGACCGGTCTTTGGCATCTTCACTTTTACAAAATCAGTAATTTTGTGTTTTTTGAAGAGTTCAAAGGCTTCCCGGGGTGTTTTCCCGGCAGCGATGAATGCACCTGCTATAGCCCCTGCACTTGTACCGGCCAGAACATCGGGTTTTATTCCCTTTTCTTCAAGGGCCTGGAGAACACCCAGGTGAGCATAGCCACGGGCACCTCCACCGCCCAGGGCAATGCCGTATTTGTATTTCTTCTTGTTAAAAATAGGTGACATATTGTATTGAATTATTGAATTGCTGGATCGTTAAACCGTTCGTGAGCTCGCTGTGCCCGGTTCGCTCCCGCATGAAAAATTTAATCATCTTCTATTGTGAAGTAAGAGATAAATTTATTCATGCTCGTTTCATTTTGATAAATCAGACATTTATCCTCCTTTTTGAAAGGCCTGTCATGAGCCTGACGAAGTAAGAAATGCCGGTGTACCCGGGGTATAGTATTCAGTTGTTATCTGAATAATTGCCCGAAGGTTTTATCCTTTTTAAAAATCCCAACAGAAATATAACACTTATGACTGATAAAATAATAAAAATATATGCTAAAGAAGCATCTTCACTTATTCCCCTGATACGGGTCATGATAACCATGGCGGCAAGGGCTATTGTAAGGACAATCATAAATACCAGCCCTGCCGGAGCCAGTATATAGGCCAGATTATGTTTCCTGAATAATAATACAGCTGTAATTATCAAACCCGGCAGGGCAAAAGATATGTCAATTACGTGCACGGGATTGACGGGCAGACCGTAATCGCTTACCGATTTTGGAACCTTATTTTCCACTAAGGCGGGAAGGACATCCCGCAACCACAACAGGTAGAAAAGTGCAGCAACAATAATAAAGAAAATGGCAATACCCTGGTTTGGCGTCCCCTCTTCAAACCAGCCCTTGACATCTACACGGCTCAGGGCATAAAAGTAGGAAATGAAGACATAGGATGCTGTTCCCAGTGTGAAGCAGTAAACCAGGAACATCAGGTTGAAATGCACACCCATGCTGTATATGATGAAAGAGTAAAGTACATAAAAAACGAGGCCGCCGAATATCAGGGTGGCAACCCTCTTATCCTTCCTCATCAGAAAAAGGGAGATAATGACAGCCGGTACCACGAGGAAGAGATCCACAATATCCTGACCCATCCCCTGGGCGGCCATTGATGCTGCTTCACGGGCATATGTTATATCCACAAAAGCTCCGAAGAAAGATGCCACGGAGAGAAAGACAAGCATGATGAGTGTGAGCAGGGTGATTGTTCTTAACTGGTTGGTTGACATAGCATTTGTTTTAAGATAAAAGATAAAGGTACAAAGGAAAAAGGAAAAAGGAAAAAGTTAGAGCGAGGCGGAAACCCCTGCCGGATGAAATGAGAGCCGGGGGAAAGAGGAAAAAAGGAATATAAGGCTGAGGCTGCGATATTCGCATCAGTTTCGCACATGCAGTTCGCATAAAATTAGCATTCTTCAAATATACATTCCTCCCCCTCAGTTTCAAACTCTATGGTAGCATGTTGGATATTTAAACGCTCGCAGATATTCCTGATCGCTCTTTTTAACTTCTGCTGATCTCCGTCGGATGAGTTATCAGGTATAACCGCATGCAGGGTGATGATATTGTTTTCCCCGTCGAGTGACCAGATGTGAAGGTCATGGATAGAGCTTATCCCTGCGATCTTACTTAATTCTTTTTGGACTCTTTCTATATTAACGTTTTCCGGGACTTCCTGCAAAAGTATCCTGAAAGTTTTCTTCAGGTTTTTATAAACATTGTACAGCACCCAGATAGTTATTCCTATTGATAGTAACGGGTCAAGGATGGGAGCATCTACAAACATCATTACGATACTCACAACAAGGACTGCCGTCCAGCCAAGTACATCCTCAAGCATATGCAGGTAGACTGCCTTTTCATTCATTGACCTTCCCTTACGCAGCCTTAGTACAGCTATCCCGTTTACGATAATGCCCAGAAAAGCCAGGTACATCATACCCCGGGCGTTGACTTCATCCGGCGACAAAAGTCTTGTGATGCTTTCCTTTATTATGAAAACAGCGCCTACAATGAGCATTACGGAAATAAAGACTGCACCAAGCAGTGAGAACCTCCTGTAACCGTAGGTGTAATATCTGTCCCTGCCCCGACTGGATATTTTTTGCAGGTACCAGGCTACAGCCAGTGATACAGAATCACCGAAATCATGTAAAGCATCGGATATTATAGCAACACTGTTGGTATAGATACCCCCAATAATCTCTATTATGGTGAAGCCCAGGTTTAGAAAAAAGGCCAGGGATATATGTCGGGTGGTATTTTGTTTTTCCTGATGCATAATAAATTACTTCTGCAATACTATTGTTATTCTTCATTATGAGATTAAAATTCATATTCATCCCCGTGGTCCGGTATGCTTACATTTCTGAATCCCCTTCCTTCCAGGTAAGACTTGTATTTTTCCTGTACCTGTATTTCTCCGTGGACAAGGAAGCTTTGTTTTATTTTTGAGGGATCCTGGCAGGAAAGGAAGTCAGCCATTTCTTTATAATCGCCGTGACCGCTGTATGAGTCTATGCGTTCTATATCCGCTTTGACATAGTACCTGTTTCCATGTATTGAAATATCCTTCTCCCCATTCAGCAATCTTGCACCTAGTGTGCGCGGTGCACAATAACCAACTGCCAGGACAGTATTTGCAGGATCTGAGATATTATTGGCGAGATGGTGCTTAACCCTGCCTGCTTCCATCATTCCTGAAGCTGATATAATTATCATCGGTTCGTTCATACTGTTGAGCTTCTTTGAATCGTCTGCCTTTTTTACATAGTGAAGACTGTTGAATCCAAAGGGATCTGGGTCATTTTCCATCACTTCGATAATATCCCCGTTAAAGCATTCCGGGTGCAGTCTGAAGATCTCAGTGGCGTTTATGGCCAGCGGGCTGTCGACATAAATATCGATTCTGGGCAGCTTTTCTTCATTATAGAAATTATTCAGTGTATAGACAATATCCTGTGTTCTTCCTATGCTGAAAGAGGGGATAATAAGTTTACCTTTCTTTTTAACGCAGGTATTATTAATAATACTGAGAAGTTCCTTTTCAGCATCTACGTGGTCTTCATGAAGCCGGTCGCCATAGGTCGATTCAGTGATCAGGATATCAGCCTGGGGGAAGGGTTTTGGTGTGATCAGTATGCGGTTAACCGGTCTTCCTATGTCTCCGGTATAAGCCAGTTTATGTATTTTCTCACCTTCTTTTATTTCAATGTTGGCAACACCGCCTCCCAGCATATGGCCTGTATGTGTAAACTTTACTTTTATATTGTCATCAATCCTGAATTTACGGTCGTAGGAGACTCCTATAAAGAGGCTCATGCATCTCACGGCATCCATCCTTGTATATATTGGCTCAATAGGAGGCAGCCCTTTTCGTTCCTGTTTTTTGTTGAAGTAACAGGCATCATTCTCCTGTATATGACCTGAATCCGCCAGCATTATTGAACACAGGTCGCGGGTGGCGCTGGTACATACAACTGATCCCCTGAAACCCTGCTTATACAGATAGGGTATCAGGCCTGAATGGTCAATGTGGGCATGTGTAAGGATAATATGATCAATTTCAGCCGGATCAAAGCCCAGGTCACGGTTCATGGCATCCGTTTCAAGGCCCTTGCCCTGGAACATACCGCAATCCAGGATTATCTTATTCCCGTTTTCTGTAGTTATGAGATGTTTGCTGCCCGTTACTTCCCTGGCAGCTCCCAGGAATTTTATTTTCATGAGCTAAAATTTGCACAAAGGTAATGATAATTGGCAAAGATATTATATCAGAGTATTCCTGTGGATTATTCAGTATTATATCTTTTCCTCCATACAGGATCAAAAAGTATAACTATGACAATTATTGTAAGGATACTATCGTTTAACTCATTTATACCGGCCCGGTGATAATACCTTGGAGGAATTATTCTCCTGTTAAATGTTTTTATCATATTGCTGATTGTCTGGCAATTCTTCCCAACTAAAATTTGTTATTTTTATAACAATGATAAAACAACAAAATGCTGATTGATTCTCATACACACATTGGTACTATCTTATATCCGGTAGGTAAGAACAGGGTTTCAGACCTTCCCGGTGAAGACCTGCTGGCTGCCCTGCAAAAATATTCAATTGATTTTGCGCTGGTTTCCAGCATTGAAAGTGCTGAATTTGATTCTGAGGGTCAGCTTGCCCCGCCGGAGAAACAAATACCTCAGCTAGAATCTTTCCGAAGACTGGTTCAATTTGTTCAAACCGATGGGGGGATATCATTGAAGGCCCTTCTCTGGATCAAACCCTATACCGAAAAAGTTACCCCTGAACTTGAACAGTTCATAACAGAAAACAGGGAATATATCGCCGGTCTTAAAATGCATCCCTCGCTGTCGAATATTAAATTTATTGATGATCGTTTCTGTACCTGCCTGGAAATGGCATCGAAGTTTAAATTGCCTGTGCAGGTTCATACCGAAAATGACGGCCTGGCTGATCCTGTCTATATTGCAGAGATGGCAGTCCGCTTCCCCGGTATCAGTTTTATCATGGTGCATATGGGTCTTAACACAGATAATGATGAAGCAATCAATATCATAAAGGATACGGATAATATTTATGGCGATACCTGCGAGGTAAAAAGCGAAAAGGTAATAGAAGCAATAATAAAATGTGGTTCTGAAAAAATACTGTTTGGAACGGATGCTGTAGTTAATGGTATTGATACATATGCGAAGTATATGCCGCTTGTTGATCTCATTCGAAATACTTTCAGCAAGGAGGAGGCAGAGAATGTAGTGTTCAGGAATTGTATGAGGATTTATAAAGTTATGGTTTAGGAGTTCAGGGCTTGAAGAATATATATTTTGCAATTAACTCCCAAAAAGTTATTTTCGGTTCGGTATAAATTACATTATTCGCCTTTTGAGATAAATCCCTATGAAAAAAACATTTATCATTTGCCTTGCATTATTAAGCTTAAACCTGTCTGCACAAAAAATAATCTCTGCAGGCAGTCTGAAACTTTCCATTGATGAAAATCTCAGGATAAACTCCATATATGGCAGTAAAGAATACCTTCCTGAAGGTGTGGATAGCTACTTGCTGAGACTACAATCAGGGGAAAACGAACTTTTTCCCCAATCTGCGGAATGGAAAAATAATAATATAAGAGTCTCATTTGATAAGGATATTGAAATAATACTTTCAATGAGTGAGTTTGATGAATATCTCAGGATTGAAGTAATTGAGACGAATAATGATGAAAGAATCGATATATTATTTTATGGCCCATTCCCGACGACTATTAATGAAACTGTTGGTGAAATAGTTGGCGTGGTCAGGGAAGATGGCTATGCTGTTGGTATCCAGAGCCTGAATGCTAAAACCACGGGGGGCAAATATATAAACCCGGATGGCAGTGATGAAGCAAGGGGAACCGCTGCAACAGTTGAAGAATATGGCAGCAGCCTCCAGGCATACTGTATAAACAGGGATAAGGACAGGGAATATGCGATCTGGAATAACAGAATACCTGATGCCTTTATCCCTGCCAATCCTGATGGTAATCTTGAAGGCAGTGCAATAGCCCTTTTTGGATGTACAGAAAAGGATGTTCTGAACATTGTTGAAAAGATAGAGATTGAACAGGGACTGCCTCATTCGACACTTAACGGGAAGTGGTCAAAAACGAGCCCCGATGCAAATAAGCCATACCTGATAACAACCTTCACCGAGGATAATATTGATGAGATGATTGAATTCACAAAGAGGCTCGGCTATAATACAATTTATCATAGTCATCCCTTTTCGACCTGGGGTCATTTTGACCTCATTGAAGATCAGTTCCCGAATGGATGGGATGGCATGAAGGTATGTGTTGAGAAGGCCAGGGCAGAGGGTATAAGGCTTGGTGCTCATACCCTCACGAATTTCATAACTACGAATGATCCTTTCGTTACTCCTGTTCCTGATAAAGACCTGATGATCTTCTGCAGAACAGTATTGACCAGAGATGTTTCAGATTCTGATACTGAAATATATATTGCTAATCCGGCGGGATATGATTATCAGAATGCCAACCAGGCATTAATACTCGGGGAGGAAATAATCAGATTCTCAGGAGTGTCAGAGACAGAACCATACAAACTGCTTGATTGTAAAAGGGGTCAATACGGGACAACTGTCAGTTCTTATAATGCCGGGGATGAAATAGCAAGGCTTGCAGACCATGATTATAAAGTTTTTTTCCCGAACTGGGAACTGCAAAAAGAGATGATCAGTAACCTGGCTGACTTTTTTAATTATACCGGTGTTGGCCAGCTCGATTTTGATGGTCATGAAGGTGGTTGGGGAACCGGGGAAGGTGAATTCGGCATGGATTATTTCAGTGAGCAGCTTCAAAAACAGGTGAATCATGAATTGCGAAATGGATCAAGTCGCTCCAATCATTATTACTGGCATACTGTATCATATATCAACTGGGGTGAACCGTGGTACGGTGGATTTACCAAGAGCCAGGGGCATTACAGGTACAGGAACCAGGAGCTGCTCAGGAGAAATTATATCCCAAATATGTTAGGCTGGTTCCTGCTGAATGAGTCAACCACATTGCAGGAAGTTGAATATATGCTTGCCAGATCAGCAGGATATGATGCCGGATATGCACTTTATTCCATGCTGAATGATATGAAGAAGAATACGGAATTTGAGTCTGTTGCAGAGGCAATAAAAATCTGGGAGGAAGCTCGTCTGAAGAAGATCTTCAATGAAGAACAGATGGAACAGCTCCGGGATGTAAATAATGATTTTTCACTGACCAGGCCCTCAGCAAATGAGTACTTATTGCAGTACTACGAGAAAGAACACTTTGAACTTCATGACATGCCGGTACAACCTGGTCAGCCCAATGATGTCAGCATGGATTTTGAGGCAGGGGAGGAACAGCCCTTCTATTTGGTGGTCGGGGCTGTTGGTGATTCCGGGACAATAAGCAACATCATCCTTGATTTTAACGGCTACACCACCCATGCGGTAAATGTTGAACTTAAACCTAACTGGTCAATAACTTACAGGGGGGATGATAAAATACTTGTATATGATGATGTGGGAAGACTGAAAACAAGGGTGGATTTTGATGAGGACAGTATAATGCTGAAAAAAGGACACAATAATATAAGACTTAGTGCTGATTTTAAAGCCGGTTCGGATATTAAATTACAGGGATATATCCGGCTAAAGGGGAAATCCGAACGAATAAAAAACTGATTTATATTCTAATTGCCTGTCTGGTTCCGACAAATCTATCATTCGGTTTACCTGGTTTAATACGTATGCTTAGAGCATCATCAGTGTTAATAAAACTTAAATCTTAAACTCATTTAATATTTAATTTTACTTTTAGGCCTCATTTGGGAAAATGACCCGTCATTAGGATGCTGTTTCTTTTTTTTTATAATGAAGACTAAATTATCGAAGATATTTATACTGGTTTTATTAATACTTCCGGGAACGCTGTTATTGTTCTCACAGGAATCAGGAACACCGGTTTCATCATATGAGTTAAGAGAAGAGTTGAACAGGATCTATGGTGCCGACCAGGAACTGGTAAGTGGCACAATCTATCATAAGGCACCCTATGGTTCAGTCAGCGGCCATCCCTTCTGCCTTAGCGATGAATGGAAGGAGGGTCGGGTAGAACTGGATGGTAAATTATACGGGAACCTGCTGCTTAAATATGACATAGTGAATAACGAGTTGGTTCTTAATACTCTGAACCTGAATAATACTTCATTACAGATCAGTCTTAAAACAGCTAATATCTCATCTTTCAGTTTGGGCGACAGACAATTTATAAGTTTTCCGGGTAGTGAAAATGAAGAAAAACCAGTATTCTGTGAACTGGTTAGCAGTGGGCCGGTAAATTATTTGCTGCTCAGAAAAAAGGAAATGAGGATAAACAGCTCGGCGGCTACCGACTTTGAATATAAGGAGTACTATAATAATTACCTGGTTAAAAATGGAGAACTTACCAGGTTCAGGGGAAGA
>DRFJ01000039.1 GCA_011050615.1 Bacteroidota bacterium
CTTTTTATGCAAATTGTATGCAAATAAAAAAGCGGTTGCAAATCAAAATAATTGTAACCGCTTGATATTCAATTGTGGGTAGTACTGGATTCGAACCAGTGACCCCCTGCTTGTAAGGCAGGTGCTCTGAACCAGCTGAGCTAACCACCCAAAATGAGAGTGCAAATATAGACCATTTTTTTAATTCATGAAAAAATATTTTTGATTAATTAATGCATCAATTCTAATAACTATCTAAGTGACAGAATATGAGTTGAATACACTTGCCGGGAGGCACCATGCCATCCCGTTTCAGATCTAAATACAATCAATTAATAATTATTTGGCCTGTAATTGTTTTTGGCATAATTTTATGAATTGTGTATAAATTGTTCGAAATGCACTATTTATCATGATATTCAGATGCAACTTAATTCGTATTTTACCTGTCAATAATAGCAGGTATACTGTTGAATTAAAATAATTTATGTTTATTGAATAAATAATTGCTTCTATGACTGGTAAACAGGCTCATAATCCGTTGATTATTTCTATGGTTAAATGCTTGTTAATCACTCATTATAATATAATATATCCTAACCGCAGACCTAAGAAAACATGAGAAGCCATATCCTTAAAATACTGCTGTTATTCTCAATACTGAATATATCCGTCTTGTCTCTCAATGGCCAGACAACCATCAGGAGCCTCACATCGGGTCTATGGAGTGACGGTTCAACATGGATCGGTGGCGTAGCACCCGGCCCTAATGATAATGCAATCATTTCTTCCGAAACAATTGTTACCTTATCGGGATCAGATGCAACAATCAGTAAGCTGACTATTGAAACAGGCGGGTTGCTGAATGCCGCGGACAATACTCTTACGGTTAACGGTAAGCTCCTGGTTGATGGTGCTTATACATCCAACAATCCTGGCGCAAAGGATTTGCTTTTTAACGGCGACAGCCTGGGCGGAAGGGGGGTAATAAAAACAAGCTTCGCCGACAGGGAACTTGTAATAAGTACAAATACAGTAGTGATTCCTTCTTCCGATCTGAAAATCGAAGGAAAAGTCAGTATAGGTAATTCTGTAACAATTACAAATAAGGGGAAAATTGAAATTATAGGAGATTTAAGGGGCCTGAATGCAACTACATCCGTCTGGACAAACGATGATAATTCATACCTGGCAACAGGAGGAAACCTGATGATTAACGGGATTCTTAATGCTTTATCACCCGGGAATACAATCGAATATAATAATTTTGGCGACCAGGATGTAATTCTGCCCGCATCAGCAACATACCATAATCTGAAATTCCGGGGTGCCGGCAACAAAACCCTCATGGGATCAATCACTGTAAACGGGGATATAATAATTTACAACTCGGCAATACTGGTAAGCAATAATTTTAATATAAATATAAGCGGTAACTGGACCAACTATTCCTCTTTTACCCAGGGAAGCGGCCAGGTATCCTTTACAGGAGCATCAAATCAGGCTATCATCAACCCGATGACCGAATCGTTTTATAATTTCTCCCTGAATAAAAGCGGTGGTGAACTGGTCCTGGAGAATAATATAATCATCGAGAATACCCTTACTATGCTTGCGGGTGTGATCAATACATCCCGGAGCAAACTAACGCTGGGAACCGGGACAGGACCCGGCCAGCTTGGAGTTATGTCATATTTCGGGGGATTTGTAAAGGGGAAGTTTGAACGCTGGATAAACAATACGGGCTCCCATGAATTTCCGGTTGGTAATTCAAATAACCAGAGACTGGTAATTAATATTAACGGCCTTAATTCAGGAGGCACACTTATTGCAGAATTTAAGGGTGCTGATCCGGGAAACAGTGGTCTTCCTCTTGATGATGCAGGAACTGAAATATATAACACTTTTTCTGAGGGATACTGGTCTTTGTATGCTGACAGGGGTTTCACCCTGGGAAGTTCAAATACCTATAGCCTGAGATTATCCGGGACAGGCTTTACTTCTTTCACCATCGATGATAACACCCGTATACTTACAAGGGCAGATGCAACATCTGACTGGCTGGCTCCGGGTTCTCATATCAATGCCTTCGGCGTTATAGCCAGAAGAAGTAACCTTCAGATTCTCCCTGCCCACTATGTTTTTGGAGATGATACTGATTGTGTTAAACCCGTAACATCGGCTATAAGCGGAACGGCTGATGTTTGCGCCGGCCAGACAGGGGTGGCTTACTCAGTAACGGATAACCCGCCAAACACCTATGAATGGACAATAAGCGGAGGAGTGATTGCTTCAGGTGCCAATACCAGCAGCATTACCGTTGACTGGAATGCTGTGGGAACGGATAATGCAGGTATATCTGTGGTGGAAACCAATACTTGCACAAGAGGGTCAAGTGCTGAGCTGCCTGTAACAATACACTCGGTCCCACCCTCTGCAATAAACGGAGATACCAGGCTTGCCGAATACTCTTCGGGAGTTGTCTATTCGGTTCCGGAACGGACAGGCTATACCTACACATGGTTTATCACCGGGGGAACACAGGTTTCAGGAGGAAATACAAACAGCATCACTGTTGACTGGGGTGCAGCCGGAACGGCTAATGTCTCAGTGGTGGCTCAACTGCCCGGTTGTCCGCAGGCCCCGGCAACAGACCTCGAAATAGAACTATATGATGTTATTGAAAGTGTCCAGACCGGGTACTGGGATGACCCCTCTACATGGGATTGTACCTGCGTGCCTGCCTCAACCGATAATATAAGGATAAATACAGGGCATACCGTTACGCTCCGCAGTGCAAATAATATAGAAGCAAATAATCTGATCATTGAAGCAGGAGCAATAATCGATTATGATAACCTGCCACTTACTGTGCATGGTAATTTCATTGTTGAAGGAAGCTACCAGGGTGGTTCAGATAGTGATCTCACACTTGATGGCATGGATACGGAAATATCGGGAGGGGGAAGCATTGTGGGAGGAGTGACTATACCTGAGGGTAATAAAACAATACCTTTCATGGCTCAGCTCACTGTGAGTACCGGTGATTTTATAGTGGGAGCCAGCGTACTTATTATCAACAAGGGCGAGATTTCCCTTGACGGAGACATAGTTGGAGGTGATGCATCCAGCACATGGATAAACGATGAAAACTCCAGCCTGGAGATCACGGGTGAATTGCTGGCAACCGGCGCCCTGAGGGCTTTTGCCCACGGAAACCTTGTCAGTTACAATGGAGGTGACCAGGATATTAAAACACCCGTAAATTCCGTTTATCATGACCTCCAGGTGGGTAATTCGGGTATCAAAGCCCTTACAAATTCACTTACCATTGAAGGAGATCTTGTGATAGGGGATGCCAGTACCCTGGATGTAAGCCCTTTCAATTATTTGATAAGCATAGCCGGTAACTGGACCAATAACGGCGCAGGCTTTAATCCGCGATCCTCTGTTGTGACTTTTAATGGCATGGGGGACCAGACAATAAGCGGGACGGAAACTTTTTACAACCTTGTATACCTGAATACCACCGGAGACCTTGTCCTGTCAGATGATGTGGTCATTGGAAACAACCTTCACATGGCCGGCAGGGATATTGTTGCAGGTACAAATACTATCACCATTGGCACTGGTGCGGTAAGTGTTGGCTCACTGACCCATGTATCCGGGATGATTACCGGAAAGATGGAAAGGTGGATCAATTCATTCGGGAACACTCTTTTCCCGGTAGGAATAAGCGGCTCGTACCATCCTGCCAGTCTGTATGTTAACCTTTTGAACAGCCCGGGATCGGTTATAGTTGAATTTATTCCGTCCGATCCGGGTTCTGACGGATTGCCTTTGCTTGACGGAACTACAGACATCCTGTACCATTTTACCGAAGGCTACTGGAATTTTAATGCAGCCAATGGTTTTGATGCTGCCAATTATAATCTTGACCTGCAGGCGACAAACTTCTCCAGTTATCCTTTGAACATAAATTCAAGGATACTTTCCAGGACAAATAATCTTGATTGGATACTGGATGGCAATCATGTTACAGCCAGTGTGCCGAATATATACAGGGATTTTATGTCAATTGGAATATCGACACTTGGAACACAGTTCGGTATCGCATACGCATGTGCCCCATATATAGTTGATGCAGTTATAACACAACCATCTTGTTTTGGCTATGATGATGGTGCAATAAATATTACTCCCGCGAATGGTGCCGGTCCCTATACCTATTTATGGTCACCCGGCGGTGAGACTACAGATCATATTACAGGACTTTCGGCAGGTAATTACAGTGTTGTGGTTACTGATGCACTCGGATGCGTTACGGTTGAAACATTCAATGTATCACAGCCTACCGGAATAATAATAGACTATCTTGTAAGTAATGTTCAATGTAAGACTGATGATGACGGAGCCATCGACATCTCGGTTACCGGAGGAACCGAACCATACACTTATGTCTGGAGTACTTCAGACGGAAGCGGCTTATCCTTTTCGGACGAAGATCAGGCCGGACTTACGGGAGGAACATACACAGTTACAGTTATTGATGAAAATGCCTGTTCAGCAACGGAAGATATTGTGGTTTATGTGGAAGATATTACAGCTCCTGTGATAATTTGCCCCTCTGATCTTACAGCAGTATGTGATATTTCTGAACAGCCGGCATACACTACATATGATGAGTTTACGGCTGCCGGAGGTGCGGCAACGGATAATTGTGAAATAGACCCTGCAAGTTTTTTTATGTTATCAGAGACTTCCGATGGTAACAGCTGCCCGGAAGTGATAAGCAGGATATACCAGATTTCCGATGATAACGGCAACAGCCAGACATGTACCCAGATGATCACGGTAAATGATGATATCCCACCCACTGCCAGCAATCCTGCCGCAATAAATGTGGAATGTGCTACCGATGTGCCCGCACCTGATATTTCCGTTGTAAGCGATGCAGCAGATAATTGTGGGGTGCCACTGGTGGCTTTTGTGAGTGAGGTAAGTGATGGAAACAGCTGCCCTGAAACAATAACCAGGACTTACTCGGTGACGGATGGCTGTGGGAACTCAATGATGGTTCAGCAATTAATTATTATTAATGATATTACCCCGCCCACTGCAACTGCCCCTGCACCGGTATCAGTTGAGTGCCCGGCAGATATACCTGCCCCGGATATATCAGTAATAAGCGATGCAACGGATAATTGTACGGCAACTCCCACTGTTGCCTTTGTAGAGGATGTGAGCGACGGTAATACATGTCCTGAATTAATAACAAGAAGATATTCACTCACTGATGATTGTGGGAATACATCCATTATTGAACAATCAATTAGCATTCTTGATGTCACTGATCCAACCGCCAGCAACCCTGCACCCATAAGCGTTGAATGCCTGGCTGATGTACCGGCGCCTGATATCTCAGTGATAACTGATGCTTCTGATAACTGTACAGCTGTGCCTGTTGTGGCCTGGGAAGGTGATACCAGTGACGGGAATACCTGCCCGGAGATAATCACAAGAACTTACTCGGTTACGGATGAATGCGGTAATTCAATTAATGTGAGCCGGACCATTACGGTAAATGATGTGACCCCGCCCACTGCAAGTAATCCTCCTCCCGTTTCTGTTGAATGCCTGGACGATGTTCCACTGCCCGACATATCAGTGGTAACTGATGCGGCAGATAATTGTACCTCTTCACCGATAGTGGCCTTTGCAGGTGATGTGAGTGACGGTAATACCTGCCCTGAACTAATTACAAGAACTTATTCAGTTAGTGATGAGTGCGGTAACTCGATTAATGTAACCCAGTTAATCACGGTGCAGGATATAACACCTCCTGCCGCGAGCAACCCGGCACCGATAAGTGTGGAATGCGATGCTGATGTGCCAGCACCTGATATTTCAGTGGTAACAGACGCAGCAGACAATTGCGGAGTACCGGTGGTGGCTTTTGTGAGTGACGTAAGCGACGGTAATACCTGCCCTGAAACAATAACAAGGACCTATTCGGTAACGGACGCCTGTGGAAATTCAATAAATGTTCAGCAAATAATAACCGTTAGTGATATTACTGATCCTGTAATCAGTAATTGCCCGGAAGATATAGTAGTATCAGCCGATCCTGTGACCTGCAATGCCACAGTCAGCTGGACTGAGCCAACAGCTGCTGATAATTGCAGCCTGGCCGGTTTTACCTCCAGCCATACCCCGGGAAGTATATTCGCTCTGGGTACAAGCACTGTTACCTATACTGCAACAGACGATTGCGGTAATACGGCAACATGCAGTTTCAATATAAGCGTAATTGATGACGAGGCGCCGGTCATAAATGCATGTGCAGTTGACAAAACCTTGAGTGCTGATAACAATTGCGAGGCACTGCTGCCTGATCTTAGAGGTGAGGTAGTAGCTAATGATAATTGCAGTCCGGCTCTTGTTGTAAGTCAGCTGCCGGCCGCCGGGACAGTAATATCTGCAGGAATAACAGAAGTTACTTTGACTGTCACTGACGGAAGCGGAAATTCAGCCGTTTGTTACGCTGATGTAACTGTTATTGATGATACCGACCCGGTGCTGGCAAGCACTGATACAACGGTATATATAGGTGTGGGAAATACCGTTGCAATAGACAGTTCTTTTGTGTTTGATGCTACAGCATCATATGATAATTGTGGCATTACTTCGGTTACTATAGATGTTAACACCTTCGACTGCAGTATGCTGGGACCGAATATCGTTAATGTTACTGCATATGATGAAGCAGGGAACAGTACATCCGGAACGGCAACAGTTACTGTAAGTGATACCACTACCGTTATTGCATATGCCGGACCTGATGATTTTGTTTATATAGAAGATGGATCATATACACTGGATGCTGCTTCAGTAGTAAATGGAACGGTGGTATGGGGAACAACGGGTGACGGTACCTTTGATGATCAGACACTTGTTAACCCGACCTATACACTGGGTACCACGGATACTGACATGATAAAATTGTATATGGATGTAATTCCCATCATCGGGTGTACCCCGGTAAGTGATACCATTAAACTGACTGTCAGTGAAAGGCCGGATGCCGATGCCGGTGCAGACATTACCCTTTGTGCTTCAGAAACTTTCTATGCTGTATCTGATGCTTCTGCCAGTGAAGGGACTGTGTTATGGACAAGCAGTGGCGACGGAACATTTGGCGATGCTACAATTATCAATCCGGTCTATAACTTTGGCCCGGGTGATATAAATTCCGGCTCAGTAACGCTCACCCTTACTGTCACAGGTTTATTCGAAACAGATTCAGATGATAAAATAATTACAATAAACGAGTTGCCGGGCATCCTGCTTCTTGAGCATTCAGATATAAGCTGCAATGGTTTAACAGACGGAGTGATCAGAATAAGCGGCACGGGGGGCATGGCGCCCTACCAGTACAGCATTAACGGGGCTCCCTACCAGGCATCAGGTGAATTCACGGGACTGACTGCCGGTGATTATGATATTTCAGTTGTTGATGACAATGGCTGCAGCAGGGATACCATAATAACAATACTTGAACCGGGTGTGCTTACATACACCCTGGATGATATTACGCATTGCAGTTGTTATGGAGCAAAAGACGGATCAATAAGTATATCAATAAGCGGTGGCACACAACCTTACCTCATCAACTGGTCGGGACCCAATGATTTTACTTCGTCTGAAGCTGACCTCCATAGCATTTCAGCCGGTGTTTATACACTTAATCTGACCGATGCAAATTACTGCAATACCTTTACCCTTGATGTAGTAATTACTTCACCTCCTCAGATATTAATTACGCCTGTAAGTATTTCGGATTATAACGGTTATGGCGTAAGTTGTTACGGTGAAACAGATGGATATATAAATGTTAGTGTAAGCGGGGGTACAGGTGCGTTGATTATCAGCTGGGAAGGGCCGGGAGGCTTTTCATCTTCCAGTGAGGATATATCAGGTCTGGAAGCAGGTAGTTATACCGTTACAGTAACAGACGATTTAGCTTGCACGGCATCCTATGAATTTAACCTTACCAGCCCTGAGGAGCTGATTATTGAGTACATTGTTACTGATGCATCCTGTCCGGATGAGGCCAATGGAGCAATAGACCTGGAGATATCCGGGGGTGTACCGCCATTCTCTTTTCTCTGGGATGATGGTGCAACAACGCAAGATCGCTCTTCCATTTTCAGCGGCTATTATACGGTACAGGTGACGGATGCCAACGGATGCTCTGCCCAGACCGGAATATCCGTTGATTTTACCGGGGAAAACTGTCTTGAAGTGAGTGAGGTCATAACACCAGGTGTTGTGGATGGGAAGAACGATTACCTTGTAATAAGAAATATAGACCTTTATCCCAATGCCGAAATAAAGATTTACAACCGATGGGGGCAGCTTGTCTTCAGCGCCAAAAACCTGGACGAGAACAGGTGGGATGGAACATACAAGGGCAAAGCGCTGCCCGTGGATTCGTACCATTACCTGCTTGATCTTGGTGATGGATCGTCGCTCAGAACAGGTATCATTACTATAATCAGATAAAATTGACTAATTCGTGTGTCAATATGAGAAATACCAAACAAATACTGATCATTATATGCGGAATGCTGCTGGGTGTGTCAATATATGCCCAGCAGGTTCCTATGTATAGCCAGTATATAATGAATGGATTTTTAATTAATCCTTCGTATGCAGGTAATGATGGTTATACTACCCTGAACCTGACAGCAAGGGAACAATGGCTGGGAATACCCTCTTCACCAAGCACATATGCTGTCAGTTTCCAGACAAGGTGGCTGAAGAACAGTTATATCCAGAAATCAACAAATGTCAGGAAGGAGATTGTAAAACCAACCCGGCCGAGCCGTGTTGGACTGGGCGGATATATTTTTAATGACAGGAATGGCATCATAAGGAGGACGGGTTTTTCAGCATCCTATGCCTATCATATAGAAGTCGGGAGTTACGGCTCACAGCTCTCTTTCGGACTGGCTTCAACAGTATACCAGTTTGCAATAGACCTGGATGGTGCAATAGTTGCCGATATTGACGATGAATTCCTGAATAATTATGACAGGGTGGTAATTATACCCGATTTCAATTTCGGGCTTAGCTATACGTCCCAAAACTATTACCTTGGATTTTCGGCCACACAGTTGTTCAGGGGGACACTTACACTGGGCAATACAGCAAAAAATCCGCGTACGGAACTGGGTCACTTCTTCCTTTCGGGGGGAGCGAAAATCCCTTTATCAGGCAATGAATGGGTGCTTGAACCATCAGCCCTTGTTAAAACATCCGATATGATACTTAAGGCAGCCCAGGTGGATTTCACAACGAGAATTTATTATCGCCAGGATTACTGGGCAGGGATATCATACCGCACACAGGATGCCGTGATTATGATGATCGGGTTTACATACGACAAATTCTATTTTGCTTATGCCTTTGACCTTGCACTTACGGATATAAGACAACACAGTTACGGTTCACATGAACTGTCTTTTGCTGTAAAATTCGGAGATAATGCCAGGAGATACCGCTGGCTAAACCAGTATTGATGCTCATGGCTAGCTGCATATAATTGATGAATAAACTTTTTTTATTCCTTCTGATAATATTTATATGTTTTTCATCATGTGAAAAAAGGAAATATTTCGATGGTGAAATGCCGGTGCTTCAATTTTCTGAAGATACCATACATTTTGACACCGTTTTTACAAGTATAGGTACTGTAACACGGGAGCTGAGGATAAAAAACCCATACAGGTCATGGCTGCTCATTGACAGGATAGAGCTTGCGGGAGGAGATGACTCTCCCTTCAGACTGAATGTTGATGGTATGCCAGGGACCAGCTTTAATAATATTGAGATAGCACCTGCAGACAGCCTTTTTATCTTTATTGATGCCTTGATTGATCCCACTGACAGCGATAATCCGGTATTGATTACTGATTCCATTGAATTTCAAATGGGAAGCAATATCCAGGATGTGGACCTCATTGCATGGGGTCAGGATATTATGCTGATAAATTCGGCAACAGTGGAAACGGATACATGGATAGAAGGGAAACCATATGTGGTTTATAATTCCATGCTCGTTGATACAGGGCATGTACTTACAATAACTGAGGGTGCCAGGATACTCTTCCACCGCGGCTCAACTATGTATGTAGCCGGGACCCTGGTTGTTGAAGGTACGGCGGACAAGCCTGTCTGTTTTGATTCTGACAGGATTGAACCACTGTATTCTGACATACCGGGCCAGTGGCAGGGATTATATTTTCTTAACGGAAGCACCGGTAATATTATCAGGAATGCCAGTATAAAAAATGCCGTTTCAGGTTTGCACGCGGGCAATCTTGAGTCAGGGGACCTTGCGCCCGGGCTTCAATTGCATAATCTGACAATTTCACATATGTCTGTAAGCGGCTTATCTTCACTGGGAGCAAGCATTTATGCGGAGAATACCGTAATTTCACACTGCGGATATTATTGTGCATTTATAGCCATGGGAGGGGACTATACCCTTATTCATTGCACAATGGCAAATCACTGGGATTATTCAAACCGTGTAAGCCCTGCAGTGTACATAAGTGACTTTTATGATTATAATGAAAAACGGTATGCCGGGGAACTGGTAAAAGCAGGGTTTTATAATTCTGTAGTTACCGGCCGTAAGGAAACAGAAATATATATAGAAAGCAATGATGAAGAGAAACTTAATATTGAGTTTGTCAATTGTCTTGTTAAGAGCGGGGACCAGCTCGGTTATCCATGTGAAAACTGTATTTTAAACCTGGATCCTCTTTTTGTCAGCTGGAGTGAATACGACTTCAGGCCTGATACACTTTCACCCCTGATAAATGCCGGATCATATTATTATGCTGACATGGTACCATTTGATCTGCACGGATATAACAGGCTGGCTGACGAAGGCCCGGATCTTGGTGCATATGAGAAACAGACAGATGAGAGTGCTGAAAATAAATAGTTTGTTAATCATTAGCCTTACGACTGCACTTGTTTTACCTGCAGGCGATAAGATCCCGGAAAATAAGCCGGACAGACCGGGCAATGTACTGCAGCTGATGTTCTATAATGTTGAAAATTTATTTGATACCCTGGACAGTAATCTTGATGATGATGAATTTCTTCCCTCGTCACCACGTAAATGGGATTCCTATAAATATTACAGGAAGCTGGATAATATTTTCAAGGTGATCGTACTTTGCAGCAATGATATGGAAGCGCCTGACCTGATAGGATTATGTGAAGTTGAAAGCCCGGTTGTCCTCAGGGACCTTTGCGATAAAACTTATCTTTCCCGAGAAGCTTACGGATATAAAATATCTGCAGGCAGGGATGAACGGGGAATAAATACGGCCCTGTTGTACAGGAAAGAAAAGCTGAGCCTGCTGATGGCCGAATCATGGTGTCCCTTGAATGAAGATGGAACTTTTATAAATACAAGGGCTATACTTTATGCCAGTTTTAAGTATGACAATGATACAATTGATGTAATGATTTGTCACTGGCCTTCAAGAAGGGGAGGAACCATACCATCAGATAACAGGCGAAAGGCGGTTGCCTCATACATGAGAAGTAAAATCGACAGTATCGGAAGAAACAGGAAAATAATTATTATGGGTGATTTTAATGATGAACCCTCATCCGAATCGATTCATGATATGCTTGGTGCTGAAACGAAAATTAACAATGTAAAGGGGAATTACCTCATTAATACTGCCCGGAATGACAGTCCATGGGCAGGAAGCTATAAGTACCAGGGTACATGGTGCCATTTTGACCAGATAATCTTATCAGCGCCCTTATATGAATCAGACAGCGGGCTCTATTATCTCAGGAACAGCTTCAGGATTGTTAATAATGAAGTTTTGCTGACGGATGATACATCGTACAGGGGATTAAGGCCATTCAGTACCTGGTGGGGATATGAGTATGCAGGAGGATTCAGCGATCACCTTCCTGTAATTGCAGGGCTGTGTGCCAGGTAAAATTATCCGGACGAGGGCCTGAGACCCATCTCTGCTGCTTTCTTAATCAAAAAATCTTTTGCCGCTTCGTATTCATTAGGTATAATGCCGTCAAGTATGGCTTCCTTAATGCTGTCCTTTAAATCTCCTACCTCCCTGCCCGGTTTAAGATCGAACATTTTTATTATTTCGTTGCCATCTATAGGTGGCTGGAAATTCCTGATATGATCCTTCTGCTCAATCTCCCTTAGCTTTTGTCTTACTAGTCTGAAATTGCTCAGATGCTGCCTGATTTTCTTTTCGTTTTTTGAGGTAATATCTGCTTCACATAGCATCATCAGGTCATCAATATCATCCCCGGCATCAAATAGCAGCCTTCTGACAGCAGAGTCGGTAACTGAATCCTGTGAAAGAATTATGGGTCGCAAATGCAGTGCAACAAGCTTTTTCACATACTTCATACTGTCACCCATTGGCAGCTTCAACCTCTTAAATATGCCGGGCACCATTTTTGATCCGATAAATTCATGGCCATGGAAGGTCCATCCCGTACCTTCAATATATTTTTTAGTGACCGGTTTAGCTATATCATGCAGGAGGGCTGCCCATCGTAACCATAATGAATCCGACTTTTGACTCACGTTATCCACAACCTGCATGGTATGATCAAAATTATCCTTATGACCATGCTTTTCTTTCTTATCAACACCCTTGAGCATGTAAACCTCGGGGAGTATTATTTCAAGAAGCTTGCTGTCGTAGAGCAGGCTGAAGCCCCGGGAAGGCTCAGGGCTCATTAATATCTTGTTTAGCTCTGTTGTAATCCTTTCATATGAGACAATTGAGATTCTCCCGGCATTTTCTTTGATTGATTCAAAGGTGTCGGGGTGAATTGAAAAGCCAAGCTGGGAAGCAAATCTTATTGCTCTCAGCATCCTCAGCGGATCATCAGAAAATGTTCTTCCCGGTTCAAGAGGCGTTCTGATAATCTTCTTTTCAAGATCCTCAATACCCTTGAACGGATCTATCAATTGCCCGTAGCTTTCCTTGTTAAGACTGATAGCCATAGCATTGATGGTAAAGTCACGACGGTTCTGATCGTCCTCCAGGTTGCCGTCCTCAACAAGGGGCTTGCGTGAGTCACTGCTGTATGATTCTTTCCTGGCTCCGACAAACTCAATTATATGCCCGCCTGCCCTGAACATGGCCGTACCAAAATTTTTATAAACCGTTACCTTTATCTTTGATGATATACCGGCCGCAACCTTTTTTGCCAGGTCAATGCCGCTTCCTCTGACCAAAATGTCAATATCCTTTTTGTCATTTTTCCGCCCCAGGAGACAGTCACGTACATAGCCACCGATAACATAGGCCTCCACGCCCGATTTTTGCGCAAAATCGGATATCAGGGTGAAAATATTGTCAGATATACATCTGTTCATATTTAAATATGACAATTTGTTCATAATATATGACAAAATTACAATTAAATGCTCAAAAAAACGTTAATAATTATGTATTTGAACAACGGTATGGTCTTTGGCGTTATAATAGAAACAATTTAAGAATTATATTATGGTAGAGCATCTGACTAAAGAAAAATTTTTAACAAAGGTATTCAATTACGAAGAAAACAAAGAATGGAAATTTGAAGGCGACAAACCCTGCATGATTGATTTTTATGCTGACTGGTGTCAGCCATGTAAAATGGTTGCACCCATTCTTGAAGAGTTAGCGAAAGAGTATAACGGTTCGCTTGATATTTACAAGATTGATACGGAATCGGAGCAGGAACTGGCTGCCATTTTTGGAATAAGGAGTATTCCGTCGCTTTTATTTGTCCCGAAGGACGGACAGCCACAGATGGCAATGGGAGCCTTGCCAAAAGACACCTTTGATAAGGCAATCAAAGATGTTCTGGGGGTTGAAAAAGCGAAGTAATTATTAAAAAAAAGTTAAATGTTAAATTTTAATAGGTGATTAATGTAACAATTAATATCTTTGTTACGTTAAAGAGAACAGAAGGTAATACTTAATAAAACAGTAGTTTGTTTTCTGGGATTTAGGTTTAGGGACATTAGGGAAAAATCAGGGCACATCATATTGGTCCTGATTTTTTTATTCCATATCGTTGATAATTTTATCTATCTCTTCCTCTGTGTCCCTGAGTTTTGCCTGGCAAAGCCGTAATAATTCCGAAGCCCGTTTTACTTTTCCTGACAGATCGTCAACATCAAGTTCACCTGATTCTATTTGCTCCAGGATTTTTTCCAGTTCTGCTACTGCCTTATTAAATGTAGGTTTCTCTTCAGTCATGATTATTATTGATATGAATAAATATTGTTGTTCCTGAGTTTTTTTTGCTTTCCAGGCCCGGGGTGCTATGATTCTTTTGTGTCATAAGCTTGACTATAAGCAAGCCCAGCCCCATTTTATGGGTCCCGTTTGTGGCACTTTCACTTTTAACCCTGCTTAAATCAAATATTTTATCTTTAAGATTATCAGGGATACCGCTCCCAAAATCAGTTACAGAAAGTGTACACCCTGAATTTGATTTTTCGGCCCTGATTATTATGTCCGACCTGGGGGGTGAGTGTTCTATACTGTTCTCTGTAATAATGGTTAATATTGTTTTCAGGCAAAACCTGTCATACTTTATTTCTATCTCCGGGTCAACATCAAATCGTATCCTGATGTCTTTTTTGAGCGCTATACCAAGAAGGGCAGGTAATATTTCGTATAAAAAGTCATTCAGGTTAAAGGTTTCCTGCTCAACCATATATTTATTTCGCTGAAGCTTTGACCAGAGAAGTATTCTTTCAAGACCTTTTTCTATACCGGAAGAATCCTTATAAAGTTGTTCCATATATGTTTTAAGCTTCAGATCCTTGCTATGTGCCGCAAGATATTCACTGATATCAGATAATTTGGCAGTCAGGTTGCAGAGCGGTTTTCTGAGCTTTAATGAGATAATTGAAAAGAAGTCGCTTTTGTTTTCACGGATGCTCAGAATTCTTTCTTTATACCTTGATGATCTTTCATATGCCTCCTGCAGGCCGGCTCTTCTTTGTTCCAGCTTTATATTTGTCTTTCTGATGGCATTCAGATTGTACCAGAGATAGGCGAGAACAACAAGAGTTATGAACAGTGCAAGGTATATTGTGTATGAAATTATCTTTTCAAGTTTTATCCTTTTTACTATCAATTCGTTCTGTTGTTGTGACCATTTAATATTTTCTTCAGCTGCCCTGATGCTGAACCTGATGTTATAATTTGACACGAGGTTCTGCACTTCCCTTCTTGTATGGTCAAAACGATGCTTACGATACAGGAGCCGGTAGTGTAAGGCCTGTCTTTCATTTCCCATATTTCTGTATTTTTCAGCAAGGGTATTTATTACATCAACGGGGTCAATAACTTCATAATCGTATACGAGTTCAAAATTGATACTGTCGATATAAGCTGCACCTAATACCAGCTCATTATTCAGAAGGTGGTATTTGCACAGCCTAAGGTTAATCATATTTTTATGGATCTCTGAACCGGCTTTCTTATTTTCCGTGATCATCGAATCTATCCAGCGCTTCCCGCCGTTTTGTCCTGCTTCGTAATAATTATCAGTGATGAAGGCCCATGCATCCATTTTCCTTCCATATTTTTCTATTCCACCGTAATATTCCAGTGCTTCCATGAGGTATTTTCTGCTATTATCATAATCTTTAAAAGCAAGATATGTTTCTCCCAGGGTTGTAAGCTCGTCTCCAATTCTCCGGTCATCAAGTACTTCCTTCCTTAGAGCGATTGATTTCTTATAATATTCAATGCTTTTTAAAGTGTCATTATTTTTAAAAGCCACCAGGCCAAGATTATGCAGTATTGAGGCCTTATCCTCATTCAGCTTAAGGCTGTCGAAAAGTATTAAGGCTTTCAGGTAATTTTCTTCTGCTTCCGGAAGTAAACCGGATGTAGTATAGAGGTTACCGTAGATATGCCATGTTTCTGCTATTTTTTCCGTATCATTAAGCTTCTTTGCTATTTCCATTCTTTTGTCTGCATATATCAGCCCTGCTCTCAAAGATTTGTGTTGTTCCTCGAGAGCATAATTTTTAAGTAATTTCATTTTCACTGAATCATGCATTTCAGCCAAATTTTGCAGAACAGTATCGGTAACATTGCTCTGGCTACTGGCGGTCAAAGCAAGGAAAATAAAAGCTGTTATGTGTAATCCACATCTAAGCATTGGCTTTCATTATTTTGAGGATTACACTTGTACCCTTTTCGCGGATGTTATCTATTTCCAGTTCGCCTTTGTTCATCTCCAGCAAGTCGATACATATTGCCAGTCCGAGTCCGCTGCCTTTTTCGCTGCCTGTACCAGGCTTTGACATAAGGTAATTTCCCTTAAGAATATTTTTCCTTATTTCATCATCCATCCCTACGCCATCATCCTCCACGGAGATGTAGATAAAATCATTTTTCTCATAAGCGTTTATTCTCACCTCCTCACCCGTGTGGCTGTATTTAATGGCATTATTCAAAACATTACGCATGACGGTTTTCAGTACATCGGGATTTATGAGGGCTGTAAAATCCTTATCGTAGTTTGTGGATATACGTATTTTCTTCCTTTCCGCCAGGGGTTTATAGAGTGCAACCACGTCATGTATAACCGGTATTACAGGAAGTTCAGACATTTCAAGTTTATCTTTGCCGGCCTGTATGGTAGCAATACTCTGTAGATTTATCAGGAGCTGATTTAATTGAAATGATGTTTCGCTCAGCATATTGCTGTATTCAATCATACTTTCCTTATCGAGTGCTTCAAAGTCATCCACCATTAATTTGCTGAAGCCCAGTATAGCCTGAAAAGGATTAATAAGATCATGGGCAAACACTGATATGAGGGTGTCCAGCAATTTGTTTTCTTTCTCAAGTTCTTTGTTTGTTTTTTGCAGTTCCCGGTTAACTGCAGCGAACTTCTCAGTTTCAATACTGAATTCTTCCTTATACTTGTTCCTTATTTTTCTTATGCGCAGCAATATGATAAAAAGGATAACAAAGGCGACAAGTATAATGAGTGAGATTACCATGAGTTTATTCACCACTTTCTGCCGTGTAAGGTTAAGTTCCATTTCCCGGTTTATACTTGCCTGAAGTCTTTCATTTCTTGTTTCTTCGTACTCAATCATCAACAGGCTTATAATTTCTTCCCTGTTAACTATATAATCTTCTGCATGAATTTCAGACAGGATATTATCATATTTCCAGGCTTTGTTGTAGTCACCTGTGGCTGAATAGGCTCTGCAAAGGTATTCGAGGTGTTCATACTGGTCGGGCAGCCTGTATCTTTCGTCAATCTCAAACTGACGGGAGATACTTATTACTTTTTCATAATCACCATTATTGAGGTGAAATTCCATTACTGAGGTATAAAATACAAGCTTGTCCACGTCATTATGGCGATTCTCATCCAGTGCCAGGTAGCCCCTGTTTATCCAGCTTTCAGCCTCTTCCTGCATGCCAAGCTTGTTATAATCACTGATAATCAATCCAATAACAGAAACCGGGGATATGTTATTTAAATTATCACTTTCCTTTTTGAGCAATTCCTTCAGTATCTCAATGGATTCCTGGGGCTTCCCCAGTTCGGCCTCCACTTCAGCGAGGTTATAGCTGAACGTGTCGTAATAATTCATGCCTTTTTTCTCATTGATCTCAATGGCACGTAACAGGTATTTTTTCGATGACTGGTAATCGCCAACGAGGGCAAATATTATGGCTATATTATTAAGAAGCCCGTTAACACCATTGAAGAATTCCTGTTCCGAATAGATTGCCAGGGCTGAGAGGAAATGTTTTAAGGCCTTACTGTTATCGCCTTTTAAATAGTATATTACACCTTCCATGTTTTGCGACAATCCATCATAAAGGGGATAGTTATGGCATGAAAGACTTTTCATCTGAATGGCAATGAGTTCAAGGTTTTCCACATCGGCATTGCTTAAATACTCAGATGCCTTTGTATATAAGTTTTCTAAGAGCTTGTAATTTAATTTTTCACCCGAATGGTATTTGTAACAATACGGGAAGTATGTATTCTGGCCATATAGCCCTTGAAAAAATACAATAAGCAGCAGACTTATAAAAAATCTCTTCCCCTTTCTCATTTATCAGGTTTCTTCAGGTCAAATACTTTACTCTCTATTCTGCCGAGACTTAAAATAGTACTTATCTCGGAGCCAGGTTTCAATTCATTCGACGATCTGACGGCTTTATTTTCAAACAGAGTAATTGAGTAACCACGTTTCAACACTCTTGAAGGGCTAAGGTAATCAATTGATCTGGAAAAATTATCTAAAATTGTTTGTTTTTGATTTATGTATCTTGTCATGGACGGTTTAAGACGGTTCTTAAGATCACCTGTTTGCCTGTACTTATCATGGATATAATTCAATGTAATTTTACTGACATTCGTTTCAATGGTGTTTAACCTGGCATGGTTTTGTGAAAGGCAGGAACGTATATTTCCGGAAAGCCTTAAACCTGACCTGTTAAGCAGGGTCCGTTTATTTTGCAGTGATGATCTCACCCTGGGAGCCATGTTAACACTGATTCTGTTAATAATATTCCTCTTCATTTTCACCATTTCCCGGCTGGAATGAATGATCGATTCTCTCAGTTCCAGCAGGCGCTCTTCAGTTTTAAGGCTCTGGCTTATTATAAAATCTGCAACGGCAGTAGGTGTCTTAAATGACCGGTAAGCCACCAGGTCAGTAACCGAGAGGTCCTTTTCGTGTCCGATTCCTGTAAGTAGCGGTATGGGTAGCTGTGTAATCAGATAGGCAATATTATAATTGTCGAACCAACTCAGGTCTGCCTGTGACCCTCCGCCTCTTACTATTACCATAAGGTCATAGTTTTCTATAGCTTCGAAAATATTATTAATGGCAGCAACAATCGATGCTTCAGTTTCTTTACCCTGCATTATAGCCCTGAAAAGGCTGGGTTTATAAACAAAGCCATAAATATTATTTTTCAACTCATCCGTAAAATCGCCGTAGCCTGCTGCCTGTTCTGATGAGATGACGGCTATCCTTACCGGTAACAGGGGGAAGGTCAGTTCTTTATTAAGATTCATTACCCCTTCTGATTCCAGGCGCTTAATTATCTGTCTTCTCCTGAGTTCCATCTCTCCAATGGTATATGCAGGATCAATGTCATATATTACAAGACTTAAACCATATACCTCATGGTATTCTATCTTAACCCTGAGCAAAACTTTTATACTTTCTGACAGAGCCTGACCTGTGGTACTTTCAAAATAGGGAAGGAGCAGCCTGGCTTTTTGTGACCAGATAATGGCACGAACCCTCGACCTGATGTCTTCATGACTATCTTTCTCAATAAGTTCAAGATAACAATGTCCGGCATAGTTGATTTTCAATTCCGATATTTCGGCACTTACCCAGTAAAAGCCCGGCAGGTTTTCTTCAATTGATTTTTTAATGAGTTTCTGAAGTTCACTTAATGAATACCTGTCATTTTGATCATTCATCACCATTTTATTCTGAGCAACAATATTAAGAAATTATTGAAGACTGCAACATCAGGCACCGGGGCATGCTATCTTATTATACCTGTTATTTCCGGGTCATTTATTTTTCCGCCTTCTTTCTCCAGTTTATCCAGGTATTCAGTTTCCTCCCTTATCAGTTCTGCCCTGTTCTCAGGAATACCGTTATTATATTTTATTTCCTTTCGAACGGTTCCGTCCCGGTTAAAGAAAATCCAGGGGCCTGTTCTGACATCATTCCTGTAAAGACCCGTTATTTCCTTTGTACCATTGGGATGCCATGATCTGAATTCCCCGTTCAGTTTCCCATCCTGGTAGGAAGATTCCAGTGAGGGAGTACCGTCAGTGTAGTACTGTTTCCAGGCACCTGATTTTATTCCGTTTTTGTATTCCAGCTTTTCAGCAATTTCACCATTCCAGTGGTATTTTATGCATAACCCTTCTGCCTGGCCGTTTATGAACCGGCACCTCATAAGCAGATGATTTTCAATATAATCGGAATAATAAAACCACTCACCGGTTTTTTTCCGGCCAGTATATTTACCCCTGCCCGCAATGAACCCGTTTGGATGATAAAAGCGAGCATAGCTTGTATCCCCGGTGTAATTAAGTACTGAGGTCAGGTTCCCGTCCTCGTCATATCTTTTAAATTCACCCTCAGGCCGGTCATCTGTGAAATAAGCCTCGTACATAATCTGTCCGTTCTGGTATTTCCTAATCCAGTGACCCTGCTTCAGTCCGTTTTTATCGATATGGTTAAGTTTTTCCTGTGGTCTTAATGTACTGAATGGTATAATTATAAGAATAAGGAATAATATGATCCTGGGGAAATGCATCATAGCTTTTATATTATTACGATGTAAAAATAAAAAAAACACTCTGAAAATTTCAGAGTGTTTTATTAATTATATGTTCAGTGTTTGATTATTTAACCTCTTCAAAATCAACATCAGTGACTTCATCGTCATCGCTGCCTTTACCTGACTGCCCTTCTGATTGAGGACCCTGTTCAGGCCCTGCCTGGGGCTGGGCTTCTGCCTGGGCAGATTTATAAATATCTTCAGAGGCAGCCTGCCACCTGGTATTAAGGTCATTCAATGCTTTGTCAATGGCTTCAATGTCCTGGTTTTTATGAGCTTCCTTAAGATCTGAAAGAGCCTTTTCTATGGGTTCTTTCTTATCTGCCGGGAGCTTGTCGCCGTACTCCTTGAGTTGTTTTTCTGTCTGGAAAATCATACTGTCGGCAGAGTTAATCTTATCAACTTTTTCCTTTGCTTTCCTGTCTTCTTCCTCATTGGCTTTCGCCTCGTCGCGCATTCTTTTAATCTCATCTTCACTCAGACCCGATGAAGCTTCAATCCTGATGCTCTGCTCTTTCCCGGTACCCTTATCCTTTGCTGATACGTTGAGTATGCCGTTTGCATCAATATCAAAAGTTACTTCAATCTGTGGTACTCCCCTTGGTGCAGGCGGAATACCATCAAGATGGAATCTTCCTATTGTTTTGTTACCTGCTGCCATTGGCCTTTCTCCCTGCAGTACGTGTATTTCAACCGAGGGTTGATTGTCAGCGGCAGTTGTAAATGTCTCATTCTTCTTTGTAGGAATGGTCGTATTGGCTTCTATCAGTTTTGTCATTACCCCACCCATGGTTTCAATACCAAGTGAAAGTGGTGTAACATCAAGTAAGAGTACATCTTTAACCTCACCCGTGAGAACGCCACCCTGGATTGCTGCTCCAATGGCCACTACCTCATCTGGGTTAACACCTTTTGAAGGAGCTCTGCCGAAAAATTTCCGGACTACTTCCTGTATGGCTGGTATACGGGTTGAACCACCAACCAGAAGTACTTCGTTTATATCGGAAGCTTTCAGTCCTGCATCTTTCAGGGCAATTTTACAGGGTTCAATAACAGCCTGTATCAGTGAATCGGTGAGTTTCTCAAAATGTGCCCTTGTAAGCGTTTTAACCAGGTGTTTGGGTATGCCGTCAACGGGCATTATATAGGGTAGATTGATCTCTGTGCTTGATGAACTCGACAGTTCTATCTTGGCTTTCTCGGCTGCTTCTTTGAGTCGCTGCAGTGCCATGGGATCTCTTTTAAGGTCAACACCTTCATCTTTTTTAAACTCCTCTGACAGCCAGTTAATAATGAGTTCATCAAAATCATCCCCACCAAGATGTGTGTCACCATTTGTTGATTTAACCTCAAATACTCCGTCACCAAGTTCGAGTATGGATATATCAAATGTCCCTCCTCCAAGGTCAAAAACAGCCACCTTGAGGTCTTCCGTCTTTTTGTCAAGTCCATATGCCAGTGCCGCAGCAGTAGGCTCATTTATTATTCTTTTTACTTTCAATCCGGCAATCTCACCTGCTTCTTTGGTTGCCTGGCGCTGTGAGTCATTGAAGTAGGCAGGAACTGTTATAACAGCTTCAGTAACTTCCTGTCCAAGGTAATCCTCTGCCGTTTTTTTCATTTTTTGCAATACCATGGCAGATATTTCCTGTGGCGAATATTTGCGATCATCAATCTGAATCCTGGGTGTGTTATTATCTCCCTTAACCACTTTGTAGGGTACACGGGTAATTTCCTTGCTTACATTGTCGAAAGTCTCACCCATGAATCTTTTTATTGAATATACTGTTTTGTTAGCATTGGTGATGGCCTGACGTTTTGCAGGATCACCTACCTTTCGTTCACCATTTTCAACAAAGGCTACAATTGACGGAGTGGTTCTCTTGCCTTCGCTGTTTGGTATCACGACAGGTTCGTTTCCTTCCATCACCGAAACGCATGAATTAGTTGTTCCAAGGTCTATACCAATTATTTTTCCCATTTTATAACTTATTTTTAATGTTTTCCGATTTCCCAATCCTTTAATCAATGATTATGCCATCGGATTTTTGGGTTTTATTTATGCTAATATGGCATTCAAACGCATTTTTAAATGACCAAACCAAAGCCAATAATGACAAAAAGGCAGTTGCAGCATTTTAGTCCCGGTCAGATCATGTATTATTAAACAAATTTGTAGCTTTACCCTGTATAATAATAAAATAACAGGTTATGTCAATCCATAATACGGTTAAGAGGGTTACCACGCATGTACTCTCAGAAATGAAATTAAAAGGTGAGAAAATTGCCATGCTCACCTCATATGATTATTCCATGGCGTCAATTGTGGATAAGGCAGGGATTGATGTCATTCTTGTAGGCGATTCGGCATCAAACGTTATGGCCGGGTTTGAGACCACCCTGCCCATAACCCTTGATAATATGATTTATCATGCTGCTTCTGTTGTCCGTGCGGCAAAAAGAGCACTGGTCGTGGTGGATATGCCTTTCGGAACCTACCAGGGAAATTCCAAGGAAGCCCTTTCCTCGGCGATCAGGATAATGAAAGAAACAGGTGCACACGCAGTTAAGCTTGAGGGAGGTGCTGAAATAGCAGAATCAATCGAAAGAATATTATCTGCCGGCATCCCCGTTATGGGGCACCTGGGATTAACACCTCAATCAATACATAAGTTTGGCACTTACGTTGTAAGGGCACGGGAGGAAGAGGAGGCAAAGAGGCTTAAGAGTGATGCGAGATTACTTGAGGAAGCAGGGGCTTTTGCCATTGTACTTGAAAAGATACCTGCCGTTCTTGCCGGCGAGGTGGCCGAAAGCATTTCAATACCTACGATTGGCATTGGCGCTGGCAATAAGGTTGATGGCCAGGTGCTGGTGATCCATGACATGCTCGGGATTAACCAGGAATTCTCCCCACGTTTTCTAAGGAGATACCATAACCTGTACCAGGAAATAACCGGGGCTGTTCAGGCTTATATCAAAGATGTTCGTTCGCACGATTTCCCGAATGAAAAGGAGCAGTATTGAATTCCCCGGCATGGATATACTTTACGAAGACAACCATATAATCGCTGTTAACAAGAAATGCGGTGAATTGGTGCAGGGTGACAGCACAGGTGATGAAACGCTTTCTGACAGGGTAAAGAAATACCTGGCAGTAAGATATAAAAAGCCAGGTGAAGTATTCCTTGGTGTGGTTCACAGGCTCGACAGGCCTGTTAGCGGTGCAATAGTATTTGCACGCACTTCTAAAGCCCTGGCCAGGTTAAACAGGATGTTCCAGGAAAAAGAGGTAGCCAAGAAATACCTTGCTGTAGTAAGGGAAAGACCACCTTCGGAGGAGGGCAGTTTAGTGCATTACCTGAAGAAAAATGAGAAACAGAATAAATCCTATGCCTTTGATACCCAGGTGAAGGGCAGCAAAGAAGCACATCTGAGCTATAGGCTGATCAGCCGGACAGACAGGTATTATGTGCTGGAAATCGACCTCCATACCGGGCGCCATCACCAGATAAGATGCCAGCTGGCCCGGGTAGCTTGTCCCGTGAAGGGTGATCTTAAATATGGCTATCCCAGGTCAAATAATGACGGAAGCATATCCCTCCACGCATGGAAGGTCAGGTTTATCCATCCCGTTCAGAAACAGGAAATTGAAATTACTGCACCTTTGCCTGATAGCGATATATGGTCTAAGGTAAAGCAGCTTAAATAAAAAAAATGGCTGCTTTAATATAAAACAGCCACTTCACTCAAACTGAAAATATCAGAGGTCAGGATGTCAGAATTACCCTCCGGCCCTTATCCCTTTACTTCATTTCATTCTTCCTCTTTAAAGGATTTTTTAGCCGCGTATTCCGTAATTATTACGAAATCCATAACAAATGTATAACATTATTACCCTGAGTCAGTTAAACTGAGGTTAAATCTAGTTAAGGAAAAGTTAAAAAGTGGATTGTTGTAATATTATAATTATATTTTTGCATTATGAAGAGGTGGAAGTTCATAGGGCTGATATCTTTAATGCTGGTGTCATTAACGGGCATCATATGGGTGCAGATAATCTGGATCAATAATGCCGTAAGGGTGCGTAATGACCTGTTTAACCGTTCAGTATTCAACAGCCTGCAGAGTACTGCAAGAAAAATTGAGTCGTCAAGGCAACTGGTTTTCTACAGGCAGATGATGGTAGCCGATTCCTTATTGCAATCACAGGCAGATGAGATGCAAACCGTTCCTTTTGCCGGACAGGGGAATGCACCTGTACAGGGGTATGGAGGACTGAGCGGAGTAGGGGAGAGCTTTTCCTTCAGGCTGACGGATGATGGTAAAAATGTGCAGGTACTGGGAGATTACCAGCAATATTTTATTAGCGACAGCAATGAAAAGGAATTTCCGGAAACCAGTATCGGATCAAAAGATGCAGGCCCTCTTAATATCAATAATGACAGGTTCAGATCATGGCTTTTGCAAAAATCCAGTGACCTTCGCCAGATGGGCGACAAAATGATTTCAGAGCTCTATGAATGGGAGCTTAACAGCCCTGCCGACAGAGACGAAATATTATCTGTCCTGTATAGCGAGCTTGCGAATTCGGGAATAAGCATTCCTTTTGAATTTGCTATAGTTGAGGGAAACAGGATTATCGATGGGGTTTATGAGACGGTTACCCCGGCCGAACTGCTTAGCAGCAGCTATACAGTTAACCTGTTTAATGACAGGTTGATACGCCGGAATACGAGACTTTCCATAGTCTTCCCTGAGCGCAAGAACTATATCCTCTCATCTATGTCTCTGCTGCTTGGCGGCTCCCTCCTCTTCAGCATGATAATACTGCTTACCTTTGCCCTCAGTATATTTTTTATTATCCGGCAGAAGAGAATATCTGAGATAAAATCGGACTTTATAAATAATATGACGCATGAGTTTAAAACACCTATTGCAACCATTTCACTTGCTGCCGATACAATAAGTAACCCTAAAATCATAAATGACGAAAGCAGGGTAAAGCATTTTATCGGCATGATAAAGAAGGAAAATGCAAGAATGAACAAACAGGTTGAAAATATACTTCAGATTTCATCGCTGGACAGGAAAGAAATGGAATTCAGTTTTTCCAATGTTGATATGCATTCAGTAATCGAAAGATCGATAGAAACAATTGAGATACAGGTGGAAGGAAGAAACGGAAATATCTTTTTTTATCCCGGGGCCGATGATCCTGTAGTTTACGGTGACAGGGAACACCTTACTAACCTGGTGCATAACCTTCTTGATAATGCAAATAAGTACAGTGTGAGCGAACCGGAGATAACCTTAAGCACTCACAATAAAAACGGCAGTTTTGTATTATCAGTGTCTGACAAAGGGATAGGCATGACCAAAACCGTGCAGTCAAAAATATTTGACAGGTTTTACAGGCAGTCAGGTGGTAATATTCACAATGTTAAGGGTTTTGGGCTTGGCCTGAGTTATGTTAAAGCCATAATCGATGCCCATAATGGTGATATTAAAGTATTCAGTGAATCAGGGAAGGGCACAACATTTGAAGTGTATATTCCTCAAAACGAAGACCTCCTATGAGTGATATCTCAAAAATACTTCTTGTCGAAGATGATCTTAGCTTTGGCTCGGTTCTCAAATCCTATCTTGAAATCAATGATTTTACGGTTGAGTGGGTTGCCGACGGCAAAAATGCCATCCCTGCTTTCAGAAAGGGACAATTCAACCTGTGCATACTGGATGTAATGCTGCCCAATGTCGATGGCTTTACCATTGCTTCAGAAATAAGGGCTGTTAACAAGACCATACCATTAATTTTTCTGACAGCCAGGAAACTGAAAGATGATGTTCTGCACGGCTACGGGCTTGGTGCGGATGACTATATAACCAAGCCTTTCGATACTGATATACTCCTTGCCAAGATAAAAGCCATTACCAGCCGCAGGGAAGGGATGAAAAAAATCAGCGACGAGATTAAAATAGGTAAGTATACCTTCAATACAAAAATCAGGACGCTTAAGTCAGGGCAGGAGGAAAGAAAGCTTTCGCCCAAGGAAGCCCAATTGCTGGAACTCCTTGCACAGGCCCCCAATACACTGGTTAGCAGGGGGACAGCATTAAAAACAATATGGGGTTCTGATGACTATTTTACTGCAAGAAGCATGGATGTTTATGTTACCAAGCTGAGAAAATACCTGTCGGGCGACAGTAAAATTTCGATAAAAAATATTCATGGCGCTGGCTTCCAGATGGTAATATACAGTGATGATTAAGTCCTGAGTGCAGAGCTGCTGAAACGGAGGGGCAGAAGGTTTTCTATCCCGTCAATCACATAAATCCTGGATTTTCCGTAAAGGATTACCCTTATTTTCCTCCCGGCCCGGTCTTCCTCTTCTGATAATACCTGCCTGCACTTACCACACGGGGATACAGGCATATCGGTAAAATCTTTTCCTTTGCGGGCACATATTGCAATTGTGGTAATTACAGATTCCGGATAATTAGCACCAGCGCAGGCAACGGCGGTATGTTCAGCACAGATACTAACCGGGAAGGAAGCATTCTCCCTGTTATTGCCCCTTATTATCTCTCCTGTGTCAAGCCTCAGTGCGGCTCCTACCGGGAAATCAGAATATGGTGAATATGCATGGCTGCCTGCATGCATGGCTTCGATGAGAAGCTTTTGATCTTCATCACTCAGTTCTTCCGGACCGGCATATTCATTCAGGATAAGTTTAATTATTTTTTTCCTTGCCATAGCTTAAATATGTCCTGCAAAATACTAAAAAAATAATCATGCTCTCTGCGCTATTTGCTTAATAAAGCAATATTCTTAATAATTATGCACTACTGGTTAATTTCTTCACGTTTGTAACAAGGTAAATAACTATAAGCTTATTATTTTTACGGCAAATTTCTCATATGAGAGTTATTCCTTACATATTATTGCTGGCCTTGCTCATTTCTTCCTGTCATTCAGCGAGGTGGTCAAGGACGGGAACCTTGCCTGCGGGTGAAAATCCTGCTATTGAAAATTATATTAAAGAGTATGCTGACCTGGCCATGGACGAGATGCGCAGGACGGGTGTGCCGGCCAGCATTACCCTGGCCCAGGCTGCTATAGAGAGTGATTACGGGCGCAGCAGGCTGGCACTTGCAGCCAATAACCATTTTGGCATCAAATGCCATAACGGATGGAAGGGAAGGAGAATTTATCATAATGACGACAGACGTGGTGAATGCTTCAGGAGATACAGGGACGTAAGTGAATCTTTCAGGGACCATTCCGATTTCCTGGTTCAGGGATCAAGATACAATTTCCTTTTTTACCTCAAACAGGATGATTACAGGGGATGGGCCAGGGGACTTAAAAGTGCAGGATATGCTACCAACCCGAGATATGCAGATATGCTTATCGATATGATAGAAAAAAATGATCTTCATGTTTATGATCAGATGGTTATAGGTAGTAAAAGACAGGATCAGGGTAAAATTTATGCAACTTTGAATACGGAAAAAGAAAACGGAATAAAGAAAACCACTGATGTTAGTGCTCGTACCAATCTTGCTGACGATGATTACATAATCGGCAGGGGGAGCAGGGTCAAGGTAAGAAACATGGTTGAGTACATCACCATAAGCGGGAATGATACCTTCGATAGCCTTGCCGGGGAATTCGGATTGTTTAGCCGGGAATTATACATGTTCAATGATCTTGACGATGATGCCGAACTCCGGGAGGGCCAGATATTATATCTCCATCCAAAGAGAAACAGGGCAGAGCGGGGCAAAGAATATCATATTGTGAAAGAGGGAGAGACAATGCACGGCATATCACAGCTCTATGGTATCAGGCTCAGGGCCCTTTACAGGAAGAACAGGATGGAGCCCGGCTATGAACCACCCCCCGGAACCGAACTGTGGCTGAGAAAACTTAAGCCTGAAGGCCTTTGATAATCAGGGTTTCTTTAATGTCGAAACCCCTGAGAAATTCACTTACATGCATTAATTTTCGACCTTCAATCTGGAGCCTTTCTATATCAATGGCACATCCACCCGTTCCTATCCGGAGATAGGTTTTTCCATCACTGTTGATCTGTGCTGGTTTTAAATGTTCATATTGTTTAAGGCACCTGCATTTGCCTATTTTTACAGTATAGTTTTTACTGCCCTTCATGAAGATTGTCCTTGCTCCCGGTCGCGGGTATAATCCGCGAATGAAATTATAAACATCACTGTTTGCCATCTCCCAGTTAATAAAACAGTCTTTGCTGTGAATCTTTGGAGCTTTTTTCAGTGTTTCATTATCACCTATAAGGCTGGACTGGTCTATTGTTTTATAATTACCCCTGGCTAGTGCTTTAACAGTTTTAACCACCAGTTTTGCTCCTTCCCTCATTAGTTTGTCATGCATGTTCCCGGCGCTGTCATCTGCTGCGATATTAACCTTCTTCCTGAAGAGTATTTTCCCTGTATCGATATTATCGTCTATAAGGAAGGTTGTCAGACCCGTGGTTGTTTCTCCGTTTATGATAGCATGATGAATGGGTGCTGCCCCCCTGTACTGCGGAAGCAGTGAAGCGTGCAGGTTAAAGGTGCCTATCTTCGGAATCTTCCATATCTTTTCAGGTAACTTTCTGAAGGCTACAACAACGATAATATCCGGTTTGAGACCGGCAACCTGTTCGATAAAAGAAGGATCATTAAGGTCGGCAGGCTGTAACAGCTTAAGAAGATTTTCTGAAGCATATTCTGCGACTGCTGACCTTTGTATTTTCAGACCTCTGCCTGCAGGCTTATCGGGAGCACTTACCACGCCGACAATATTAAAATCATTAATGAGAAGTGACCCGAGGCTTGGTACTGCAAATTCAGGTGTTCCCATAAAAATGATTCGTGGTGTGGCCATTGCTTGTTTATTTAATGCTTACTTTTGGTTTGTTTATAGCAGCTGAGATAATGGCCCATTTTAGCAGCCTTGGTCTGCAGGTAGAATTCGTTATGCGGGTTTGGAGGGATCTCCAGGGGAAGGGTCTCAACAATTTCAATGCCGTATCCTTCAAGTCCGGCTCTTTTAATCGGGTTATTTGAGATCAGTTTAACCTTACCCAGGCCCAGTTCCCTCATTATATTGGCACCTATTCCGTAATCTCTTTCATCTTCGCCAAATCCAAGCTCCAGGTTTGCTTCAACCGTATCCAGTCCATCTTCCTGCAATTTGTATGTTCGTATTTTATTGAATAAGCCTATTCCCCTTCCTTCCTGGCTGAGGTATATAACTGCTCCCTTCCCGGCCTCATCAACCATTTTCATTGCCTTGTGGAGCTGGGGGCCGCAATCGCAGCGGAGTGATCCAAAAATATCGCCGGTAAAGCAGGAGGAGTGTATTCTTACCAGAACAGTTTCATCCTTTGTCCACGATCCTTTTACCAGGGCTGCATGTTCAATATTATTACTTAACTGTCTGAAAGGGATGAAGTCAAATTCCCCATACTCGGTGGGTAAATGAACTCTCACGCCCATTTCAAGTATGCTTTCTTTTTCCAGCCTGTATTTTATGAGGTCTTTTATCGAGATAATTTTAATATTGAATTTCTCTGACAGCTTAAGCAGGTCGGGAAGACGGGCCATGGAGCCGTCGTCATTCATTATTTCAACCAGTGCCCCTCCCGGTCTGAGACCTGCCAGCCTTGTCAGGTCAACGGCCGCTTCGGTATGCCCGGCACGCCTGAGCACACCTTTTGATTTAGCCTTGAGCGGGAATATATGGCCTGGCCTGCCCAGGATTTCGGGTCTGGTGCGGGGGTCAACAAGGGCATTAATCGTAAGACATCTGTCATGTGCTGATATACCCGTGCTGGTATTTTTGCTGATCAGGTCAACACTTACCGTAAAAGGGGTATCATAGGGTGAGGTATTTTTCCCGACCATGAGTTCCAGTTCAAGCTCTTCACATCTTTCTTCAGGCAAAGGCACACAGATAAGCCCCCTGCCCTGTGTAGCCATAAAATTTACGATTTCCGGGGTAGTGAGCTCGGCAGCACAGATAAAATCGCCTTCATTTTCCCTGTCTTCATCATCGACAACAATAATCAACTTGCCCCTGCGTATCTCTTCAATTGCTTCATCTATGGTGTTAAATGGACTTTTTGTTTTATTATTTCCTGTCATTATATTATAATACTGTATCTGTCTTGATTATGGTGCAAAAGTATGATTTGTAAGCCAAAATACATAGATAAAACTTTAAAAATACCCTCCGGCTTTTTATGACTTATGTCATGAGCTTCGCATTTATTTGCAGGCAGGATCATCCAGGGGGCTATTTATTCTGAAATTTAAACGGGCGTTTATTCCTGCTAATCAGTAGCCTCATCCTTATCCCCGGCTTGTACTAAACCAAGCTTTTTGCCTATGTTCCTGAAGAAAGCCGTGTATGTTTCCTTGTTCATTATGGCTGCATCTGAGGTGGCCTTATAAGTAAGAAAGATTCCCACACCCATCAATATAACTGTTGACTCCCACATGCCCAGGGGTACGGGAGCAATCCCTTCCTTTGCCACTTTTTCTCCGAACAGTGTGAGAACATACCAGATAACAAAGAAGAGAACTGCAATAACGACGGGCGTTCCCAGTCCGCCTCTCCTTATTATAGCCCCGAGCGGGGCCCCTATGAAAAAGAAAATAATGCATGAAACGGCAAGTGTTATCTTCCTGTGCCATTCGGCTTTGAATTTCAGTATATGCTTTAATTCAGCATACCTTATATTACTTTTTTCTTCTATGTACTGCAGACCTGACCTGGCCTGGTTAAGCGAATGGGATACTACCATCTGTTGCTGTATCGGATCAAGCGCAGAATAGAGGCTGTCAACATTGAAAACCAGGTTTACCATACTTGCTGTATCCTTTTCAATATCTCTTGTGTAGTAATTCCTCCTGGAGTATATTTTTGATGTTTTATATTCACGCACATAACCTTCCTCTCGAGTTTCAAGTCTTTCACTTAATGAATCAATATAATACTTAAGCTGGGACATATTCTGCATGGTCTGGTGCGACTTAAACAGGTTAAGGTCGGAGCGTTCAAGGTCGAATCCGCTTAGTTCAATTATCATTATCTGTTCACTGAAGTGGTCAGATCTGAAGGGATATTTTTTCTGGCTTGCCGACCTGCCTTTTTCTTCTATATCGTTATAGGCATATCCGTTATATAGTGTGAATATCAATCCTGATTCATCCGGAGTCATATTCATATAACCCGAATCTGCCATTACCAGAGATTTATTTCCCTGTGTGTCCCTGTGATCATAAATAAGTATCTTTTCAAGCTTGTTGGTTTCAGGGTCTTTCCTGCCAATTTTGATGCTGAAGCCTTCTATTCCGTTATAAAAAGTGCCGGCCTGGATATTCAGTTCAGGTCTCTTCTGTGTAATATCATACATCAGGGTTTTTGCTTTCCTGTTGGCATAGGGTACGACATTATTGGAAAAGAAAAAAGAGCCTATACTCATTAGTACTATAAAAATAATAAGAGGTCGCATTATTCTCTGCAGTGATATACCTGATGACTTTATTGCAGTGAGTTCAAAGTTCTCCCCCATATTGCCGAAAGTCATAAGTGCCGCCAGCAGAATGGCAAGGGGAAGGGCGTTGGGCACAAACACAAGGGTAAAATGGAATAAAAGCTCTGCCAGTACATTCAGTTCCAGCCCTTTGCCTGCCAGGTCGTCGATATACATCCAAAGAAATTGCAGTACAAATACAAACAACACAATAAAAAATGTAAGTATTTGCGGCCCAATGAAGGATTTTAAAACCAGCCAGTCTAATTTCTTAATCATAGTGCTAAGCTAGGGATTCAAAGCTACTAAACAATATTTTATTTATGCTAAAATGATATAGGGGGAAAAGCCCGGGAGATCTTATGCATAAATCGTGCCCATTTTACATTCCCAGAGCCCGCTTGAGCTCTGTTATCTGGGTATCCCATAGATAAATGGCGTCTTCTCTCTCGCTTTCTTCGGCAAAATCGGTAATTAAAAGAGCCACATCTCCTGTCAGTTCATCAATATCAAGTTTAAACTCAAAGTATCTGTCCTCGTTTTCATCTGTTTCAGCCCATTTGAACCGTACATGTTTATTTTCCCTCAGCTGTACGAGCCTGGCCCGGTGTTCGGTATTATCCCATATAAAAATAAAATCGTTGCCATCGATATGCACATCATCGGCGAACCATTCAGCCAGTCCTTCTGCGGTACTTAATCTTGGAAACAGTACTTTCGGTGAGCTGTTCAGCATATATTCAAGTTCATATTTTGATTTCATCAATTCAATTTTTGGCAAATATTTTATGATCTTATGCAATATAGAAAAAATAACATTAATAAAAAACCATATTGATATATTGAAAGGATGTATTATATTTGCACCCGCAAAAGCAGGGGAGATGGCATCACTGTGCCTGTACCTGCAAAACATGGCGAGATAGCTCAGATGGTTAGAGCGCATGATTCATAATCATGAGGTCCCGGGTTCAATTCCCGGTCTCGCTACAGGCCCCGGAAGAAATTCCGGGGCTTTCTTTTGCCCACTAATTGAGGGTTTACGATAATTTATATTGTAATAAGGTGAAAAGATACCTGACATAAACATACCTACTTTAATTTAAATTTAGTGCAAAATATAATCATTTTGCACGAATAATGCACGAAAAAATATAGGAATAACTTTGATTTCTTGTTTTATTATCATAACTTTTTCAGGCGTTATAATTTCAAAACTGGGTGACAGATAATAGCGGATCTAATATACAAATATAGTAGTATCAGGATGCAATCATGTGTTTACAATTGGCGTAATAACTAACAATATAATTAAAAGTTATGACTACTTTTAAGCCAGTTATCAGAAAAAATAGCCTTCGTCAGGATGGATCGACAAATATAAAGATCCGGGTAAGCCATCAACGAAAAGTCAGTTATTTACCTACAAAGTATTATGTAAAACCTGAGGAATTTGATTCAGCAACAGGTAAGGTTAAATCGATATATATGACCGAGCAGGAAGCAGATGTAATAAATCTTCGCCTGACAGGTCAAATAGGACAGTATGCAATGAAATTAGAGTACCTGGGAGGGAAGATATCAACTATGGATATAAAGAGCCTTATGAGGATACTGAGAGATCAGTACGAGAGGTACGATATCTATTCACTTATTGACGAGAAAATAGAAATGTTAAAGAAGGTAGGCAACGTGAACTATTCTTCCCTGTTTGAAAGGACTAAGAGAATGTTGCAGGATTACTATGGTTCGCACTATCTTACTTTTGACAGGATTGATTCACAATGGCTCAGGCGACTGGAGGTCAAAATGAGGACAGATGGCCTTAAATCCAATACTATAGGTATATATATGCGAAATATCCGGACAGTTTACAACCAGGCAATTACTATGGGCTTGATAGATCTTAATATGTATCCCTTCAGGAGGTATCAGATACCCAAAGAAACAACCATTAAGCGGAATATTACTGCGGATGAGATGAAGAAGATAAGAACTGCATCATTCGAGAATGAACTAACAGAGTGGGCGAGGGATATATTTATGCTTTCCTTTTACCTTTTAGGGATTAATATGAAGGATCTTATGTATCTGGAAGGAATCGAGGACGGGAGGATATATTATATACGCAGCAAAGGAAAGAGGCAATACTCGGTTCTGGTCCAGCCGGAGGCTTTTGAGATAATTGAAAAGTACAGGGGTAAGAAGTATCTTTTGAATACGATGGAAAATTATGCCGACTACCGTTCAGCTACCAAGAGGATAAATAAGAAGCTGAAAGATGTGGCAAAGGAATGTAAGATAAACAAGAAGATAACAACCTACTATGCCCGGCATTCATGGGCTACTATAGCCAATCGTATAGGCATATCGAGGGATACTATAAGGTATGCCCTGGGCCATGC
>DRFJ01000041.1 GCA_011050615.1 Bacteroidota bacterium
ATACTGACCGATTCACTCGTAGGTAATGGCCATATGATAAGAGCAAATGGAAGCTCAGTCACTGCTGTAGCGTCAGGTGACGGGGGAGCCGGTGGTGGTGGCGGCGGCGGATCAGTGATAATGTCGGTAAAAACATATGCAGGCTCGGATATTACCATTGAAGCTGCGGGTGGTGCCGGAGGCAGCAGCTCCGAATCTTTTGGCACCGGAGGTGGCGGTGGTGGTGGTCTGGTATGGCTGAGTGGCGATGGTACACAGACTGAATTGAGTATCAGTGTCGCAGGAGGATCAGCAGGCATTATTAACTACCCTGATGGTGCTCAGCAGGGGAGCGCCGGAGGAACCGGACTGATTCGTACAAACCTGACCTTATTACTTAATGGCTTCCTGTTTAATTCTATAATATCATCAGTTACCCAGTCACAAACCGATTCAATATGCTATGGGCAAACACCAAACACAATACTGGGCACCGAACCTGCAGGTGGTGTAGAACCTTATTTTTTCAGATGGGAAAGAAAGACTGATGAGGAAACTGCCTGGTCACTCGCACCCGGCTCAGGGAGTACAAGAAACCTGACAATTATGATTCAGGAAACAGATACCGTACAGTACAGAAGGGTGGTCACCGACAGCAATGGAACACCGGTGTCAGATACCAGCAAAGCTATTACCATAATCGTTCAGCCTTTGATAACAAATAACCTGGTGGGCTATGATACCATTATCTGTGCTGGACAGGACCCGGAACTGCTTATCCCTCAAAATGGAGTACCGGGAGGTGGCAATAATATTTATAGCTACAGGTGGATAGACAGCACTGAAATACAAAACTGGCAGTCAGCACCGGGCACAGTAACAAATCCCGGCTATGACCCTCCCATCTTGTCATCCACAACATTTTATTCGAGGATAGTCAGCTCCGGTATGTGTATTGATACCAGTAATATAGTAACTATTGAAGTATTGCCGCAAATTTCAAATAATACTATTGAATCTGACCAGCTTATATGCCAAGATGAGCTTTTCGATGATCTTACCGGCTCAGATCCTCTTGATGGGGATGGTTCTTACACATATCAATGGATCAGCAGTACCGACCAGAACAACTGGGTGCCTGCGGAAGGGATAACAGATGGTAAAGATTATAACCCCGATGAATCTTCACCTGATTTTCCCGGTAATAAGTACTACAGGAGAATTGTCAGATCAGGTTACCTCGACTGCTGTACCGATACCTCTGCTCATGTGTTTCTTGCCAGCCTTCCATCAATCAGCAATAATATTATTTATGCCGACCAGGTCATATGCCAGGATTCAATACCTGCACCCCTTCTGGGAGATATACCTGCAGGAGGTGACGGGAATAATTATAACTATGTCTGGGAAGACAGTACCAGCTTACAGGAATGGACTGCTATTGCCGGGGCAGACCAGGCAGACTATACCCCGCCGGCACTGGCCGATACAACATGGTACCGGAGAATTATTACCTCCTCGGTATGCGATGATACAAGTAATGTGGTTGTTGTTAATGTGCATCCTGCAATAATAAACAATAATATTAGTACACTCTCAGGACTTGTCGATACAACAATATGCCTGGGGCAGGTACCTGGTAACCTGACAGGAGAGACGCCGGGAGGAGGCGATGGCTCTTACCTGTATGAATGGGAGTACAGCATTGACCAGCTTACATGGAACCCGGCTCCCGGAACAAATAACCTGGCCGGCTACAATCCGCCTGCCTTGCTTGAAAATACCTGGTACAGACGTAAAGTGCTTTCAGGTGAATGTGCCCTTGCAAGTAATTCAATAAGCATTACGGTGCTGCCGCCGATTGCGGGTAATTCAATTTCTTCTGATCAAATGACCTGTTACAATACACAGCCTGAAATTATTACAGGGAGTAATCCTGCAGGGGGAAATGGTTCGTATACCTATCTGTGGGAAGAGAGTGTTGATAATATTACGTGGTCTCCGGCAACAGGGAATAATACAGGGATCGATTACCAGGCCCCGGAACTGACAGTCGATACGTATTACCGGAGAACGGTTTTTTCGGGCCTCTCTGATTGCTGCCTGGATATCAGTAATGTTGTTATGGTTGGTATTCATCCCCTGCCCGAAGGAGTGATAACGGCTACTCTGGATACAATCTGTGAAGGATCTGAAATAAGTGTTTCAATGAACCTCACCGGTGCTGCACCATGGACGGTGATACTTAATAACGGCACCGAAAACCTGCCTTCATTTGAAGTTACAACTGCATCATATGAGTTCACACATTCACCCGTTTATTCAGGTAACTATACTTTTGCATCAATTACTGATGCCAATTCATGTGCGGCTACATCAATGAGCGGCTCCCGCAGTGTCGTGGTTTATGAAGCCCCGGTAGCTGACGCGGGGAGCGATGATGAAGTTTGCGGACTCGATTACCCCCTGCAGGCAAGCCCGAGCGCCGGCGATGGCTTATGGCTCAATTTCAGCGGTTCAATAGATAATATAACAGATACCGGAAATCCATCTGCAACAGTCAGGGTAAACAGTTATGGCACACATACTTTCTGGTGGAAGGAAACAAACTGGCGCTGTGTGGATTCAGCCTCCGTTGACATAGCATTCTGGGAGCCTCCTTCACCGGCCTATGCAGGTGAGGATATACAGTTAAAACCCTACCAGTTTGCATATACCCTCGAAGCCGGTGAACCTGAAGTGGGAACAGGTACCTGGTCTGTCATCCAGAGCCAGGGGAGCCCTGTTTTTGATGATTACAATTTTGCAGGAACAGTAGTAAGGGGCCTTTCCTATGGTGATAATATACTTGAATGGAAAATAGAAACCAGGGAAAATGTCTGCCCTGCCGAAACAGACAGGGTTACCTTGAATGTAAGCAGTGTATTAATCCCTGATGGATTTTCTCCCAATGGTGATAGCTATAACCAGACCTTTTATATAGAAGGCCTTGAATATACAGATAATGAGTTAATTATTACAAATATGGCAGGTGCCGTTGTTTACAGGGCAAAAAATTATTATAACGATTGGGAAGGGACAAACATGGATGGCAGGCCCCTGCCCGAAGGAACATATTATTATTTCCTTACAATAAGATCGCCTCTGCAGGAAAAGAGGAGTGGTTATGTTATTCTAAAGAGATAAGATGAAAAGGATAATATATATAATATTCTTTCTGCTGATTAGCCTTACGGGTCTTAATGCTCAAAATTATCCTGTTTACAGCCAGTACCTCCTTGATGGCCTTGTTATTAACCCGGCCTATACCGGCACCGCTGAAGCACTGGCTGTTTCACTGTCTTTCAGGAAGAAATCTCTGAATTTTGAAGGTGCCCCTACTATGGGAACCTTTTCAATGCATTCACCATTGAAAAATGATCGTATTGCCCTTGGTATGATGGCTCATTACCAGACTTACGGCGTAACAAGCAAGGCAAGTATCTTCGCACAGTATGCATTCCGTATCAAAACAAACAGGGGGAGATGGTCACTTGGCCTCAAGGCTGGCGCAGATATGGTAAACAATGATTATTACAGCGTAACAACAGTAGATCCTGACCCGGAATTTACCGATGCAGTATCTTCCTATACCTTGCCAAACGTTGGTGTTGGTGTATACTACAGCTCACAGTTGTTCTTTGCAGGCCTGGCAGTACCTGAATTATTCAGCTACCGGGAAAAAAGCAGCAATAACGGCTACGAAATTTATCATGACTATGAGAATTATTATTTTATGGGTACCGCCGGCGGCCTGTTCAACTTCTCCAGGGGATTAAAATTTAAACCTTCTACCCTTGTAAGGTACTCTTTGAATAATCCCCTCTTAATTGACCTCAATGGTAATTTCATTATATCCGATTTCCTGTGGCTAGGCTTTTCCTGGAGACTGGGAGAGGAGGTGCTTGTCGGGATAATGGAGTTCCAGATAAACCAGCAGTTGAGACTTGGATATGCATATGAATATAACCTGAGTAATTTAAGCACCTTTGTTGATGGTACTCATGAAGTGGCACTCCTGTTTGAGTTTGGTAAGACAGTGAGTGCAGCAAATCCACGATATTTTTAAAATGAGCAAACTGAGCTACTGCTACATATCACTCCTGCTACTTATTTTGCCTGTAACAAAACTGCATGGCCAGGTTAGTAATATGATCGAAATAGAAAAACTGTCGATAAATTCAGGCCAGTTTAATGAAATAGCAGCTGTCCCGGTAAACGGCGGCATTGTTTTTTGTTCCGACAGACGCGTATCCGGGGTGGTAAATAATGTAAGCTTTGACGGCGATCGTATCTTCAATATTTTTTATGCTGAACGTAAAGATTCAATGAAATGGGGCCAGCCCGTAATATTTTCAAAAGACCTGCAAACATTGTTTAACCAGGGACCTTTTTGCTTCAGCCCTGACGGCAGGCAGATATACTATACCAGCGATGTGGAAAGAGGCGATGATGCTTTTGAGAGAGATTTTAAGAACAGGCGCGGAATACTCATCGCCGAAAAAACAGCTGATGGCTGGTCGGAACCCAGGGCTTTTGAATACAATGACTCTTCGTGGAATACAGGTCACCCATGCATTAGCTTTGATGGCAGCTACCTGTTTTTTTCATCTGACAGACCGGGAGGCTATGGGGGATCCGACCTGTATATGTGCAGGTGGGAAGATGATAAATGGACTGAACCGGAGAATCTTGGACCTGAAATAAACAGTACCGGGTCTGAACTGTATCCCTGCTTTACAGCGGCAGGCGAATTATATTTTGCTTCAGATCGCGACGGAGGCATGGGAGGCCTGGATATCTACAGTTCCCGGATGATAGGCAGGGGATGGACAAAACCGGTATTGCTGGCTGAACCAATAAATTCGGCAGCCGATGATTTCAGCCTTGTTAAAAGACACAATGCCAGTGAAGGGTTCTTCGCTTCAAAAAGGGATCGAACTGATGATATTTATATGTACAAATCCTCGATCAGAAGAATGAGTGAATGTAATGATCTTGTTTATGACAGTTTCTGCTGGGAATTCGAAGATGAAAACTCAACGAAGGCTGATTCGGTGACTTTTGTCTATGAATGGGATTTTGATGATGGTACTGTCTTGAAGACAACAGATGCAAGAGCCGAACATTGTTTCAGCCAGCCGGGTATCTATCTTGTTAAGCTCAATGCCATAGATACCATAACAGGGGATGTGAGACCCAATGAAGCAACTTACCTTCTTGAGGTAAAAAGAACTGAACAGGCCTTTATCACAGCACCGGATACTTGCTATACAGGTGAGACGATAAGCATAGACGGGTCCCGGACTTATCTGCCTGACTGGGACATTGACTCATACTACTGGAATTTTGACGACGGTACTGCTGCACAGGGTGTAAGAAATGAAAAAACATATTTGCTCGATGGGTCTTATGATGTACAGCTCATAATAAGCTCATCACCTGATGCTGAAGGAAATATACGCGAAACATGCGTGACAAGGACTATTGTGGTGAAAAGAAGATGATTTTGGTAATTATACTATTTTTGCACTGACTATGAGGGATGCACTAAATATATACAGATTAATACTGCTCATTGGCTTAACGCTTGTGACAATACCCTGTGTTGCACAACCGGTACCCGCCAATGACGAGAATATTCCTTACCTTATGACTTTCGGATGTGACGGTGAAACTTCCTGGGGCGATGATGACTTTTCACAGACATTCTTATTTAAAATACCACTTTCATATTCCCGGCCTTTCTACATAAGAGTTTATGACCCCGATATTGGGGGTGCTGTGGATGAGATTAACGGGGTATGGGATACAAGGATGTCCTACTCGGTGTACGGGGGAAAAGAGTGCTGGAGCCATGAAGATGCAAGAGGTGTCAATCCTGAGGGCAACTACAGGAGCGGTACATTGCTGGCATCAAAAGTATTCGGTATGGATAACAGGTATGATGACGGATGGTATACTTTTGGCCCTTTCAACCCGACAGAAGGAGAACTGGTTGAAGCCTTCGGTGGCTATATCTTTAAAATTATCTGTGAGGGACTGACAGGTGATGACGGAAACCTGTACAGGTATTATCTGAGTACGGAACGAGATGAGAACAGGGCAATTGAGGACGGGAATGCTTTTACTTATGAATATTCCTTCAGGATGTGGAATAATAATGAAAACATTTCACATATATATCCTTATATTGATACGGCTACCATATATGTAAAACAGGTTAATTTTGACTGGGACGATGATGGCTACATAAGGGTGGTCTCGCGTGTGAAAAGAGGACTGCTCGCTTCAATCTCGAATGAGGATAACTGGGCAGAAAGTAAAATAAGGATAGAAGAGGAGGAAATTAATTCATCCCTCGACTTCCAGTTTATTAAAAAAAGGCCCGAACTGGTAAGAAATAATAATGTTGTTATATCCGTTGAAAACCAGTACGGCGAATACCTTGAATTTTTTACCATTCCTATCGGTGGTGTGCCTGTCTATAATCCCAGTATTAAAGCGAAACAAATAGAAAAATAGCATTTTGATGATCCGGAAGTTACTTTTCAAAAATACGATGATCTTATTCTTAATATCATCAACCTCTTTCTTATCCCTTGCCCAGACCTACCAGTTTAAAAATTATGGTGAAAGTGAAGGCCTGCCCGACCTGTTCATATATACAATAAACCAGGATAAGAATGGATTTATATGGCTGGGAACCGGCAGGGGACTGTGTTATTATGATGGTTTTGATTATCATATGACCTATGTTTCCGATACACTTGAAACATATTTTCCTTTTGCCTCCTATGAAACACAAAGCGGGGAAATATATTTTGGCTTTAATGATGGTACAGTGCATTATACCGAGAAGCGTCAGCTGATACAAATACCGGGCATCCAGACCGGAAGGATTAATGATATAGTTGAAAACAGGGATTCCTTAATTTTCATAATTACTCAGAGTGACGGCATTTATGTTTTTGATCCGGGGAATCCGGAAAAAACAATATATCTGGAGAACCCTGTAGATGAACTGCTCTACTGTGCCGGATTTGCAGGAAATGACACCCTGGTCCTGGGTACACAAAACGGCCTGGCCCTGTGTGAATATTCAGATGGGGAACTGAGATTAATAGCTGAAGCTGAAGAGCTTAATTATTCCAAGGTCCAGGTTATACACCAAGGCAGCAAGCCGGATTTGTACTTTATCGGTACTGAAGATGATGGTGTCTATTCCGCTGTTATTAATACCACCGGTGTAAGCCTGAAAAGAATTGGGGAAGAAGATATTTTTTCAAGTTCAAATGTGCAGTCAATAATGAAGGGCCGGGACGGTGCCCTGTGGATTTCAACCTTCGGGAACGGACTTATAAAAGCTGAACTCGACAGTACAAATGCTAAGGTAAGATCTTATGAAACTCTCGATGCAAACTCAGGACTTGGCAGCAATGATATAAGAACCAGCTATGAAGATGACTGGGGGAATATTTGGATCGGGCATTTTGGGAACGGGGTTTCAGTTTTAAGATCTGAAGCATATAAATTTTACCGGCCCGGAGATGGTAAGAATGAGAATAATATAATATATGTAGGTGAATACCGGGATTATGCTTTTGCCGGAACAGCTTCAGGTTATTACCTGTTTGACATTAAAAACGAGCATACAATCAGCTACACTGACCTTGGCAGTTCTGTCGGAGGAGAAAGAATCTCTGATTATTATGTTTACAATGACGGATCAGTTCTGCTGGGAACAGAAGGACAGGGGGTATTCAGGAGGGATAAGCGTGGAGGTACAAAGCTCTTCTTCAGGTCAGATAATAATATGGAAAACTATATAGCAGATATCCTTGATGAATCAGGTTATATTTGGCTTGGAACAAGGGGAGGTGTTATCAGCATAAATAAGCAGACCGGTCTTATAAGCCGCTTTACCACTTCAGAAAAACTGCCTCACAATAATATAAACCAGGTTGTTCCGATGGGCGATGGAAATGTTATTGTTGCCACTGAAAGTAACAGGCTCTACCAGATAGATCCCCGCGATGGGGTTTCTTCAGGCAATGCTGTTATCCATGGAAGCACCAGGAATGTATTCCAGTCATTCGATGTGGAAAAGCAGGATAAAATATGGGGTGCTACCCGGGGCTCGGGTGTCTTCTGCTTTGAGAATGATGCCATATGGAGTATAACAAACCGCAGGGGCCTGTACTCGGATTATTGCTACAGTATCCTGTGTGACAGAAGGAACAATATATGGGTAGGCCACAGGAGAGGATTTTCCGTTTATAACCAGGCAAGTAATGAAGTCAGGACTTTCGCTGACATTTTTGGAACAGGAGCCGACTGTAATGAAAATGCCCTCTTTGAAACATCAGAAGGATACATCCTTCTCGGTACAACAGAAGGATTTATGATCTATAATCCTGATAAGGACAGGCTGAAGCGAAAGCCTCCCAGGACAAATATACTTTCGGTTACAATTAATGACAGTATTATGCCCCTGAGAGAGGAGTATAACCTCCCATACAGTCAGAGGCACATGATAAAAATTGACTACGTAGGCCTCAATTATTCAGACCCTGAAAAGGTATACTACAGTTATAGCATGGAGAATTATGATACGGAATGGTGCGATCCGACCTACTCCAGGAGTGTGACCTACAGGCTGAGTGACGGGAGGTACCGCTTTAACATACTTGCATATAGCTATGAGGGGGAGTCAGATAACCAGACAGAAAGTTTTGTTATAAATATTAAGAAACCATTCTGGCGAACGTGGTGGTTCATTTCTGCTGCAGCCCTGTTGCTGGCGGCAATAGTGGTAGTTATTATAAAGGTGCGCGAAAGAGCTCAGGCCAGGGTTAAAAAATTCCTTGAGGACGAACTGGCAGAACGTACCAGGGAAGTAGTGAAACAAAAGGAAGAAATAGAATACCAGAACAGGGAAATAACCGATAGCATTAATTATGCCCAGAGAATACAGGCCAGCCTTCTGCCTCCCGTTAAAAGACTGAGTGACATATTCAGGGGCTCATTCGTGTTTTACCGTCCAAGAGACATAGTCAGCGGTGATTTTTACTGGTTTGATACCATAAAAAATGGTAAGATAATAATTGTGTGTGCCGATTCAACAGGCCACGGAGTGCCGGGAGCCTTCATGTCAATGATAGGTTCGGCCCTGCTGCAGGAAATAGTTAACAGGAAAGAAATTACACGACCTTCGGAGATATTGCGCGCACTCGACAGTGAAATTACCACCACGCTTAACCAGACGGTTGATGACACTTCAAATGACGGGATGGATATGGTAGTGTGCGAATATAACCCTGAAACACGCTTGCTGAGGTTTTCATCAGCCCTGCGTCCGGTGATCATTATAATGGATGGCGAACTGTATTATATCAGGGGGAATAAGAATTCAGTGGGAGGTGAATATATGGAGGAAAAATATTTTGATGACCAGGAGTATTATCTCAAGGAAAATGATGCTGTTTATATATTTTCAGATGGCTACCCTGACCAGTTCGGAGGTGAAAACGGTAAGAAACTTAAAATCGCAAGGCTGAAGTCACTAATTGAGAACATCAAGGATCTCAGTATGGATGAACAGTATGTGAGGGTAAGTGCATATTTTGATGAATGGAAAGGTGACTATGCCCAGGTTGATGATGTATTGCTGATGGGCTTTAAAATATAGATTTTCCCCTTATTATTTTACGCATGTGCCTTCAAGACTGAAAGGTATCTGACAACTGGAAGCAATATTGCTTTCATTTCCTGCCCTGTCCTTTACAAAAAAATCATACTTTATTGTATCGGTAAGCTCATAGAAAAAATACAGGAAAGTAATTTCTATTGTACCCTGAAGGATCTTATTCTGTCCTTCCCTTTCCATATAGGGAATACGGTAGTCAGAAGGATCGTTGGGATCAGTCTCATCAGCTTCCGAAAAAATACCGTCTTCCTTTTCATAAAGTGTGAAGAAAAGGTTGGTCGTATCAGTATCACCTGAAACCGGTTGCTTCAGCCCCAGGTCGCCGTCCCCGTCTTCAAAATAAAATTCAAGGATGCCTGCCTTGGCAGGATTTCCAAGCAGATCAACGGTATCGTACATCGTAAATTGCCTGAATTCAATATATGGTTCGGGTGGAAGCTGTTTTATCTTCTCGCAACCGCTGAAAAAGGCGAGTGATAAAGCAGCAACAATAAATATTATAGGTACCAGATATTTCATACAAGACTTCAGCATCAAAAATTACACCAAAATAACTATTTTTTTCTGAAAAATATTTTTATGGGGACACCGGTAAATTCATACTTTTCTCTCAGCCTGTTTTCAAGGAATCTTTTGTATGGTTCCTTAATATATTGCGGATGATTGCAAAAGAAAGCGAAAGAGGGATAAAAAGTCGGGAGCTGACTGATGTATTTTATCTTGATGAATTTTCCCTTGTTGGCAGGCGGTGGTTTGCTTTCTATGATTGGAAGCATATAATTGTTTAAAGATGAGGTTGATACCTTCCGTATCCTGTTGTTGTAGACGCGCATGGCCTCGTTGATTACTTTGTGTATCCTCTGTTTCTGGATGGCCGATATAAAAAGTACGGGATAGTCAGTGAAGGGTAATGTTTTATCCCTTATCTTTTTTTCGATCAGCCTGGCTGAATTTGAATCTTTTTCAGCAATATCCCATTTATTAACTAGTAAAACAAGGCCCTTGTTATTGCTTAAAATGATATTCATTATGCTAAGGTCCTGTGATTCAATGCCAATTGTGGCATCAATCATCAGCAGGCATACGTCGGAATTTTCAATAGCCCTGATTGCCCTCAGGGTGGAGTAAAACTCAACATCCTCATTGACCTTCGATTTTTTTCGCAGTCCTGCTGTGTCTACAAGCAGAAATTCATGTTCAAATTTTTTATAATGTATAAAAATTGAATCTCTTGTCGTTCCTGCAATGGGTGTGACAATATTCCTGTTTTCACCTGTCAGGCTGTTAAGGAGTGATGATTTCCCCACATTGGGTCTTCCCACCACTGCAATTTTCGGCATCGCCTGCTCTGGTTCATCAATGCTTTCCGGCAGCATATTAACAATATTGTCAAGCAGGTCTCCCGTACCTGAGCCATTAATTGATGATATGGGAAAATAATCACCCAGTCCCAGCTTATAGAACTCGGCAGCATCAAGCAGGCGGCTGTTATTATCAACCTTGTTAACCACCGGTATTACATTTTTTCCTGATCGCCTGAGCATATTGGAAACAGACATGTCAAGGTCGGTTAATCCGCTCACAACATCAACCATAAACAGGATTAATGAGGCTTCTTCTATTGCTATCTCAACCTGCCTGTTTATTTCGCTCTCAAAAACATCATCAGAATTGCTTACATAGCCTCCCGTATCAATTACCGAAAATACCCTGCCGTTCCATTCTGTCTTGCCATAGTGCCTGTCGCGTGTAACCCCGCTCACCTCATCAACGATTGCCTCCCTTGTCTCGGTGAGCCTGTTAAACAAAGTTGACTTGCCAACATTTGGCCTTCCTACAATTGCTACTATACTGTTCATAATAATTATTCAATAACCAAATTTCCTCAAAGCCCCGGGCTTGTCGCGCCAGTCTTTACTAACCTTTACATACATTTCAAGGTATACTTTTTTTGCTATGAATTCCTCTATGTCTATTCTTGCTTCCGTGCCCGTCTTTTTCAGCATTTTTCCACGGTGGCCTATAATAATACCTTTCTGGCTATCCCTGCTTACATGAATCAGTGCTCTTATATTTACTATCTTATCTTCCTCTTTATACTCTTCAATCTCAACTTCCACTGAGTAAGGGATCTCCTTCCTGTAATTCTTGAGGATTTTCTCTCGTAGTATCTCTTTTACAAAGAACCTCTCATACCTGTCGGTAAGCTGATCCTTCGGGAAATAAGGCGGTCCTTCAGGCAGCCTGTCAAGGATAAGACTGAACAGTGTATCAGTGTTAAATTTCTCCCTCGCTGAAAGAGGCACTATAATGGCTTCGGACATAATGCTTTTCCACCTTTCAATAAGAAGCTCAAGCTTTTCCTGGTTGCTCAGATCTATTTTATTTATAACCAGTATGACAGGAACGTCAGAATTTATTACAAGGTTCAGAATATCCCTGTTTTTATCGATTGTCTCAATGACATCAGTAACATATACTATCAGGTCAGCATCGGTCAGGGCAGTGAAAACCGATTGCATCATTGCCTCCTGGAGCTTATAGGCGGGCTTTATAATACCGGGGGTGTCAGAGTATACAATCTGGAAATCCTCACCATTAACTATACCCAGTATCCTGTGCCTCGTTGTCTGTGATTTCGATGTAATGATAGACAGCTTCTGTCCCACAAGGGCATTCATTAATGTGGATTTGCCGACATTTGGATTACCGAGGATATTTACAAAACCTGATTTATGAGCCATAACTGCTTTATATTATTATCTTTTCAGGATATTTATTTCTTTCTCCGTCAGGGATCTCCATTTACCCCTTGGAAGATTCTTTTTTGTAAGGCCTGCAAAATATACACGGTCAAGCTTTTTTATTTTGTAACCCAGGGCTTCAAACATCTTCCTTACCACCCTGTTCTGACCTGAATGTATTTCCATGCCAACCTGTGTTTTATCTTCAGGATCCGGATAAGCAACGGCATCAGCAGCCACCAGCTCACCTATATCAACTCCTTCGGTAAGACTTATCATGTCGTTTTTCGTAAGGGGACGGTTCAGGTGTACATGGTAAACCTTCTTTTTTCCATGCGACGGGTGTGTAAGTTTTTTAGTCAACTCCCCGTCATTGGTGAAAAGAAGTAAGCCCGTAGTGTCCTTATCAAGCCTGCCTACCGGGTATACCCTTTCGCTGCAGGCGCTTTTTATCAGGTCGGTGACAAGCTTGCCGGCATGAGGATCGTCCATTGTGCTGACATAACCGGCCGGTTTATTGAGGAGGATGTAAACCTTCCTCTCCGGGTTGAGCAGTCTTCCTTTATATTTTACTTTTGCCCTGGTTGAAACCTTCGTCCCCAGATCAGTAACTGCCTTGCCGTCAACGCTTATCTCCCCGTCAGAGATGAGCTTGTCCGCATCTCTGCGGCTGCATACACCACTGTTGGCAATGTATTTATTCAGCCTTATCATTCCATCCCCTTCAGCGGTCTTCTTCACGGCCCTTTTGTGCCTGTTATTCATTGTTTTATAATTTCGGATGCAAAGGTAAGGATAATTAATAAATTATTCGCCTCTGTCAGTCTTACCGGAATAGAGAGGAGATTAAATACTCATTGAAGATTTATGCCCTAAAATCATCCCTTCAAAATATTTTTTGCAATTTTGTTGCAGGACAGAAAAAAATATTCTTCAAACTCAATTAAATATCATGTCATTAATTAAATCAATATCAGGTATAAGGGGAACAATTGGAGGCAAACCGGGCGAAGGTCTAAGTCCTGTCGATGTGGTCAAATACACTGCAGCCTATGCAGAATGGGTATTGCGGGGTGTGAATAAACGGGAAGCCCTGGTGGTTACGGGGAGAGATGCCAGGCCCAGCGGGGAAATGATAAATAAAATTATCGCAGCTACCCTTACGGCTATGGGCATAGATGTGCTTGACCTTGGACTGGCTACAACCCCTACGGTGGAGATTGCCGTTGTATCAGAAATGGCTGCCGGCGGGATAATACTTACCGCCAGCCATAACCCGGTGCAATGGAATGCCCTGAAATTATTAAACCGCAAAGGTGAATTTGTAACTGCTGCCGACGGGGCGGAAATTCTTGATATAGCAGAAAAAATGGATTATAGTTTTGCAGGGTATGAAAAAATTGGGAGGCTTGAGTACAGGAGTGATTATAATAAACACCATATTGAGATGCTGCTCGCCCTGCCCGATATTGCTATCGGTAAAATAAAAAAAAGGGAATTTACCATTGTTATTGATTGTGTTAATTCTGTTGGCGGCTTAATATTACCGGGCTTGCTCAGGAGCCTGGGGGTTAAGAATATAATAGAAATATTTACTGAACCCACAGGGATGTTTCCGCATAATCCCGAACCACTGCCGGAAAACCTGGGTGAACTGAGAAGGGCTGTTTTGGATAACAGGGCTGACCTTGGCTTTGTTGTTGATCCCGATGTTGACAGGCTGGCAATTGTCTCGGATGACGGCACCTGCTTTAATGAAGAATATACACTTGTTGCCTGCGCTGATTATGTACTTTCAAAAAGGAAGGGTAACACTGTGAGCAATATGTCATCAAGCAGGGCCTTAAGGGATATCACTGAAATACATGGTGGCAAATGGTTTGCCTCCGCTGTGGGCGAGGTCAACGTGATTGCAAAAATGAAGGAGGTTGAGGCTGTGATAGGCGGTGAAGGGAACGGTGGTGTTATTTACCCCCCTCTTCATTACGGGCGCGATGCCCTGGCAGGAATAGCTCTTTTCCTGTCCTTGCTGGCGGAAAGAGGACTCAGCTGCTCACAATTAAGGGCCACTTACCCTGAATATGTTATTTCCAAAAACAGGATAGACCTACCTGACAGCAGCCATGCCGATGAAATAATCAGAAAGATCAATGAAGAATTGGAGCACAGGGTGGTAAGCACGGAAGACGGACTGCTCCTTGAGGACGAAACGGGATGGGTAAATATAAGGAAATCCAATACCGAACCAATATTAAGAATTTATTCTGAAGCAAAGAGCAGACAGGATGCCGACAGGCTTGCTGAAGAAATCCTGAAATTTGTAAAAAAAACAATTTAACAATCACTTATTTGCTTTTGATGGAATAAAACCCTCATTCTGTGTGTCAACTTTATTGATGGAACAAATTACTCATTCCATTGTTAATTATTGTTAAATAGGCGTTTAATATAGTTTAAGCGGATTTGGCTGAATAAAATTTTAATAATTTCGCAACGATTTTTTTGATTTGTACAAACTTATATAATAATGAAGAAGACTTTAATTATCTCAGGAATAGTGGTTGCAGTTGCAATAATTGCACTTATTGTTTTTAACCGTCTTACCAGAAAGGATGAGATTGCACTTCTTTTTGCCGAGGGCAAAAGGGGAACTTTTGAAATCATCGTATCAACCACCGGGGAGCTGCAGGCAGAAAATTCAACTGATATTGAAGGGCCTCAGGGCCTTGGAGGAAGAAGGATGAGGTTCAGGGATATAACAATACAGGATCTCATACCCGAGGGAACTGTTGTTCAGAAAGGCGATTATGTCGCTACACTTGATCGTTCAGATGCTGATAACAGCCTCAAAGATGAGCTGGATGAACTGGAGCAGATGGAGAATGATTATGAAATGAAGAAACTGGATACAACCATAACACTCGGCGACCTGAGGGATGAAATTCTGAATCTTAAATTCAATATGGATGAGGCTGAGATTACCCTCGAACAATCAAAGTATGAACCTCCTACTACCATACGGCAAAACAGGATAAACCTGGATAAGGCAACCAGGGCATATAAACAGGCACTGAAAAATTATGAGCTCAAGATTCAGCAGGCAAAGGCTGATATGAGGGAGGCTTACCTTGAACTGCAAAAGCAAAGGGAAACCGTTAAAGACTACCAGGCAATTCTTGAGCAATTCACGGTGACTGCCCCGGCTCCCGGGATGGTAATTTACAAAAGGGAATGGAGCGGGGAGAAACGAAAGGTGGGGTCGAGCATAAGTCCATGGGATCCCGTTGTGGCAACACTGCCTGATATGTCCTCGATGATATCAAAAACCTATGTTAATGAAATAGATATAAGCAAGGTTAGCCAGGGACAGCCAGTGAGGATTACAGTTGATGCCTTCCCCGATAAAAGATACTCGGGTAAGGTGATAAGTGTTGCCAATATAGGTGAACAATTGCCAAATACAGATGCCAAGGTCTTTGAAGTGATTATTAAGCTTGATGCCGTGGAATCAATACTCAGGCCTTCAATGACAACCGGTAACCAGATAGTTACCAAAACCTTTGAAGATGTTATCTCAATCCCTCTTGAATGTGTTCATGCGACAGGGGACAGCATACCCTATGTATATCGCAGAAACGGAACCAGGCAGATTGTTGTTCTTGGTGAGTCAAATGAAAACAGGGTAATAGTTGAAGAAGGTGTCGGGGAAGGAGATCAGCTCTACCTCAGTTTACCGGAAGAGCCGGAATCGTTTAAACTTGTCGGGGAGGAACTGATAGAAAAAATACGTGAGAAAGAGAGACTGAAGAGGGAAGAGGAAGAAAAAAGGGAAAAAGAAATTGAAGAACGAAATAATCGTGGCTCACAACAGATGACTCCCGAGATGAGAGAACGCTTTATGAATATGAGTGAGGAAGAAAGGGAGCAAATGCGCAGTATGATGCAGCAGCAAGGAGGAGGCCGGGATCAGGGTAATGGAGGAGTACGGGAACAGACTGCAAATAGCTGATAAACAGGCACTCTTTAAATCTTTTTATTGAACTGATATGAGAAAAAGGTATTTACATGATGTAGTAATTGCTTTTGAGGCAATTATGGCTAATAAGCTAAAATCTATTTTAACAGCTCTAGGTATTATTTTTGGGGTTGCCGCTGTTATCAGTATGCTTGCCATAGGTAAAGGAGCACAACAGGAAATTCTTGAGCAGATTAAAATGGTTGGTGTAAATAATATACTTATAAGCCCCATTATTAAGATTGACGATTCCTCAAATGAAGAAGGTGAGAAACAACAGAATAAATTCAGCCCGGGGCTTACCCTGCGTGATGTGGAAGCGATAAAGGACGTCCTTCCATCCGTAAAAAGTATCAGCCCTGAAATATCCTTTAATTCATCAGTTGTGCTTAACGGTATGAATTACCCTGCCAAACTTGTGGGTGTCAAAAACGACTATTTTGACCTCTATAACCTCCCTCTCAACCATGGTGCCATTTTTAACGATTACCAGGAACAGCATGGAATACAGGTGTGTATTATAGGAGCAAATATCAGGGCAAAATTTTTCAGCAAGGTCGACCCTGTGGATCAGTATATAAAATTCGACGGTGTATGGCTGAAAGTGATTGGTGTTCTTGAACGTACCAATGTTAACCTTACCGGCTTCGAAGAAACAGGTGTGAATGTTTATAACGACAATATCTATATTCCTGTTAAAACAATGTTGCTCAGATACCAGAACAGGGAGCTCCTTACAAAGAAACTTGCCACGGAAGCCTCCACCCAGGTTATGGCTATGGGACACGGACTGATGATGAGCCGTACAATAAGCAGCGGCTCTGATCCTGCGCAATCATCCTCAACTAACTATCACCAGCTCGACAGGATAGTCGTGCAGGTGGAGGAGACGGAACAGCTGAACCCGTCAACAGAAGTATTAAGCCGTATGATGATGAGAAGACATATGAATGTGAAGGACTTTGAAATAACCGTCCCTGAATTATTGCTCAAACAGCAACAGAGAACAAAAGATATTTTTAATATAGTGCTTGGGGCAATAGCCAGCATCTCACTGGTGGTTGGTGGTATTGGAATTATGAATATAATGTTTGCATCGGTAATGGAACGGATTAAAGAAATTGGAACACGTATGGCTATAGGTGCCAAGAAAATGGATATCGTGGTGCAATTCCTCTCCGAAGCTATATTGATAAGTGTTACCGGTGGCTTTATCGGTGTTTTTATAGGAATTGTACTATCCAAACTGATAGATGAAATTGCGGGAATCCTGACAATTGTATCCCCATTCTCAGTCATTGTAGCTTTTGGCGTTTCCGCTGCAGTAGGGGTTATATTCGGATATTCACCGGCCAAAAGGGCATCTGAAAGAGATCCTATTGAATCACTCAGGTACGAATAAAAATCAATCATTGTTATGAAGCGTATATATTTTTTCCTGTTACTTGTGGCTTTTATCGGCTCAGGTAACCCAGTCTATTCACAGGAAGTAAAAAGGCTGACTCTTGAAGACGTTGTTAAACTTTCAGAGGACCAGTCCTTGCAGGGCATCCTGGCAAAACATATGTTCAGGGCCAGCTACTGGCAATACCGGACATTCAAGGCCGAATACCTGCCTTCATTGACCCTTACCGGTACCTTCCCCGAATATAACAGGATATATGAAAAGGAATATGATTATAGTACCGGCAAAGAGTATTATGTCGAAAAAAACACCAATAGCCTGCTCGGACAACTTTCGCTGTCGCAAAACATAGGATTAACAGGTGGTAGTATCTCTCTCCGCTCTGACCTCAGGAGATTTGATGTCCTTGGTGAAGACGGGTCAACTCAGTATATCTCAACACCCGTTAGCATAAATTATAACCAGCCCTTGTTCAGGTTTAATGAACTAAAATGGCAAAAACAAATTGAACCTCTTAAATACGAGGAAGCAAAAAAATCTTACCTGGCTAACATTGAGGAAGTACATCTTAATGCCGTCCGGAGATTTTTTCAGCTGGCGCTGGCTCAGATAAATATGGAAATTGCCAATATGAATTATGCCAATGCCGACACTCTTTACCGGCTTGCACAGGGAAGGTATAATCTTGGTACCATAGCTGAAAATGATATGCTGCAGATGGAACTGTCTTTCCTGAATGCCGAAACTTCAAGGAATGAGGCCAGAAATAACCTTAACGATATGAAACAAAGACTGTCCTCCTTCCTGGGTTATACTGAAAATGTGGAGATAGAACTGATCATACCAAACGAAATACCAAAATTCAATGTAAACGCCGAGCAGGTGTTTAATATGGCTCTTGATAATAATCCGGAAATTATCTCCTACCAGGTGCAATTGCTTGAGGCCAGCCGGGATGTGGCACAGGCTAAATCGGAAAGAGGACTGAATGCAAATATGAATATCAGTTACGGACTGCAGGGACAGGACTTGATAATACCGGGAGCTTACCAGACCCTGGATGACCAGCAGCGTGTCAGCATAGGTTTTACAATTCCCATAATGGACTGGGGACTGCGCCGGGGCAGGTTCCGGATGGCTCAATCATCCCAGGAAGTAACAAAAACCCAGGTTCAGCAATCAATGATCGATTTTGAGCAACAATTGTTCCTCGAGGTGGCACAATTTAACCTCCAGGAGGACCAGGTGCGTATTGCTGCCAAATCAGATACAGTGGCAATGAAAATGTACGAAGTCACAAAACAAAGATTCCTTATCGGCAATGTTGATGTCCTGGAATTGAATAATGCCGATACCAAAAAAGATGAAAACCGGCGGGGATATATACAGGCACTGCAAAATTACTGGACCTACTATTATAACATCCGCAGCCTTACACTTTACGACTTTGAGGCTAATAAGCCTATCGAATATGATTTCGATGAACTTATAGCAGAATAGGAAAAAATTAATATCTTTGCCCGTCCGTTTAGGACCCGGATATAAATATTGATTTTTAGCAAAATATAAAACACTTTGAAATGCAAAACAAAGGAGCTATTCTGTTTTTGGCTATAGCACTGGCACTGGTGTCCATATACCAGCTTTCATTCACCGTAGCATCATATAATGTTAAAAAGCATGCTAAAGAGTATGCCGGGGGAGACCTTGTGAAAGAGGTTCAGTACCTCGATTCAATATCATCTCTTCCCAAAGCTGAATGGAGTTTCCTTGGTAATACTTACAAGGAAGTACAGTCAAAAGAGCTGAACCTTGGTCTTGACCTTAAGGGGGGCATGAATGTAGTGCTGGAAGTTTCAGTAGAAGAAATTATCAGGGCACTTTCGAATTATAACACTGATGAAACCTTCAACCGCGCACTGGAGATAGCCAGTCAGAGACAACGGGAGAGCCAGCGTAACTATGTCGAACTTTTTGGCGAATCTTTCGAAGAGCTGGACCCTAATGCCAGCCTGGCAGCTATTTTTGGCACAATGGAGCTCAGGGATAAGGTGAATTTCAATTCCACCAATGAGGAAGTACTGGATGTGCTCCGCGAAGAAACAGATAGTGCCATCGATAATGCATTTAATATACTCAGGAGCAGGATCGACAGGTTCGGTGTAGCCCAGCCAAACATATCAAGACTTGAGGCCGCAGGACGTATACTGGTCGAACTGCCGGGAGTGAAAGACCCACAGAGGGTTAGGGAACTCCTGCAGGGTACGGCAAAGCTTGAATTCTGGGAAACATATGAAAATTCTGAGGTCATAGGCTACCTGATGGAAGCAAATAACCTCCTTGCTTCCCTGAAAAAAGATATGGAAGCCCTGAGGACTTCTGAAAAGGCTGATTCAACCGAAGCGGAAGAAGGTGAGGTAAGTTCAGTGGATGACCTTATTCAATCAGAGATCCGGCAGGATACAACAGTTGAAGAGACACTCCTTGATATGCTCAGTGATACAACTGTGACTGAAGAGGCGGCAAGCCGGGATGAATGGAATACTCAGAACCCCCTGTTTGCCTTACTCAGCCCGGCAGTAAGCAGGGAGGGGGAACCCCTGCCCAGCTCTACAATAGGCTATTCACACTATATGGATACAGCCCGGGTCATGGATTATCTTAAGATGGCCCAGGTCAGGTCCCTTTTCCCGCGCGATTTAAGATTTTACTGGAGTGCCGACCCCATGAGGAGTGACGAGAGTGAGAGCATTTATGAACTGCATGCAATAAAGGTTACAACAAGGGACGGCCGTCCGCCACTCGATGGTGACGTGATAACATCTGCAAGAGTATCCTACGGTCAAACAGGCTCATCCGCAAAAGTGGACATGTCAATGAATGCTGAAGGTTCACGCGTCTGGGCCAGACTCACCGGATCCAATATCGGAAGGTGCATAGCTGTTGTACTCGATGGTTATGTGCGATCAGCTCCCAGGGTATCTGTAGAAATTAAAGGAGGATCATCTGAAATTACGGGTGATTTTACCATTGAAGAAGCCGAGGACCTGGCCAATATCCTCAGATCAGGTAAACTTCCCGCCCCTGCACATATAATTAATGATACTGTTGTTGGTCCTTCACTGGGAAGGGAAGCTATTAATGCCGGCCTCAATTCATTCATAATAGCCTTCGTGGTGGTGCTGGCCTATATGATATTCTACTATAGCCGTCGGGCAGGGATGGTGGCCGATATTGCACTTGTTGTAAATATGTTCTTTATAGTGGGTGTGCTGGCCTCGCTCGGCGCGGTGCTGACACTGCCGGGTATTGCAGGTATCATCCTTACCATAGGTATGTCCGTTGATGCCAATGTTCTTATCTATGACAGGATTAAGGAAGAACTGAAAGCAGGCAAGGGAGTAAAACTCGCCGTGGCAGATGGTTATAAAAATGCCAGATCGGCAATTATTGATGCTAACCTGACAACCCTGCTGACAGGTACAGTCCTTTATATTTTCGGTACAGGTCCTATAAAAGGTTTTGCCACAACCCTGGTTATCGGTATTATCACATCATTCTTTACGGCTTACTTCATTACAAGGATAATTTATGATTCCTTCCTGAAGAGTAATATGAAGCTGACCTTTGCCACAAAACTTACCGAGAATGCTTTCAATAATACCAAAATTGATTTTATAGGAAAGAGAAAATTTTTCTATATTGTTTCCGGCGTGATAATCATTGCCGGGCTCGTATCCCTTGGAATGAAAGGCCTGAATATGGGGATTGACTTTACGGGCGGCCGGACATATGTAATACGTTTTGACGAACCGGTAGCAACAACCGGGGTTGCCAGCCTTCTCGGGGAAGTATACGGCGAAAACCCGCAGGTTGTTGTCTATGGTAATGAAAACCAGGTTAAAATAACTACAAAATACAGGGTTGATGAACCCGATGCCGAAGCTGAGGTGGAAACCTTATTATACCAGGGACTGCAACCCTTGCTTCCCGAAGGAGTCGACCAGGATACCTTCCTGAATAATTACCGTCAGAGCAGCCAGACCGTCGGACCAACAATTGCTTTTGATATAATGATCCAGGCCTTCTATGCCATCGGATTTTCATTACTGATAATCTTCCTCTATATATTATTGCGATTCAGGAACTGGCGCTTCGGACTGGGGGCTATTGCAGCCCTGGTACATGACGTGCTGATAGTGCTGGGGATCTTTTCAATTTTTTATGGACTACTACCCTTCTCCATGGAAATCGACCAGGCTTTTATAGCTGCCATACTTACTGTTGTTGGTTATTCAATTAACGATACAGTGGTGGTTTTTGACCGCATAAGGGAATATATTGGATTATACCGCAAAAGAGGGCGCACAGAAATACTTAACCTCGCGCTCAACAGTACAATAAGCCGTACCTTCAGTACATCACTGAGTACATTCGTTGTACTGCTGGCCATGTTTGTTTTTGGAGGTGAAACGATCAGGGGCTTTATTTTCGCCCTGCTCATGGGTGTGGTTATTGGTACCTATTCTTCACTCTTTGTGGCCACACCGGTTGTATTCGACCTGATAAGGAAGGGAGAAACAGAAAGAGTGCTGCGAGGGAAAAAATCAAGCTGAAAAACCTGCCGGAGCGGTTCTTCGGAACCGTTCCGCGGGATTCGTCGAAATCACAGGCCGGCATCCCGGGTATCCGGGATACCTGTCCTGTCCGGTTCCATTACTCCATATTCCCTTGTGCAATTGCTAATATTATTTTTCTTGTTAAATTTGCATAATTAAGAAGGTCTGGATATGGCAATATACTTATTCATCAGCGGGCAGGAAATATTTATAATTATGATTGTTGCCCTTATTTTGTTCGGGGCCAGGAAGCTTCCTGACATAGCTAAAGGCCTTGGCAAGGGTATGCGTGAATTCAGGAAGGCAACAGATGATATAAAAAGGGAGTTTAATGAAAGCACTAAGGACGTCCAGGATGATATAAAAGACGTGTCCGATACGGTAAACAAAAATCTGAAAGGCTGAAGCTTTTTTAGCTCATCAAAAAATATTTTTCCCGATGACATATGTTTTACTGGTTGCCGGGCTGGCGTTGTTGCTCATTGGCGGTGAATTTCTGGTCCGGGGAGGAATGAGCCTGGCAGGTCATTTCAGGATATCTCCGATGGTCATAGGACTGACCGTTGTTTCATTTGGTACCTCAGCCCCTGAACTGGTAGTAAGCCTGGATGCTGCAATCTTAGGTCATCCCGATATATCACTTGGAAATGTGATAGGCAGCAATATCTCAAATATTGCCTTTGTTCTGGCCCTGACTGTTATTATAACTCCATTTGTCGTTAGCAGGAGGGAAATTATTGATGATATGATAATAATGACAGGCACCTTTGTGTTACTGTTAATTATGCTTAACGACCTTAAATTCAGCCGTTATGAAGGATTAATCCTCCTTGCTTTGCTTCTTGCATATATATACAGGTCAATAAGAAATGACAGGAGACATCTGATAGCCAGGCCAGCGGATATTAAGTATTCGCTACCGGTATCAGTGCTTATAATTATATTGTCATCCCTGGGCCTGGTCACCGGAGCTGATTTACTCGTAAACAGTGCCGGTGAAATTGCTGCAGGGATGGGGGTGAGCGAAAGAGTAATTTCCGTTTCGGTAATTGCCGTGGGAACAAGCCTTCCTGAGCTGGCTACTTCAGTTATGGCTGCCCTCAGGAAGAAAAATGGAATATCCATCGGCAATGTGGTGGGCTCAAATATCTTTAATGTTCTTGCAATTCTTGGGATCACCGCTTCAGTTAAACCATTTACCATTAAGGATACCGGATTTACACGGGATATGTACTGGATGATCGGTATCGCCATCCTGCTTATAATTATGGTGCTGCCTTCAAAGAGTGCAAGACTGGGCAGGTGGAAAGGAATATTTTTGGCAGTGGTTTATTTCAGCTATATTTATCTTGTTTTCTTCGTAAGATGAAGAGGAGATTTTAACAGGAATGTATGATAAAAGCAAAAGATATAAGTAAATCATTTGGCGACCTGAAAGTTCTGAAAGGGATTGACCTGGAGATCAGGGATGGCGAAATAGTAACCATCGTAGGCCCCAGCGGTGCGGGCAAAACAACCCTACTGCAAATACTCGGCACTCTGGATAAGGCTGACACCGGAATAATTGAATATGACGGTGTCTTGCTTGATAAACTAAATGAAAAGGAACTGTCACGTTTCAGAAATAAACAGATTGGCTTTGTTTTCCAGTTTCACCAGCTTCTGCCTGAATTTACTGCACTTGAAAATGTTTGCATCCCTGCTTATATAGGGGGTAAGCCGCGACAGGAAGCGGAGGACAGAGGCAGACATCTGCTTGAATTCCTCGGGCTGAAAGACAGGCTTGAACATAAACCCTCGGAATTAAGCGGGGGAGAACAGCAAAGAGTGGCCGTGGCAAGGGCCCTTATAAACGATCCTCGTGTTATTCTCGCCGATGAACCTTCGGGAAACCTCGACACTGAAAATAAACAGGAATTGCATAAACTGTTTTTTGACCTGAGGGACAGATTCGGGCAAACAATAGTGATTGTTACACACGACAGGGAACTTTCGGGTATGTCCGACAGGAAAATTGAAATTAAAGACGGTGTAATTTATAATGGGTGAATCCTGGAAAAAAAAGTTCTCATTTGATGAAATGAGGGACTTCCTTGAATTGAAATATGAACAGTTCAACCATCCGGGATTTATAGAAAATGATCCCGTTGCAATTCCTCATCAATATATTCTCAAACAGGATATTGAAATATCCGGCTTCCTTTCGGCAACAATAGCCTGGGGAAGGCGTGATATGATAGTGAATTCGGCAAAGAAACTTATGGATCTAATGGGTAACAGTCCCCTGGATTTCATAATGAATGTTGACAGAAAGGGACTCGGGCGCCTGAACAGCTTTTATTACCGTACCTTTAACGGAAATGACTGCTGCACATTTATCCGGGGACTGAGAAATATTTATTCAAGGCACGAAAGCATGGAAGAAATACCGGCAGCAAGACTTGAAAAAGGAGAAACATGGAAGGATGCTGTCATCAGCCTGCGAAATGAGTTTTTCAATATCCATCACAGCCGGAGAACACTGAAGCATTTTGCTGATATCGAAAGAGGAGCAGCAGGGAAAAGGCTTAATATGTTTTTCAGGTGGATGGTAAGGGATGACGGACATGGCGTGGATTTTGGCATCTGGAAAAAAATTGATAAGTCGGCACTGTATATCCCTCTTGATTTTCATACCGGGAATATATCCCGTAAACTGGGACTGCTTGAGCGTAAACAGGACGACTGGAAAGCGGTTGAAGAGCTTACTTCTGTGCTGAGACAATTTGATCCGGAAGACCCTGTTAAATATGACTTTTCACTGTTCGGACTGGGGATTATGGAGAAGTTTTAGTAATGGACTATTTTGATTTTAAACAGTTCAGGCTTTACCAGAAAAAACCGGCTTTCAGGATAGGTACTGATGGAGTCCTGCTTGGAGCATGGGCTGATGTGTCATATGCTGCAAAGATACTGGATATAGGTACAGGTACGGGCCTTATTGCCCTGATGATGGCTCAAAGGACCTCTGCTGAAATAGTTGCAATAGAAGCGGACAGTCATTCGTATGAGCAGGCCGTGGAAAATATTGAAATTAGCCCGTGGCAAAACAGGATTGAAGTTATAAACGAAAGAATACAGGATCATTCGCCCGGGGAAACCTATGACCTTATTGTTACAAACCCTCCTTTCTTCAGGCAGTCGCTTGCCAACCGGGATGAACGCCTGGCCAGAGCCAGGCATGATTATGACCTTTCAGGCACCGACCTCCTGCTGGCCGTAAAAAGATTTATGGCCCCCGGTGGCAGATTCTGCCTTATATTGCCATATAGGGAAGCAGCAATTTTTATTGCTGAAGCCGTCGGCTTTGGTCTTTATTGCAATAAAATAATTAAAGTAAAACCCCTGCCTTCAGCCCCGGTAAAAAGAATGCTTATGGAATTTGGTACGGAGAAGAAGGAATTGCTGCAATCCTTCCTCACCATAGAAAAGGCAAGACATAAATACACTGATGAGTATAAAAAGCTTACAGCTGATTTTTACCTGGCTTTCTAAAAAATAAGCTCCGATTCAGGCAGGTCATATTCTTCTTCCGTCCTTATCCCCATCTCTTCAAGCTTATCAAGTACAGGCATATATATTTCCTTTTTTACAGGCCTGTATACCCCTCTGAGACCGATTTTGCCTTCAAGGATAAGACCTGTGGCAACAGCGGCAGGAAGGGCTACAGTGCGCGCTATTGATGTATCTGTGGAAGGTGATCCGTAGTCAATAATCTGTGAGCTTATCACTTCCTTTCTGCCATCCTTATGCCTTGCCAGGAATACATGTTTCAGAACAATCATGTCCTGCTCATCTTCCTTTAAGATCATTTTACTCATCATCAGGTCCGAGATAACTTCAAATGAGCTTTTCATCAAAACCGGTATCTCCCTTTCATCAAAAAGACCAAGCCATTCAAACGATTTTATTGCAGCTGAATCTGTTGCTGAACCAAGATGATCTGCCACTTCCTGCCTTATGGGTTTAATGTTCCCCTTTCCCGTTCTCGACCTTAACAGATCTGCATATGTTTTACCTTTGAGGTCTTCCTCATGAGTGCTCAGAAGATCAAGTGTCTTCATGGCATCAATGGTCTCGCACCATCCCTTGAACCTGAATGTTCCCCGGAATATTGTTTTAATATCCTTCAATCCGTAAATGTCGATATAGCTTATTGAATCCCTGTTGGCATAAACCTCCAGCGTACCAATATCCTTTACCTTGTATTCGAATGTTTTCCTGAACAGATCTTCAGGCCTGATAATTATTGTTTCCCCATTGTCAAGATACCTGGCATCATTCAGGCTTGCAAGAAGGACACCCTCAGGGCTCCATGTAAATTTATAGCCCAGGGGATTATCAGCATGCCCGGGAGCAGGCAAAGCGCCGCAAATAGACCAGAACTTCTCAATGCTGCCTCCGCCTTCCTGCACACCGTCAATAATCTTCATCGCCGACATGTGATCGATGCCGGGATCAAGACCTATCTCGTTCAGGATAATTATGCCTGCTTTTTTTGCCGCCTCGTCTAATTCCGACATCTCATGTCTTACGTAGGACGTCGTTACCATATGTTTCCTTTTTTCTATGCAAACCCCTGCCACACTGTAATGGAATTTATAGGGCAGGAGGCTTACAACAATATCTGCTTCTTCAGTCATCCGGCGGAGCTCGCAGCTGTTACCGGCATCCCAGTAAACTACAGTGCCCAGGGGATGGTCTTTTACCATCCTCCGTGCATTTTCACATGTATTGCATGCTACGGTAACCTTGCAGTTATTATCAAGAAGATAATCAATAAGCGGCTTTGCAACCATTCCGGCGCCTAATACCAGTACTCTGTGCATAATAAATATTTATCGGGTTAAACAAAGAGCCCGAATATACTCAAATGTCTTCAGCCTTCCAATCTTCCAATCTTCATTTTTTGTCAACAATCAATAAAGAGCCCTTTCTTCTGTGCCTGCATCATCGTATATTTGTAGTAAGCACTGAAAACGATGAAGGGATCCAGACATTATGTCGAAACACCGCTGATGAAGCAGTACTACAGCATCAAGGAAAAACATCCCGATGCTATTTTGCTGTTCCGTGTAGGCGACTTTTACGAAACATTCGGGGAGGATGCAATACGTTCAGCGGAAATACTAGGCATAACACTAACAAGAAGGGCGAACGGCGCGGCCTCATGGGTTGAGCTTGCAGGATTCCCCCACCATGCCCTCGATACCTACCTTCCCAAACTTGTGAGGGCAGGGCAGAGGGTAGCCATTTGTGAACAGCTGGAAGATCCAAAACTGGCAAAGAAGATTGTAAAACGGGGAATTACCGAACTGGTAACCCCGGGAGTTTCACTTAATGATAATGTCCTTGAGCACAAGGAAAACAACTTCCTGGCAGCCGTACACATACATAAATCAATAAGCGGTGTTGCCTTCCTTGATATTTCCACAGGTGAATTCCTTGTTGCCGAGGGTTCACATACCTATGCGGACCAGCTCCTGAGCAATTTTGCACCAAAGGAAGTCCTTTTTGAAAAGGGGAAAACCAATGAATGCCGCGAACGCTTTGGTTCGCGTTTCTATACTTATAAACTCGATGACTGGATTTTCAGGATCGATGCAGCAAATGACAGGTTGCTGAAGCATTTCGGCACCAGTTCCCTGAAGGGATTTGGCATCCACGGCCTGGATTATGCAATTATAGCGGCCGGGGCAATAATGTACTATCTCGATATTACCCGGCATGAAAGGACAGGACATATAACAGGAATATCAAGGATAGAAGAAGATAAATATGTCTGGCTCGACCGCTTTACAATACGTAACCTTGAACTGTTTAACTCACCCTTCGAGGGGGCAAAAACACTGATTGACATAATTGACCGTACTGCCAGCCCCATGGGAGGAAGACTCCTTAAGAAGTGGATATCCCTGCCCCTCAAGGACAGCAAGGTGGTTGTTGAAAGACATGATGCTGTGGAATTTATAGTAAATAATCCTGATTTCAGGGATAATATACATGAAGAGGTGGCAACTGTTGGAGATATTGAGCGGCTGGTTTCCAAGATAGCCACCGGCAGGATTAATCCGCGGGAAGTAGTGCAGTTGAAAAGGTCACTTCAGGCCGTTGTGCCACTGAAGGAAATGTGCGGGAAAACAGATTGTAATTCACTTATTCAGATCTCGGCAAAACTGGACCCTTGCACTGAAGCCTTCAAAAAAATCGATGAGGGTATAAATGAGGATCCGCCGCTTATGATAAGCAGGGGCAATGTGATAGCCCCGGGCGTTTCCGGGGAACTGGACGACTTAAGAAATATTCTGCACTCAGGTAAGGATTATCTTGTTGAACTACAGGCACGGGAGAGTAAGAATACAGGTATACCCAGCCTTAAGGTGGGCTTTAATAATGTTTTCGGTTATTATATCGAGGTGAGGAACACTCATAAAGCAAAGGTGCCGGCCGAATGGATAAGGAAACAGACCCTTGTAAGCGCTGAAAGGTACATTACTGAAGAACTTAAGAAATATGAAAACAAAATACTGGGAGCAGAAGAAAAGATACTGGAACTGGAACAAAAACTCTATGATGAACTGATCGCCTTCCTGGAAGGCTATATAAACACCATACAGGTGAATGCTGTTATGATTGCCCGGCTGGATTGCCTGCTTTCATTCGCAAAAGTATCTGCAGAGAATGATTATGTAAGACCTGAAATCAATGACTCATATGTTATTGATATTAAAGACGGACGCCATCCCGTTATTGAGAAACAGCTTCCCATAGATGAGTCATACATACCAAATGATGTTTACCTGGATAATGAAGAACAGCAGATAATAATACTTACCGGCCCCAACATGTCGGGTAAATCAGCCCTGCTCAGGCAAACCGCACTGATTGTACTCCTGGCACAGGCAGGTTGCTTTGTGCCGGCTTCCTCGGCCAGTATAGGGGCAGTAGATAAGATATTTACAAGGGTGGGGGCATCCGATAATATAAGCCAGGGGGAATCCACCTTCATGGTTGAGATGAATGAAGCTGCAAGTATATTAAATAACCTGTCAGACCGCAGCCTGGTACTTCTTGATGAAATAGGAAGGGGCACATCAACATATGACGGGATATCAATCGCGTGGGCAATGGTAGAATATATACATGAACAGCGTGCCAGGGCAAAAACTCTCTTTGCAACCCATTACCATGAGCTAAATGAGATGGAGAATTCCTTCACCAGGGTAAAAAATTACAATGTGTCAATAAAGGAACTGGATGATAAGGTTATTTTCCTCAGGAAACTGAAGAGGGGAGGAAGTGAGCATAGCTTTGGCATCCATGTTGCCCGTATGGCAGGCATGCCCCTCAGCGTTGTCAGAAGGGCTGAATCGGTTTTGAGGCAGATGGAGGAAGGTAGCCGGGAAAGCGGGCTTGCAAAGCCCGTGGGCGAACTTGCCTCCAAACGCGAAGGGCTACAGCTGAGCTTCTACCAGCTTGATGATCCCGTGCTGAAACAGATAAGAGATGAACTCATCGGCCTCGATGTCAATAACCTCACACCAGTGGAGGCACTCAATAAGCTCTATAATATCCGGAAACTGCTGCGTGCGCCATAGCTTCGGTCACAGGGGCACCTTTGGGGTAAGGCATATTAAGCTACTGTTGAAGTGGCGGCGGCGGTGAATAGGAAAAAACTCCGGAAGTTATACATACTGCCGGGGGTAGATGTTAAGAACATTATCATCCTTTACAATGGCAAGGGTTGCTGCCGTACGTGCTGTTGTCAGTCCGAAAACAATGTTCATCTCCGTTCTTGTCTGCCTGAAAATTATTCTGGTAAGCCATGCAGCCAACCATTTTCTACCCAGGGCAAGCACAATAAGTACAAGGGTGTCAGCAATTACCGTTCCGCTAACAGCGGTAACAACAGCCGGCGCTTTGGTAATGCCCGGTTTATTTACAGAAGGATAAGCAATCAGGGGATTTGACGCGAGTAATATAACAATTGGAAATGAAGGAATTATGTTGAGCGAAAGGAGGTATATGCCTGCAAAATAACCCAGCAGAAAGGGGAGGGCAAAGTTGCTTAAACCAAAGAAAATACCCCTGAAACTGTTCTTGCGAAACTCGCTGAATTCGATCTCAGGCCCTGCCAGGAACATAATATATAAAGACCCACATTACTGAATAATTCAATGGTATCATTGTTGGCAATAATATCCAAAGCGTAGGGTCCCAGTATAATGCCTGCAACAATCAGGCCGATAATGGAAGGTGTCTTGGTTTTACGCGGTACAATGGGAATAAGCAGCACAAGGAGTAAAACCACCATGAAGATAATGACAGGATCAGTAAGTGGAAGTGTAAATGAGTGCATGTTTAACCCTCCTTTAAGAATTGTCCGGTATCTTTGATTTTACCGTACATTACCAGTATGTCACCTTTTTCCGGTATAGTTTCCGGGGAAGCATTAATATTTGGGATCCTGGGCATCTGAGATATTGAAAATTATTTTCAAGCTTATTCAATAATCTTCTGGTTATGCGAATTTATAAATAATATGTTACCTATTTCATCGTAGCCAGAAAATACATCCATGTCTCGCTTAAGGGTTTCACCCCTGAAACCAATAAGAGTCAGAGCTGCATTCTTTGAATTTTCATTAATAAGTACCTTTGGACTGACATCGGATGCCTCGATGATTATTTCGATATTCTTTTCTGTTATGGGCAGTCTTCCCTCCTTTATCAGCTTCTTGTTATTTTCCAGGATCTTGTCATACTGTTCAGGTTTACATATTTCAAAAATCTTTATCTTTGAATTCTTCCACTCGGGGTGCCCCGAGATTATGAAACTCATCATTATCATAAGATTGGCATTATTTTCGTCTATTGATTTTATCCACACATGTATGCCTTCTTTAAAAACAATTTCCTTTTCTGAGCTGGCTAAAATGCATACATCAAAATCTCCTGCATTGACCAGGGCATAATTTTCCATTATCTCAGTCAATTCATCTGGTTTTCCTTTGCTGTATTCAAATATTACCATATTGTTTTCCATGCCTGAGATGCCCGGAAGCTGTATTGCCTGGGCTATGGCTGAAGTGTATGAAGGCGAAATAAGGGTATCGATATATACATGATTTTCTATATTCTCAAAGCTTTCTACAAGGGTTTTCAGGGTTTCCTGTGCTTCTGCATGGCTTTTCTTTGAATAATAACCCTCTATCCTGTGCAGGTAGGTGCCAAAACCGTACCTGTAAGATATCCAGTTCAATAACCTGAAGGCGGTATCTCTCTCGAAGGAATTCTTTGATATGCATATAGCGCTTGGCCTCCATTCCTGATGAGTTTTTATCGCCCAAGTTTTCTGAAGGTAGACCTGCAGGTTCCTGCTTAGCTGGAAAAGTGCATTTGCGAAAATCGATTGCAAACCCTGCCTGTCATGATGGTAATAATTTATATAAGCGTAAAGTAAAACCATTGCAATAATGGAAATAAGGGCATAGGTAGGATTTATTTTAAACATCACCCAGAGCGCGATTATAAACCCCATCAATGATAAAAACCACTTTGATTTGAATGAAGGCCGGTAGGATGGGCTTGCCCCAAAATGGTTCAGGAAAGATATAAGACAAAGTGATCCGTAGGTAACCATAAAAAACATTGAAATGATACCTGCCACAGCATTTACATTACCAAGGGCTACGAATAACATGGCTATAATAACAGTCACAAGAGAAGCATTAACAGGCTCTTTGTCTCCTTTTCTTCCCCTTGAGAGCCACCAGTTCAGCCTGGATGAAGGGAACGAGCGATCTGTTGCCAGGGCCTGCAGTGTCCTTGGGGCCACCATTACTGATCCCAGGGCTGATGAGATGGTTGATGCCGCCAGTCCCAGGGGTATTATAAAGGAGCCTCCGATAGCTATGTCTCCCATTATCAGCTGTTTATTAAGGAGGTCTTCAACGCTGGCTGATGAAGCAAGCTTGAAAACAACAAAGAAGTATATTATCATACCTGAAAAGGTGGCTATTGTTGTTCCCCTTGGAATTGATTTTGACGGATTTCTGAGGTCGCCTGAAAGCCCTACTCCTGCAGTCATTCCCGTAAATGCCGGGAAAATGATGGCAAAGACCATAAAAAAGCTGTCCTTATTCCTGAATGCCGCTGATTCAAGTGTATAAGAAGCCTGTTCAGCGTGCTCGGTAGTTCCCAGGAAGAACATCACCAGTGAAAGAACCAGTAGCCCCACCACTACATACAGGGCTTTAACACCAAGGCTGGCTCCTTTCTTAAGTATGAGAAAGGCCAGGGCAGTCATTGCGGGGATTGATATCACCTGCCTGGGTAATACGATGTCAAATTGTTCCTTAATATAATTGAAGAAAAATTCAAAGGCTTCTGTAAATGCGATCACATAAAAAGCTACGCTAATAGCCTGGGAAAGATAAAGTGCAATACCTATAGTTGCGCCTATGTTCAGACCAAATGACCGGCTTATTATAAAATACTCACCCCCGCCTTCAACGCGCTTGTTAGTGGCTATCTCTGATATTGCCAGGGCTGTGGGTATGGTAACCATATGCCCCAGGAGTATCAGAAGTATCACCCCCCAGAAGCCCAGTGTCCCAACGGCAAAGCCGAAGCGGAGGAATAATATAGCTCCGAGTATCGTAGATATTGCGGTGAAGAATACAGGAGCGGTACCAAAACCGTTCTTTCGGGGCTTAGTCATTTATAAGCAGTTTTATGAGCTCTAAAATACTATTTAAGAAGTATTATACAATAAAGATACAAGGGAAAAGGCAGTTTATTTATTGTACAGGTAGTAAATAGGCATTTTCATTTTTACTTATATTTTTGCATAATTTAAAAAAGTATTATTTTTGCATTCACAATTGCGGGAATAGCTCAGTTGGTAGAGCACGACCTTGCCAAGGTCGGGGTCGCGGATTCGAGTTCCGTTTCCCGCTCGTCATCAAGGAGGCAGCGATGGAATCGCTGCCTCCTTGTTTTTGAAAGCTCCGACGGGAGCTCGCTCCCGGTAGGAGCTTTCGGAAAATAAAAACAGCCGCCTTGCGGCTTCTGACTGATGAAAGCAAACCGCCGGCAGGCCGGGATCCGCCGAACGGAGTGAGGCAATTTCGTTTCACGTTCCATGTTTCAGGTTTTTTTAGTAATTTTGCCCCGCCACAGGCACCCGCCCGGATGGTGGAATTGGTAGACACGTTGGACTTAAAATCCAATGGCCGTTAAGGCTGTGCGGGTTCAAGTCCCGCTCCGGGTACACATAAGCTCCTCTAAACATCAGTTATAGAGGAGCTTTTTATTTTATGAGATACAAATGAGATACAAAAGACTTAGTAATATTAATGTCAAACTCACCATTGGTGAATAAAATTGGCTGCAGCAGGCGAGCACTAATCCTTAAATGAGGGTTGCGTTTTCAGTTGCATACCTATGAGTATGGGTCCTGTTATGCAATTTAAAGGAAGCAATCCGAACACCTATTGCCTGTTAAGAATTGTATATTACAATTCACTAGTGTTACATATCAATAAAAGTGAGCCAGTTTTTCTCAATAAAATTGAGCCACTATAAAAATAGAACTAATTTTTAAATGTATTTTCATCAGGTTCATTAATTTCTATTGATTCTTCTTTGTAAT
>DRFJ01000020.1 GCA_011050615.1 Bacteroidota bacterium
ATCCAGTACTACCCACAACTGAATATCAAGGAGTTAGGAACATCTGACTCCTTTTTTATTGTATGGCTGTACAACATAGGGACAACAAACTAATAATTTTAATCAGGAGACCTCATAATAACTCATAAATAACTTTACACCAATATGTATTAAACTGAACCTACCCCCTAAATCCGGATGCTGGGTTAAGGGTGAATAATGAAGATTAACGATTTTTTGATTTAATATTTCTAAAAGCGTCAATCTTAAGTATTAATTAACAGCAACCTCCCAGCCGTAATCAACGTATTCCCAGTCGAATTCCTCACCGTCAACATGCACCACAAGGAAGCCTTCCTGCAGGTCGCCGCGGGGACCGTTCCACCAGCTGGAAGACACGGCACCGCCGGTTATGTAATGGACACCTCCGGCATAGAGGTCCTCCAGGAAATGCAGGTGTCCCTGCAAGACCAGCTTCAGGTTATGATTATCGAATAAAGAAAGCACATCCTTAGAATTGGTGATTACCAGGCCTTCAGAATTGGCAGCGGTTGACCCGCTTAACAGCTGGGTTTGTATGGTAATGAAAGGTATATGAACACTGATGGCTATGGGTTGTGAAGGATTCACATTTGCCAGGTCTTCCTTAAGCCAGGCTATCTGCAGGCTGTCGATGTGGCCATAGTATCCGGCACCGTCTTCCCTTTCATCCACTGAATCGAGTATATAGAAACGCCATCCTTTATGGTTAAAGGCATAATACCTCTCGCCTATCCTCTCTTCGTACATTTTTTCCCCGTAAAGAGGGTGTGTGCTGTCTACCCCGCTCTGTTCATAGATACCAAAGACTTCATGGTTACCCATGGTATTATAGACAGGCATATTAAACAATTCAGACATTTCTATATACATGTCGTACAGCGAGTCAGCCCTGGACTCGGTCTGACCAAGGGCATCCATTATCTGGTCGCCACCGGTTATCACAAAGTCCGGGTTTATACTGTTAACGGTATCTATAGCCTGTCGAAACCCGTCGCCGGCATTTTTCTCGGGCTGCAGATGAGTATCGGTTAGGAAGGCAAAGCTGAAGGCATCTTCGTTGCCGGAAGGTTCATGTTGCTGAGTTTTGCATGAAGAGATGAAGAAAAGGGTTATTGATACAAAAGTAAAAGTCAGGATTCTCAGTTTCATATTTTTCATGTCAACTTTATTTAATTATATACTAATAACCTGACCTGTCACCCTGCCATAAAACGGTCGGGGTGCAGACCAGAAGTACAACTAAGTTTTAAAATAATCTATATGCCTGATTGGCAATAAATAAATGCTGTAACTATTTGTATTCCTCTTCGAATGTTTCGATGCTTTTTTTCAGGGCATCCTGTAAATCCTTAATTTCATTGCCCAGTTCTTCCTTCTTTTCATCTGCGGCATTCTTAAATTCTTCCATCTTGCTGTTGAGAGCTTGACGTTGTTCATTCAGTTTTTCAAGGGCAGCTTCGTATTTGGCTTTGGCATCACCGGTCAGCTCCTCTGACTTAGCTTTAAGGTCCTTGAATTTTGAATCAATCTGATTTTCAAAATCGGCAAATTCACCAGAAACAAAATCTTTGGCTTCATCAACCAGTTGTTCTGCAGCTTCCTGTACGTCTTCTGCACTTGTATCTTCTTTAGTTTGTGACTGCCCGCAGGAAACCATGGCAATCATTAATAATGAAATAAACAGTTTTGCTAAGGTTTTCATAATTAATCAGAGTTTAAATTAGTGATATCAAAGATAATAAATTTATCCGGATTGATATGTTGTAAGGCAGGTTTTTTATTTATTGGAATAATGTATAAAGAAAGGAAGAAAGCAACGATCGGGTTTTTTCTCTGTCTTTAAAGATGTAATCTTTTATTTGTGGTATTTAACCAGAATAATCATCCAAAAAACTGATAAAACACTACTTTTATATTTTAATAAAAACCAGAATGACATGAAAAGAAAGATCTTTACCGGGATAATTTTGTCCATAATTATCCTTTATTCTACTTCCTTAAAGCTACCTGCGCAGTCTATCGGCGGCGACTGGTACACGATGATGCAGGTACAGGGTATTTATATGCAGATGAACCTGCATATACAGGAGAACGAATCGGGACTGGCAGGCACATTTGATGTGCCGGAACAGGGTGCCATGGGCATTCCCTTAAGTTCGGTAAGCCTGGAGAACCAGGAATTTAAATTCGAATTTAGACCCGCGGGCTTTTCATTCGAAGGTATCACCGGCCCGGATTATTCACAGATAATAGGATATTTCAAACAGGGTGACATAAATGTTAAGACAAAGTTCAGCCGTGAACCTGTTGATCCCCCTGCAGAGAGCACTGCCGCATTGAAGGAGATATATCATAAAGAAGAGGTTTATATCGGGATGAGGGATGGCACCAGGCTGTTTACTTCAATCTATTCCCCGAAAGAAACAACCGAAAAATCACCCATACTGCTTTTCAGGACACCTTACAATGCCGAGGGCATAGGTAAAGATGCTTTTAATTTCTTCGTATCGATCTACTACAGGTTTATTGAGGAAGGGTATATCCTCGTATTCCAGGACGTGCGAGGAAGGTATATGAGCGAGGGCGAATTTGTGAATGTCAGGCCTTACATACCTGGCAAAAAGGGCAAGCAGTATGATGAAGCGTCCGATACGTATGATACGGTTGACTGGTTGATAAAGAATGTAAAGAATAATAACGGGCGTGTCGGAGTGACGGGCATCTCCTACCCCGGCTTTTATGCTACCATGGCCATACTGGCAGATCATCCTGCCATAAAAGCCGTATCACCTCAGGCACCCGTTGCTAACTGGTTCCTGGGAGATGACTGGCACCATAACGGGGCTTTCTTTCTTATCGACGGCTTCACCTTTTATACCAGCTTCGGTGATCCCCACCCGGGTGAATCACGCAGGAATTACCCTCTCAATTTCAGATGGGGATGTGAAGACAGTTATGACTTTTTCCTCGATATAGGACCGATAAAAAATACCAGGAAAATATTCCCTGATTCCATAAGATACTGGCATGAATTATTTCAGCATTCTGATTACGATGACTGGTGGAAAGCCACGGTGCCCCTGCCTCACCTCCAAAAGGTTAAGCCGGCTGTTATGACCGTAGGAGGCTGGTTCGATGCAGAGGACCTGTGGGGTGCCCTAAACACCTACAAATCGATAGAAGAGCAAAACAAGGCCAAACACCCTAACTACCTGGTTATGGGCCCATGGTCGCACGGGCAGTGGGCCACTGGCGAAGCAGAAAACCTGGGGAATATTTACTGGGGCATGCCCACCAATGATATGTACCATGACCTGGAAGTAAACTTCTTTAATTATTACCTGAAAGATGAGGGAGAAGAAGATTTCGCCGAAGCATATATTTATATGACGGGAGAAAACCAGTGGAAGGAATATAACGACTGGCCCCCTGCGGATGCAAGGGAAAAAACCATTTATCTGCAGCCTGACGGAGGGATAAGCTTTAGCGCACCGGAAGTATCGGGCAGTTTTGATGAATATGTCTCCGACCCGGATAAACCGGTACCCTATATGGAAGATGTCCATCTCAGAAGAGATCCCGTCTATATGATCGATGACCAGCGTTTTGCATCAAGACGCCCGGACGTACTGGTATATGAAACAGAAACACTTACTGAAGATATTACACTCACCGGCCCGGTAACTGCTGAACTTTATGTGTCAACTACCGGCACTGATGGTGACTTTATTGTAAAGATCATTGATGTTTTCCCTGACCAGGTAACTCCGCCCGCCGGTGCTGATATTGATGTCCCGCTCGGTGGTTACCAGATGCTGGTCAGAGGTGAAGTGATGAGGGGCAAGTACAGGAACAGCTTTGAAAAACCCGAACCCTTCGTTCCGGGTGAAATAACAAAGGTCAGTTTCAGCATACCGGATATAGCCCATAAATTCAAGAAGGGCCACAAGCTGATGATCCAGGTCCAGAGCACCTGGTTCCCACTGGTTGACAGGAACCCGCAAAAGTTCGTGAATATCTACGAATGTGATGAAGAAGATTTCCGGAAAGCTACCATAAGGATTTATCATGACAGGGAACATCCTTCGGGGATAAGGGTAATGGGGTATTAATGCAGGCCAAGGCTCCCTCCTACGCTGAGATCCCTGCTTTCGCAGGGATTACGGCCCCGGAGGGCAGGGAAGACTCCCTTTTAAGTGGCTGTTTATTACTTTGTAAGGTTACCGGAAAAGCGGAGACTAAGGTTCCTGTGAGGCATTATATCTCCGGGTCGGCCCATGTATTCGGTATTGAATACATTCTTCACTGTCAGTGAAAGTCTGAATCTCTGGTTTATTGTATATCCCAGGTGGGGATCCATGACCAAATATCCCGTGTTGGACTCTCGCCAGTAATCAGCAAAACCGGGCAGGATGTTCACCTCCTCATCGAGAAAAATGTTGTCTATATTAAGCATCCGGGATGCAGCATGAAATATAAAGCCAAAATCGTATTTACGATAAGTGCTGTTAAGGCTCAGCTTTAAAGAGTGTTTTCGCCTGTATTTAAGGTAATTATCTGTGTTCCTGCCAGTTACCGGATCATATTCCACCGGGTAAATAAAAGTATAACCCCCGGTAAAGGAGTTTTGAAAGCCGCCGGCACTGCCTGTCACAGAAAATTCGACCTCGCAGCCATAGACCCTTGACTGTTCAACATTATCTGCCCTGAATCCAAGACCCCCCGGAACCTGATATATGCCAAAGAGATATTCTATCATATTAATGTTCCGTGAATAAAACACAGCCATATCAATCTGTCCGTTAAGGCTTCCCTTAAGCAGTCCATGCCTGATACCAATTTCCGAGCTCCAGCCCGATTCGGGCAGTATATCAGGGTTGGGGACTATGGTTACAGAGCCCAGTGTGGTTGCCGCATGCTTTTCTGCAATCGAAGGATACCTGTATCCCTGTCCGAATGACGCCCTCAGAAATGTGTAATCAGCTACCCGGTAATTAATTCCCGCCCTGAAAAGGGGAATGATGTCGTCCCTCTTGCCGTCAAGGGAATTATTCTCTATTCTCACGCCTCCAACAATCTTCAGCCTTTCAACAGGAGTAATATCCAGTTGACTGTAGGCTGCAAGGTTCAGGGCCTTATGATCACCATAAAATTCTGAAATAATACTGCTGTAGTTTTCAAATAGTCCCAGATTAAGTTTTAACCAGTTAAATACACTGTAAACAGACTGATACTCGGCCAGGAAGGAGGCCGCCCTGCTGTTATTAAATCCGGCTTCCGGAAATTTGTTATCGGATAACTGAAATCTTGTTCTGAGCTCGTGACTGTATTTGTCACCCTCTTCAAATCTTATCCAGGGGTCAAGGGTAAGGAGGCTACCCACAAGTTCATTTGCAGTTTCTTCCTGCTGTTTAAGGGCACCCTGCCAGGCATCTTCCCAGAGAATAAAATCTATCTTCCCGGTCTTGCCGCCAGTAAAATTAAGTCCATAAGCAAGACCTTCGACCCTGTTATTATCATGCTTTACCTTCAGGTTCAGCCTGCCGAGCCTTTCATGGTTCAGTCTTCTGTAGCCCCTGTCATTCAGCAGGTAGATACCCAGACCCAGTCCGGTATTTCCTATCCTTTGGGTATGTGATAAGGATGTGCTAGCAAAAGTCCTTGGGCTGACCCACCATTTCCAGTCTTTCTGCCGTGGCCTGTCAAAGATACCAGCCTCGATATAGAATTTTGTAAGCGGTTCATTACCTGCTTCGGCAGTGCGGAAATTCACTATCCCGTTAAGTGCTGACGAGCCGTACAGTACAGAAGAAGCGCCCTTTATTATCTCTATCTGGGAAATATTCTCCAGGGGCAGGAACTGCCACTTTATATTTCCTGCATCGGCCGACAGAACAGGCAGGCCGTCAATCAGTGTCAGAACCCTGCTCCCGGCCCCATAGCTGAAACCACTTCCCCCGCGGATTGATGCCTGTCCGTCCAGAACCTCAATACCCGGTGTCATATTTATTAGTTCAGATGCATCTGCTATATGTGAATAAGAGAGCAGTTCAGGCTTTATAACGTGCATGGAAACAGTAAGCTCTGCAACCCTTTGTTCTACCTTGCCGGCACTTATAACAACCTGATCAATATCAGCAATATCATATTCCAGACCCACATCCAGAAAAACAGTATCACCGTCAACGACATTCACCGAGCGTGTCAGGCTAACATAACCCACATATTTAAATGTAAGGTTGATATTTCCGGGAGAAGCTGTTATAAAATAAAATCCATCTTTGTCTGTGGCTGTCCCCCTGTCCCTGCCATATATAATCGTGGCATAAGACAGAGGCTCAAGAGTATGACTGTCAAAAACCCGGCCTTTTATAAATCCCTTATCTTCGCCGGCCCTTGCCGCAACAAAGGGGAAAAGCAGGGTAATTAAAAAAAGGGAACGGATCAACCTGCCTTTAAGCTTCTTCAGAAATGCCACAGGATTTGTTACCGCTAGTTTCAAAGGAGTTTATTTTGGTTTGAATGTCATACGTATATTCAATGGTTCATCAGGATTCGCCGAGTTAGGGTATGTAGTTGTAATTTTCAGGGAAGTGGCTGTAAGTTCTACAATCTGTGTTGTAAGGACTATAAGAAGACTCGGCGATGTAATTTTAAGAACAGTCTCGTTCTGTTCAAATTTCCAGGTCCCGGTATAAATTCCGAAGGTACCGGTGCCATCTTCATTGAATATTGCTTCACCCTTGAAATTTTCAAGCGGCCCGCCGGGGTAGCTTCCGTCGACCCCGTTCACCAGTAAACTGTCGGATAGCCATACTGTACCGGTCAGGAAGTTAAAACGATCAGACACCTCATCTGACTCCTTTTCGCAGGATAGAACGAACAAAGCGCCTGTAAAGATTATTAAAACACCTAGCTTTTTCATAAGCGCATTTTTAAATTTTGTCTTATCACAAGATAAAATAAAATTAAACATAAAAATTGACTTCATAACAGTATCTGCTTTCTCCTCAAAATCTTTTGAACCTTCTCAGCCCCCAAGATAGATTTAGTATATTTATCAGTTCAAAAAAATGAGGCATCAGATGAAAAAAATCACAAGGAAAGATTTTATCACAAAAACAGGAGCGGGAATTGTCAGCCTGGGCTTATTGTCGGGCAGGTAATACAATGGCAAGGAGGAGAAAGTTCTAACCACCGAACTGGGAAACACGGGGATCCATGTAACGCCTCTCTGTTTTGGTGCTTCAAGGACAAATGATGAAGGGCTTATACGTTTTGCCCTGGACAAGGGGATAAATTTCCTTGATACCGGTCGCTCCTATGCAAGGGGAAATAATGAAAGACTTGTTGGAAGGGCTGTAAAAGGCAAAAGGCAGGAAGTTGTGATACAGTCAAAGATGCATCTTGAACCTGATGAGCTAATATATGAAGGGAAAGGCAGGAGAGGTCATACTGAGATAAAGGAAATTCTCGGGAAACGAATTGCAGAAAGCCTTGAAGCACTGGCTACCGGTTATATTGATATTATGCTCTTTCACAGTGCCGAACATGAATATCTTACTTACCACGAAGCCGTCAATGAGTTTTATGAGAAGCAATAAAAAGACGGGATAATAAGGGCACATGGTTTCTCATCACACGATTACAGCCTGGGGCTGCTGAAAAAGAACAACACTGACAAATTTTATGATGTCATAATGCACCCTGTTAATTATAAGGGGGGGTTCACCCATTCTCTCTCGGGATGGTCAGCCATGTGGGACCAGGAAGTATTGCTTGAAGAGCTGGAAAAGGCTGCGGGATTTGGGACGGGTATTGTGGCCATGGTGAATTACGAACAGGTCAGAAGTTATATTTCCTGAACTAAAACTCAGGGATAAGACATAGGCCGGGATTCCTATAGAAAGCAGGCAAGTCAGGGATACCGTCTCCATCGGCATCGTCCATTGACGACAGATATCTGACAAGGGCTATCCACTCCTTCCCCTCCTGTATGCCGGGCTTATCCACGTCGAAATCAATAATTGATTCCTTCATATCGGTAATTTCATTTCCAAGGGCATCTTTTGGTTGTACCTTTATAAGTCCAAAGGTCATCTGCTGTATTATACCTATAAATTCAAGCATATAGGCATTGGCAGTTATTGAATACAGGCGTGTATTATCGCGGGAAATATCCACAGGTACAAGGTCTCCTTCCTTATTTTTCAGGCTAATTGATTTTATCTTCCTGAGCAAGCCCCTGCCGGGGTCATATTTTACCTCCAGGCCTGAATAATAGCAATAATTGGAAGGTGTTGACTTATAAGCCACCAGCAATATTTCAATTATTCTTTTCAGTTCCTTGGCATTAACATATACCCTCGCAAGCGGGTAGCCCGGCACCTCATCATCACCTCTGCCCAGGGACACCACCCTGAAGATATCCTGGGTAGTCTGGATGCCAGGTACCACCCTGTCTCTTATTACTCCTGCCGCCACCATGCTTATATCTGATCCTGTCCTTGTCCCTGAATTTACGCAATCATGAATTGCATTTGCCACAAGAGGCCCCAGGTTGCTTTCTTCCAGTCCACCCTTCTCATTACATTCGAGCATGAAGTCTGCTGAAACAACTTTATTATCAATCCTGAAGCCCGTTGTTGCATAAAGTTTTTCTGATATAAGTTCTTTTTGGCCCTTTATCTTTTCATGTACATAACTGCTTCCCTCTATACAGTCATCAACCGGTATAAGACTATAGTCAATAAGACTTACTACTGCGGATTTAACTTCAAGCTCGATACGGCCCACGAACCCTCCGTAACTACCGGTCTGAACAATGGGAGTATTGTTTATTACCAGGGGTTCATCCAGTCTTGTATGGGTATGTCCGCTTATAAGTATATCTATACCATCAACTTTTTCTGCCAGTTCCACATCCTCACCGGTCCATACACCATTCTCATCCTTTTCAATACCACTATGGGAAAGGCATATTATGATATCACATCCCCTGCTTTGAAGCTGTTTGACAAGCTTTTTTGCCGCCCTGTTTATTTTATCAAAGCTTACCGGCACAGCATAGGGTGCGGAATTGTCGGCATCCTCCCCCATAAGGGAAAAAATACCTATTTTAATGCCGTTCTTTTCAATAATCACCGATTTGCTTATAATGCCACCGGTAAACAGTTCTTCCAGGCTGTTATCGGCATTGTCTTTCTCATCAAATTCCGCATTACCCAGTAAAAGTTGCGGTATTTCACCGGCAGCATGCGAATTATTTATTATGCCTTCCAGCCTGCCTGGGCCAAAATCAAACTCATGGTTACCGATAGCGACAACGTCGTAACCCATTTCCTTCATCAGCGGTAGCTGAAAAGGTCTATATTCCTCCATATAATGATAGAAGGTCCCCATCAGAAAGTCTCCTGCATCCAGCACCAATACACTGCCATTATTTTCAGACCTTTCCCTTTCGAAAATTGCCGCTAGCCTGCTGAATCCTCCCCTGGTATCATCATCACCTGTGCTCAGGGGGCTATACTCTGATGAAGGTGCATATCCCTCAAGCCTTGAATGCAGGTCATTGGTATGAAGGATCACAAGCCTGTGCGCTTCCTGGGAAAAGAGATCATGGCTGAAAACAAGCAGGGTAAGCAGTACGGCAGTTTTTATATGAAGACAATGCGTTTTCATTTGTTTTCATTTTTGGTTAAGATACTACATTTCATTTTTTCACCTCATAAATTATCATAATCCCGCAGAAAATCAGCTACCACAAAACTACTACCACCTACAAAAATAAGATCTTCCCTGTCAGCACTACCAAGAGCTGCATTATATGCCTTAATAACAGAGTTATAAGAATCTCCTTCCAGGGAATAACCAAGTGCCTTCTTTCTTAAAATATCCGGGTCAAGGGCCCTTGGTATATCTGCCCTTGTAAAATAGTAATTCGCGCTGTGAGGCAAGAGACTGAGTATACTGTCAGAATCTTTATCATTTACCATTCCCAGCACTATATGAAGCCTTTTTTTATTTATTCCCAGTAATTGCCTTACTGACATTTTTATGCCATCAGCGTTATGCCCCGAATCGCAAATAACCAGGGGCGATTGTCTCATTACCTGCCACCTCCCTTTAAAGCCTGTAAGCCCTTTCACATTCCTAAATCCTGAACGGATCACCTCCGGATATACATTTAATTTTTCGCCCAGTAATTCAAGAGTCTGAAATACGGCAGGAATATTAAGTGACTGGAAATCCCCGGCAAGGTCTGTAAACAGTTCTTTCATTAAAAGAATTCCATCCCTGTACAAATTATATACCTGCATACCTGTTTCGCCGGCAGTAACCGCATGCCGGGCATTGAATTTATCATCCGCGAAATAAATGTCAGAATTCATTTCGCGGGCTTTCCCGGCAAATACTTCCCTGACTTCCGGGTTTGTCTGACTTATTACCACCGGTATTCCCTTTTTTATTATCCCGGCCTTTTCTCCGGCTATTTTTACCAGTGTATCTCCCAGGTACTGTGTATGGTCATATCCGATATTTGTGATCACCGAAGTCAGAGGAGTGATAATATTTGTTGAATCCAGTCTCCCTCCCATGCCGGTCTCTATAACAGCTATATCCACTCCTTTATCCTTAAAATAACTGAAAGCAATGGCCACTGTCATTTCAAAAAACGAAGCTTTCAGTTCGAGGAGAATATCCTTATTGTCTTCAATAAAATCAACAACATAATGTTCGTCAACCATTTCCCCGTCGATCCTTATTCTCTCCCTGAAATCAATATAATGAGGCGATGTACAGAGGCCTGTCCTGTAACCAGCGGTCTGCAGTATTGCCGCAAGCATATGTGAAACTGAACCCTTGCCATTTGTGCCGGCAATATGTATTGTATGAAATGACCTGTGTGGGTAACCGAGGTGCCTGTCCAGGCTTAAAGTGGTATCCAGGTCTGATTTATATGCAGCCTTCCCTATACGCTGATACATTGGCAGTGATGAATAGAGAAAGTCAAGAGTATCGCTGTAATTCATCAAATTGTTAGTTAATTGTGCAAAATAAATAAATTTAGTATTCCTTATGAGTCAGGCAGGCTTTAATTTTGTGGAATCCTTTGAAAGGATATAAAAAGAAGCCGATGAAAAAGAAGAAGATTTTTATTATAGACACCAATGTATTATTACACGATTACAGTTCAATATATAAATTTGAGGAGAATGATATTATAATACCTATTGTTGTACTTGAGGAGCTCGACAGGTTTAAGAAGGGTAATGATCTTATTAATTTCCACGCAAGGGAATTCACAAGAGAGCTGGACAGGTTATCTGGTAACAGCCTCCTGGACAATGGCATTCCCCTGGGTGAAAAGCTGGGGACTTTATACATAGAGACCGGTAAGGAGTTTTCTGAAAGGGTTACTGCATCTTTCCCGGAGAAAACCAGTGATCATCGGATACTGGCTATTGCCGACTACGTATGCAGCCGGCATAAGACTGAAAGTGTTATACTGATTACCAAGGACATTAATCTGAGGATGAAGGCTAAATCCCTTGGTATAAGAGCCCAGGATTATGAAAATGACAAAGTAGCCAATATTGATGACCTTTACAAAGGTGTTGAGACCATAGGGGATATTGACAGCAGAATGATAGACAAGCTATACGAGGAGCCCGACGGTATACCCGTTAATGCAATGGGTCTGGATATTCATCCCGAAGGACATCAGTTTTATATATTGAAGAATAACGGATCGAGTGCACTTGCACATTATAACCCTGCCACCAGGGATGTAAACAGGATTATTAAGCAGACTACTTATGGCATTGATCCACGCAATGCTGAACAGACCTTTGCTATTGAAGCGCTCACAAATCCGGAGATACAGCTGGTTGCCCTGACAGGCAAGGCCGGAACGGGAAAAACACTTCTTGCCCTAGCTTCAGCCCTGCAGCAGCACAAAAGATATAAGCAGATCTTCCTTGCCCGCCCCATTGTCCCTCTTGCCAACAGGGATATGGGCTTCCTGCCCGGCGATGTTAAGGAAAAGACAGATCCATACATGCAACCACTTTTTGATAATCTGACAGTAATCAAGCATAAATTCAGCCACCAGAGCCCGGAGTTTATACGCATAAATGACATGATAAAGGAAGAAAAGCTGGTAATCACTCCCCTGGCCTATATCAGGGGAAGAAGCCTGTCGAACATATTCTTTATAGTGGATGAGGCGCAGAATCTCACACCTCATGAAGTAAAGACTATTATTACCAGGGCTGGGGAAGACACAAAAATGATTTTCACAGGTGATATAGAGCAAATTGATTCACCCTATCTTGATATTGGGTCAAATGGACTCTCCTACCTGACAGACAAAATGAAAGGCCAGGAAATATTCGCCCATGTCAACCTGGTGAAGGGAGAAAGAAGTTACCTTTCTGAACTTGCCAGCCGTATTCTTTGATCTTTATAAAAACATCTTGCAGCTGATAAATAATTTTTATTACTTTCCCGCACAAAAATTAATAAGACAAAAATGAAGCGTACTATTATTCTTGTCAGACATGGGAAAGCCTGTGCCCATAACATATTCGAAAAGGATATCGACAGGGTTCTTATAAAAAGGGGTGTAAATGATGGTTATAAAGTAGCCAGAAAAATACTCAAATCAGGCATAAAGCCTGACTTGATCCTTACAAGTCCCGCAGCCCGTGCAAGTCACAGTGCTCTTATCTTTGCCCGTGCAATGAAGACAGGTACGTACATAATAAGGGTGTTGGACGTATTTTACCCCGGCTCCGGATCAAAAATGCTGGATGCAATTGCTTCTTTGGATGATGAAGTAAGAACTGTAGCCCTGTTTGCACATAACCCGGGTATATCAGACATAGCCAGTCACCTTACCCGGGGAGCCGTAGGCTTCCTTCCTACTACAGGAACGGCAGTGGTGAATTTTGATCTGGAAAAATGGCAGGATATAAATTCATCCGAACCGCTGGATCACAAGCTTATTATTCCCAGGGAGCTTAAATAAGCCAACAAAAAGCCATCTTACCAAAAATACTTATTTTTGCAGTCTTATTAGCAGCAGAAATGAGTGACAGGCAATTAAAAGTGGCATTCCATACACTGGGATGCAAGCTTAACTTTTCAGAGACTTCAGCAATAGGCCGGATAATGGAAGAAGCAGGCTTCCGGAAGGTATCTTTCGATGAAAAAGCCGATGTGTATGTCATTCACGGTTGTACCGTAACAGAGGCTGCCGATAAAAAATGCAGGCAGGTAATAAGGCAAACCATCCGTAAGTCGCCTGATTCCTTTATTGTTGTTGCAGGTTGCTATGCCCAGATAAGGCATGCAGAAATTGCAAAGATACCGGGAGTAGACCTTATCCTCGGTACAAATGAAAAATATGATATCCCGGGCTTCCTTAGCAACTTAAACAAAAGAAAAGTGCCGGAGATTCATAATTGTGAAAGAAATGAACTTACGCCCTTTTATTCTGCCTATTCGCTGGACGACCGCACCCGGGCCTTCCTTAAAATACAGGACGGCTGTGATTATTCATGTTCATATTGTACTATACCCATGGCAAGGGGGAAAAGCCGTAACAAGCCTGTCAGTGAGTGTGTAAAGGATGCTGAAAAGATAGCCGGAAAAGGAATCAAAGAAATAGTACTTACAGGGATTAACATAGGTGATTTCGGAAAATCAACAGGCGAAACCTTTTATGATCTCCTGGAAACTCTCATAAAAATAAAAGGAATTGAAAGATACAGGATTTCATCTGTTGAGCCTAACCTACTGACTGATAAGATAATAAAGCTTGTAGCGAAAAACGATAAAATAATGCCTCATTTTCATATCCCTCTGCAGAGTGGTTCTGACAGGATACTTGCTAAAATGAGAAGGAGATACACACGGGATGTTTTCGCATCAAGGGTGGAAAGAATCAGGGACCTGATACCGCTGGCAGGAATTGGCGCTGATGTAATAGCCGGATTTCCTGGGGAGACAGAAGAAGAGTTCATGGACACTTACGGCTTCCTGAGTTCACTTGATTTATCCTACCTCCATGTATTCAGTTACTCAGCAAGAAAAGGTACTCCGGCTGCTTCCATGGAAGGACAGATCGATAACAAAACAAAACACCACAGAAGCAAAAAATTGCAGTCACTCTCAGAAAAAAAGAGAAAGGAATTCAATGAAAAATGCAGGGGGATGCGAGCTGACATACTCTGGGAGTCAGAAGAAAAACCGGGATATATTGCAGGCTTCACGGGTAACTATATCAGGGTGTATACAGCCTCTGGCATTACTCTTAAAGGAAAAATAACATCGCACATCCTGAGAGAAACTGATGAAAATGGTAATTTTACCGTATAAAAATAAAGGGATGGATCTGAAAAGTATTTGCAATGATGTGTGTGTGATCGCCAAACGAACAGGTGAGTTTATCAGCCAGGAATCAGGCAGCTTTGATATTGGGGATGCCAGGCTGAAAGGAAAACATGACTTTGTATCATACGTGGATATAGAAGCCGAGAAAAAGTTAAGCGCTGAACTGTCAGCTATACTTCCGCAGGCCGGCTTCATTGCGGAAGAAGGAACAAACAAAAAAGGGCAAGGCACACTTAACTGGATCATTGATCCCCTGGACGGAACAACAAACTTCATGCATGGTGCCCCGGTTTTTTCGATAAGCATAGCACTGGAACATGACGATGAAATACTGCTGGGTGTAATACTTGATGTACCTTCGGGTGAACTATTTCATGCTTACCGGGAAGGCGGGGCATGGCTGAATGGTAAAAGGATACAGGTATCCGGGGCAAAAACCCTGGATGACAGCCTTATAGCTACCGGCTTCCCTTATAAGGATTATGAAAGGCTTGATTCATATTTGTCCTGCCTGGAGTTTTTCATTCGCAAGACCCATGGAGTCAGAAGAATGGGATCGGCTGCCATTGACCTTGCCTGGCTTGCCTGCGGGAGATATGACGGCTTTTTTGAATACGGGCTTAACAGGTGGGATGTAGCTGCAGGAATTATTATTATCAATGAAGCGGGAGGAATGGTAAGTGATTTTTCCGGGCACAGGAAGAATATTGACGGTTCTGAAATAGTGGCAGCAAACGGTAAAATTTTTAAAGCTTTCAGGCGTGAGGTTGAAAAATACATGAAACAGGCATAAGGGATGAAAGGCATACTTTTTTACATCTTCTCTGCTTTCAACCGGGTTATAACATTATTGCCCCTTAAAATCCTGTATGGATTTTCGCCCTTATTCTATTTCACGCTCTGTCACCTTATTAAGTACAGGAAAACAGTGGTAATGAAAAACCTGCGCAATGCTTTCCCGGAGAAAACCGAAGAGGAGCTTAGAGCTATCTCTAAAAAATTCTACAGGCACCTGTCGGATCTTTTTATTGAAGTTCTGAAACTCCAGCATCTGAAAGTCTCTGAAATAAAAGAAAGGTGCAAATTATTAAACCCGGAAGTGCTGGATAAAATAAAAGCTGAAGGCAGAAGTACCATAGTGGTTTTTGGTCATTATGCCAACTGGGAATGGATCATCAGCCTTCCGCTGAGTATTAAATACCGGACTATCATGGTTTACAAGCCCCTGACAAATAAATATTTTGACAGGTATTTTCATAAATTCAGATCTCAATACGGCATTGAACTGGCTCCCATGTCCAGGATAGTAAGAATACTATACCAGTATGAGGGAGAAGGTATAAACACTTTAGTCGGCCTGGTTTCTGACCAGACACCTCCGAAAAAAGAAATCAGGTACTGGACAAAATTTCTCAACCAGGACACGCCTGTATATCTCGGCATTGAAAAACTGTCACATAAATTCAATATGACGGTGGTCTTTTTTCATATAGACAAAATCAGGAGGGGCTATTATGAAATAAGACCTGAAATCATAACCGATGAGCCTTCAGGACTTAAGCCCTATGAATTGACAGAAAAGCATGTAGGCATGCTGGAAGAGCAGATAAGACGCAGACCGGAATTATGGATGTGGTCACACAGGAGATGGAAGCGTAAAAAACCGGAGGGAGCATGAATAAAGTATCGGTAGTTATCCTTAACTGGAACGGCAGGAAATTTCTTGAACACTTCCTTGACAAGGTAATAAGGCATTCTTTATCAAAAAGTTATGCTGTGATTGTGGCAGATAATGGCAGCACAGATGGCTCCTGTGAATACATAATAAAGAATCACCCGGAAGCCACTCTGATAGAACTGGAACGTAATTACGGCTTTGCAGGGGGTTACAATGAGGCCCTCCGCAGTTTGGAATCGGAATATTATATCCTGCTGAATTCTGATGTTGAGGTTAGCCCGGGCTGGATTAACCCTGTGATTGAATATATGGACAGCCATCCCGAAGTTGCTGCCTGCCAGCCCAAAATATTAAGTTATAATGATCGCAGCAGGTTTGAATATGCAGGTGCTGCAGGAGGGTTTATCGACAAATACGGTTACCCGTTCTGCAGGGGAAGGATAATGAATATAACAGAAGAAGATAAGGGCCAGTATGACGACATAAAGCAAGTATTCTGGGCCAGTGGTGCATGCATGTTCATACGGTCATCCGACTGGAGGGGAGGTGGAGGTTTTGATCCTGACTTTTTTGCCCATATGGAAGAAATTGACCTGTGCTGGAGACTGAATGCCCAGGGCAAAAAAATTATGTATGTGCCCTCATCCACAGTTTATCATGTCGGAGGAGGGTCACTTCCCTACGACTCACCCTCAAAAATCTTCTACAATTTCCGGAATAACCTTTTCATGCTATATAAAAACCTGCCTGCAGACAGGTTGAAAAGCATTCTTTTCAGAAGGAAGTGCCTTGATGGTATAGCTGCACTGCGTTTTCTGTTTAGTTTAAATTTTAAAGCCTTCATCAATGTAATTAAAGCACATATCCAATTTTACGGGCATAAGAGAGAACTGAAGCTTAAGAGGGAAAAGGGCATTAAAGATAAAATTTCATACCCGCAGGACTTGATTTTGAACAAATCTCTGGTTTTTAACTTCTTTATAAAAAGGAAAAGGACGTATACACAACTGCCAGGCCAATGAAATACCATTCCAGGAAATGAGATCAAGGGATATTGTTGTTTTCTTAACTGTCGTATTTATAATTTATGCCGTTGCCAACACCCTTCTTTATTTCAAAGGAGCAGTTGCTTTCAGGGGATTATTAAACACCGGCCTGTACAATTGTCGCATAAGCTGGATGCAATTTCACCTGACATTGTACTTTTCCTGGGTGATACGGTTGACGGCGAGATTAATCCTGTCCTGAGAGATGATCTGCCGGAAGCAATCAGGCTACCTGTTTCGGCAAGGTATGTATATGCCATAAGCGGGAATCATGAATACATAGGTAATTACTCAAAGACAATACCTTATATCGAAAAGAAGGGTATAAGGCTGCTTATTGATGAGACTGTCCTCCTGAGGGAAGGCATACAGCTGGTTGGCAGGAAGGACAGGGATTCTTTCCGGTATTCCGGTGAACGCAGGAAGGAACTACCGGTTCTTCTTGACGGATTGGACATGACTCAGCCGGTAATCGTTATGGATCATCAGCCACCAATGATTAAAGACAACAAGCTGTCAGGTTTTGACCTGATGCTTTCAGGTCATACCCATAAGGGGCAGATGTGGCCACTAAACCACCTTATTTCAAGAGTATATAAAATTACCTACGGACACAGGATAATAGAAGGCTGCCACTACATAGTTTCATCGGGGTTTGGCAGCTGGGGTCCGAGGGTAAGACTTGGAAGCCGGTCAGAGGTACTTGAAATTACCCTGAAATTCAAGGATTAAACAGATGATACAGCATCATTGAGTGGTTCAAATTTCTTACGGTAATCATCCATTGAACGCTTTATCACTTCAGCCGCTTCCTCCGCACCGCAGGTATGTATTATTTCGACATCGGCCTCATTACCAGGCATATCTTTGCATGTAAGGAAGTAATGTTTAAGCCTGTTAACGACTATCTCAGGCAGGCCGCTTATATCCTTGAAACTGGAATACATGTCGTCATTATACAGGACAGCAATAAGTTTATCCTGCATATTTGTTATATTGAATTATTATTCTACATCAGTCCGTATATCTTTTCCAGTCCCATGGCCCTTGAAGCCTTTATAAGTATAAGACTATCCTTAACAGGTGAATCAATCAGGTATTGTATAAGCTGATCGCGTGTCCCGAATGAAAGCATATCATAAGCGGATGCCAGGGAATTAAAAACCTTACCAACAAGAATAACATTAAGATCATCTGTTCCTGACAGCTCACGTAAAATTTTTTCATGTTCTTCTTTCTCATATACCCCCAGTTCGCGCATATCGCCCAGTATAACCATTTTGTTTTTCCCGGGATGCTGCCTGAATGATTCTATTGCCTTTGACATACTATCGGGGTTGGCATTATATGAATCACAGATCAGGGTATTTCTACAGGTTTTTAAAATCTGGGACCTGTTATTGTCGGGTTCATACTCTTCTATTGCCACCTGCATTTGCAAGGCAGGGATATCAAAATAAAGTCCGACCGACAGGCAGGCCAGCAGGTTCTCAAGGTTATAGTTCCCGAAGAGACTTGTTTTAAAAGTATATTCCTCCCCGTCTATATCAGCAAGCAGTTCCATCATGGGATCATGCTTGACCCTGATTACTGACAGTCTATGCTCACCCGGTTTATTATAAGGTATTTTATTTACTGCTCTTTCGCCAAGGACATTTCTCAGTAAATTATTTTTCTCATTATAAAAAATCCATCCCCTCATAGCTTCGATATAGTCGTACAATTCAGATTTTGCTTCCAGCACACCTTCGAGCGAACTGAACCCTTCCAGGTGTGCCCGCCCGATATTAGTAACAAGGCCATAGCCCGGTTGTGCCATCCTGCACAGGTTTCTTATCTCGCCCTTATGATTCGCTCCCATTTCAACTATCATAAATTCAGCATCTTGAGGGCAGGCCAGCAGGGTAAGAGGTACTCCTATATGATTATTCAGGTTGCCCCTGGTGTAATGAACTTTGTACTTATTTGACAGTACGCGTGCAAGCATTTCTTTTGTCGTGGTTTTGCCGTTACTGCCTGCAATCGCCAGCACAGGGATATCAAAATTATTGCGGTATTTCAGGGCCACAGCCTGCAGGCTGACTGTAACATCATCAACGAGAATTGTATTGTCAGTTTTATAACCGGGATCATCTATTACAGCTGCTATTGCTCCTCTTTTCATAGCATCTGCTGCAAAAAGGTTTCCATTAAATTTTTCCCCTTTGAGTGCAAAGAAGAGTTCACCTCCCGCAATATTCCTTGAATCGGTAGCCAAGGAGAAGCCATTAGTCTCCAATATTTTATATATAGTATCTGTTTTCATTCTAAAAAAACCTCATTATGGTTGCCCATAATGAGGTAATATATAATATTTTAATTGCCTGTTAAAAACCGGATGGGCTACCCACTCTGATCATTGCACAGCGGAAACCGAGGTCATCGCGTGCTGCTTCCTGGTCGAGGAAGCGTCTTGTTGAAGGATTAAGCCAATAGGCCCTGTCTTTCCATGAACCGCCTTTTATAACTCTTGCCCTGTCGTTTATCAATGAGACTAACTGGTCTTCATCCTGTAGATACATTGATTCTGTTCCCATATCTTCTTCATCGGTCCATTCGCCACTTTCTTTTATATTCGACAGGTAATCACCATCAAGGTAGTTCCGGTAATCGCCCTTCTGGTAATTATACCTGTCAGCCACATCTGCAGCCTGCACTGTATCGATTTGCAGCCTGCCCAGCTCATCCTTCGTAAGGAGGTTACCATTTGCGTCGCGGCTGTAGTCGGTATAAACGTTACCCCTGAAAGGGTTAAATGCATCAACATCCTGGGCGCTCAGTGGCCTGTAAACATCCTGTACCCATTCGTTAACATTACCTGCCATGCAATAGAGGCCATAATCGTTAGGCCAGTATGATTTTACATCAACCGTAATCGAGCCATTATCATTCAGGCTTCCGGCCACACCCATCAGGTCACCCCTGCCTCTCACGAAGTTAGCCATAAACTCACCACGGTTTCTTTTTCCCGAGTAGCGAACATTATGGCCGTCCCAGGGATATATTCTTCTTTCAAATATTCTTTCCTCAAAGGTATTGCCCCTCAATGCATATGCTGCAAATTCCCATTCTGCTTCAGTTGGCAGCCTGTATTTAGGTAAGAGAATACCATCTTCGAACCTGACCCTTCTTTCTTCCTGGTTGGGGTCAAGGCTTGGGAGGTTTTGATTGACCACACCGTCGTACTGTCCGGCGAGGTAAGCATCGGTATTGAAATTATTTTCATTCACCTGGTTGGGATCATAATTCAGTATACCTTCATCAATAAGTATTTGCTCATTGACCCTGTCGGTACGCCAGAGGCAATAATCATTTGCCTGTAACCAGTTAACCCCAACTACAGGATAGTTGTTATATGCCGGGTGACGCAAATAATACTGTACATATGGTTCATTGTATCCCAGAGGAGAACGCCACACCAGGGTGTCGGGCAGAGCCCTTACATAAACTTCGGGATAATCCACATAGACCCTCTTGATCCACCACAGGTACATCCTATAGTCAACATTCCGTATTTCTGTCTCATCCATATAGAAAGATGACACGGTAACCCTGCGGATAGGGTTATTCCAGTCGTACATGACATCTTCCTGAACCCGTCCCATTGTGAAAGTACCGCCCTCAATGAGTACCAGCCCCGGACCTGTTTGCTGTTCTGCCCCGATAACAACTTCAAAGCCACCATTATCCGGATCGTTGTATTCCCAACCCGTTGTAGGCGAAACGTTTGGATTATCACCACGGTTGCAGGAGTCAAAGAGCAATACTGCAATAGCGACCATTAGTAAGGATGCAAATTTATACATAACATACAGGATTTTGGTCATTTTATTCAATTTCAAATATAGCAAATTTTGATAAATGCATGATTATTTCTCAAATATAACTACATTTTAGGATAATTTATTGTATTAATAATGCCTCTTTTTTCAATATTGTATAAACCTATTGAAACATAAACCTGGTTTGAAAGTGTGAAAGGGAGCAGATTGTCTGTTCTGAATGGTGCAAAGTTATAATTGTAAGCCAGTTCAATTTTACCGGCTTCTATATGCAAACCTGATTGAATATAGCTCAGTCCTTCACTAAGATTAAAAAATGGTAATATATTGAATGTCATATTTTTATACCCGAAACCCGTTCCAAGGGCACCAATGAGCCTGCCTCCCTGAATGCTTATAACAAATCCGGGGCTGATGTTAACTGTATTGTCTCCTGTTTGGAAGGCTGACGCACCATGAAGCGATAAGCGTCTGTCCAGTCGTGATTCTTCCGATCCATTCCCCGTAATATCGGGTTTAAAAATATGATTTACGGAAATCCCTGCGTGATAAGCCCTGTAGCTGAAGAGGAAACCCACCCCTGCATCAAATGTTGTACGAGAGCCCGCGGCTATGACCTCACCGGCAGGTAATACCGGTCCCATCAACGGATCAATCTGGTCAGGAAGAACCACTTTCCCTGCGTCAACAGATCTGTGTATAACTGAAGCCATAAAACCGGCATTAATATATAAGTCACGGCTTGCCCTCAAATGGTATGAGTATGACGCGCCTGCCCTGAGGTCATTGATAAGGCCTCCAAGTACATTTTCAGACACATAAAATCCATAGCCACCATGGATACTTTCAAGGAAAGAATCGTATGAGCAATTTATGGAATACAGATTCAGTCCCTTACCCGGGTAATAGTCACGGTACATCAGCCGCAAGATGCCGGGGCCTTCAGACCCTGAGAGGGCCGGGTTTGACTGAACAGGATTATAATAAAAAGAAAAAGTCTCGGCATCCTGGCCAAGCATATAATTTACAGGCAGTGTAAAACATAAAATCAGATTCAGTATTTTTACACACCTGTTCATCCTGTAAAGATAGTATTTGAATTAGCAATATTATTATCGCAATATGAACAGTCAGGGCACGTTAATTATTGTGGCTGACATGACAAACTTAGAAAATAATCCTGACGGTTGAAGAAGCTGGTGCTCATACTAACCCTTCTGTTGATGACATTGATAAGTTCATACTCCCAGGAATATGTAAATTCATCAGTGCTCTCAGATGGTATATGGCACAGGGTAAAGACAGTAAGGGAGGGTATTTACCGCATCGATTTTGAGGATCTTTCCCGGCTGGGCTTAAATCCTGGTGATGAAGTAGCCCTGTACAGCAATAATTTCGGATTGCTTTCATACTACAATGATGATCCCGGCCCAGATGACCTGGTAAAGACAGCCATCTACATTGAAAGAGGTCAGGACGGAGAATTCAACAGTGGTGACTATATATTGTTTTACGGAAATTCAACACACAGGTTTAAATATCGTCAGAGTATAAATGATTACTATTTTCAGAGGCATCATTATTCCGATACGGCTGTTTATTTTATAAAGTTCAACGAAGCACCGCAGGAAATAAGTCTGCAAACTGAGCCTGGGTCATCCAATAACAAATCTGAATATTCCGATTATCTCTTTATCCACGAAGTTGAAAAAAGCAATATCATGAAGTCAGGACGTGAATGGTATGAACCATTATCTGCCGGCACCGCTTACGATATAGTTACGGATATTGAAAACTACAGTATTCGTGAGGGAGCTAAGCTTCACTATGTGCTGAGGGTGCTGGGGCGTTCTCCTGACCAGGCCGTTATCAGGCTCCATAATCACGATGATATTGTCAGTTCCGTTTCACTAGCGGCTGTAAATATAAATAATCAGACCGGGACCTATGCCAGTCTTGTTGAAGAAGAAGGAGAAACAGAGCTCTCCTCGGGTAAGCCTGAACTATCGATTACTTTTCATAATAACGGTAACCTCACAGCACGGGCATGGCTGGACTACCTGGTACTGCAAACCCGGATTGAGAATAACTTCTTCAATACCGGTGGGAAACATTTTATAATACGTGACAAATCGACTGTACAGCAGGGTAATATTACAGAATTTATATTAAGGTCAGAATACAATAACCTGCTTATATGGGACATAAGCGATGAACAGAATATCAAAAGAATGCAGGCAAGCTATTCATTTAATGAATATTCATTCTCAGCCGCGACTGACAGCCTCAAAAAATTCATTGCTTTCAGGATTCAGGATGCCATGAAACCATACTTGGATTACAAGCCTCTTCCCAACCAGGATCTTCATAAACCGGGGCAGTATGACATGATAATAATAAGCCATCCATTATTCTTGGATTATGCATCTGAACTGGCAGAACTTCATTCAATAAATGATTCATACCATAGCATTGTCCTCAGCCCTGGTCAGATTTATAATGAGTTCTCAGGAGGCATCCCCGATATCAGTGCCTTAAGGAATTATATCAGGATGGTTTATTCAAGAAACAAAGAGAGCGAAAGGCCACTTAAATACGTCCTTCTTTTTGGTGACGGTTCGCATCAGAACAAGACCGGCCCGCCGGGCAATCCAAATTATATACCCACTTACCAGACACAGAATTCCAATGTCAACATAGAGTCATTTACCTCGGATGATTATTATGGACTGCTTGATCCCGGGGAAGGCGAATATCAGGGTTACCTTGACATTGGTATCGGGAGGTTACCCGTTTCTGACACATCACAGGCCGGAGCCATCATCAGTAAGATCAGGAACTATCTCAGTTCTGAAAACACAGGTCCGTGGAGGAATATTATAGCCATGGTTGCTGATGATGAAGATGACAATATTCATATGAATGATTCGGATAAGCTGGCTGATCTTATTGCGGAAGAAGAGCCTGCCTTCATTATAGAAAAGATCTACCTCGATTCATACAAACAGGAAACATCGATTGCCGGACAATCCTACCCTGAAGCTGTGAAAGAAATAAATGACAGGGTCAATAAGGGATGCCTTATACTGAATTATTCAGGTCACGGCAACGAGACCGGACTGGCACACGAGAGAGTGGTGACCACTGAAAGCATTAATTCATGGACAAACAGGGGAAAGTACCCGGTATTTATAACGGCAACATGTGAATTTTCACGTTTTGACGATATTGAAATAAATCCGGTGACAGGTGAAATTAGCCAGAAGTCCTCGGCCGGTGAACTGGCATTACTCAATACAGAGGGAGGTGCCATTGCCCTTTTTTCAACCACCCGTATAGTATTTGCCTCACACAATTACACCCTTGCATCAAAGCTTTATGAGAATGCCTTTGACAGAGACGATCAGGGAAGGGGATTGACCATGGGTGAAATAATGAGGCGGGCTAAAATAAACACAACCGGAAGTAATAAGAGAAATTTTACCCTGCTGGGCGACCCGGCACTAAGGCTTTCATGGGCATGGCAAGGGACCGTTGTCACTGATTCAGTTAACGGGATCAGCATAAGTGCTTTTAATGATACCATAAGGGGCTTATCGGAAATAAGCATTGCAGGTCATATAGAGGATAATGAGGGGAACCTGTGGCAATCATTTAACGGCATTCTTTATCCGGGCCTGTACGATAAGGAATATACGGTAAGCAGCCTTGCGAATGACGGAGGCAGCCCTTTCTTTTATATGGTAGACGACAGGGTATTGTTTAAAGGGAAAGCGGAAGTTAATAACGGGAGATTCTCTTTCTCAATATTTGTTCCGAGGGATATTGATTATTCATACGGCAGGGGAAGGATCAGATATTTTGCCGCAGGTGAAAACTCGAGCTGTCAGGGATCTTACCGAGACCTTTTTATTGGCGGCCTCAGCAATTTAAGTGTCAGAGACACCACAGGTCCGTCCATAAGTCTCTTTCTTAATGATACTCTTTTCACGGATGGTGGAATATGCGGCCCCGATCCTGTCTTACTGGCCCATCTCAGTGACCCGTCAAGCATAAATACTGCAGGGACCGGACTGGGTCATGACATAGTGGCCGTTATTGACAATGACAGCGGCAAACCCTTAATATTGAATAATTATTATGAAAATGACATGGGAACATATAAATCCGGGAAAATTATCTATCCCTTTTACAAGCTGGACAGTGGTGAACATATACTCACCCTTAAGGCATGGGATAATTATAATAATTCAAGCACCGCCTCATTAATATTTTTTGTGAGAGATGAAGAAGGCCTGGTTCTCAATAAGCTGATTAACTATCCCAATCCTTTCACTAACAGTACAAGTATAAGTGTTGAGCATAACCGGCCTGATAATTATATTGAAGTAACAATCAATATTTACTCTCTCAACGGCGAGCTTGTAAAGACCATTAAAACAAATGAAAGTTCAGGGGGCTACAGGATAAGCCCTGTTACCTGGGATGCAAGGGATAATAATGGCGGCAGGCTTGCATCGGGCATATATGTTTATACCCTTCTTTTTAAGACAGGGACAGGTGAGACAGCGCGTGTATCGGGACGCATGATCATTTTGTAAGCAGGCACACAATAAAGAGAACACAAAATTGTTTATATATTTGCACTGTTAACATGAAAATTAATGAAAACAAAACTATTAATTGCCTTTATATTTTTCAGCATTTCATCATCATGGTTTGCGGCGGCGCAGGATACTGAGGAACTGAATGCTATACAGTACGTTGTACCCTTCCTGCTGATTGCGCCTGATTCAAGGGCCGGCGCAATGGGGGATGCAGGTGTCGCAACCTCTCCCGATATTTACAGCATGCACTGGAACCCTGCCAAATATGCCTTTATTGACGGAGACGGAGGGATTGGCATTTCATATTCACCATGGTTACGTACACTGGTACCCGATATTAATATTGCTTATCTGGCCGGATATTACCGTATCGACGATAAACAGGTGATAAGCTCCAGCCTGCTGTATTCAAGCCTGGGAGACATACCCTTTACAGACGACTGGGGGAATGTTGAACGTAATTTCAAACCTAACGAGTTTGCCCTCGATGCCGCATACTCAAGAATGCTCACAGATCATTTCTCGGGAAGCATAGCTTTCAGGTTCATTTATTCAAACCTTACCGGAGGATTTCCTGCAGGCGGAACTGAAACAAAACCAGGAATATCGGTTGCTTCCGACATATCATTTTATTACACCAGCAACATATCAATAGGATCAAAAGATGCTATAGTATCAGCCGGGACTAATATATCGAACATTGGTTCCAAGATATCTTACACCGATGAGACAGATCCTGATTTTATACCAATAAACTTCAGGCTGGGCCCTGCGCTGAACATTGAACTCGACAGGTTTAATGAGTTAGCTTTTGCAATTGATTTTAATAAGCTTCTTGTTCCAACACCACCGCAGTATGACCCTTATACAGGAGAGATAATTGCCGGCAAGGATCCAAATGTGGCCCTGCCGGTGGCAATTTTCCAGTCCTTTGCAGATGCACCGGGAGGATTTAAGGAAGAACTTAACGAGATAAGCTATTCATTTGGTGCGGAATACTGGTACAATAAACAGTTTGCAATAAGGGCGGGGTACTTCCATGAGCATGCAAGCAAAGGCAACAGGAAATACTTTACAGCTGGTGCAGGTTTCAAGATGAGCGTATTTTCACTTGATTTTTCATACCTCATGCCCCTGGTCAATAATCACCCTCTTGCCCGTACATTGAGATTCTCCCTTTCCTTCGATTTTGATGCTTTCAGAAACGGTAAATCATCAGGTTAATGAATATACGTACCGGGCAGGGCATAGATTTTCATAAACTGGTGGAAGGAAGACCCCTCTGGCTGGGGGGTATTAATATACCATCAGGTAAGGGATGCCAGGCTCATTCTGATGGTGATGTACTTATCCATGCCATATGTGATGCCCTCCTGGGAGCTGCAGGATTGAGGGACATAGGATATCATTTCCCCGATACCGATGAAAAATACGAGGGTATCGACAGCAGGATCCTTCTTAAGGAAACAATTGCTTTAATTGCGGCTAAAGGATTCGCAATAATAAATATTGACAGTACGATATGCCTTGAAGAACCCAGGCTGTCAGACTATATTGAAAAGATGAGGGACAGCCTCGCAGAAGTATGTGCAATTGAAAAAGATCTGATTTCGGTTAAAGCAACAACTACTGAAAAGATGGGATTTACGGGCCGTGGGGAAGGCATTGCAGCCATAGCCAGTGTCCTGCTGGGGAAAAGATAATGGCAGGCAAAAAAAGGTATCTGTTATTATCAATTTAAAAACAAGTTTAATAAAGAATGGAAAAAACAACCCTTGTACTTGGAGCAAGTCCGAAACCTGACAGGTTCGCCTACAAGGCCGTCAGGAGTCTTCAGAGAAGGAGTATACCGGTTATAGCCATTGGCAGAAAGGATTATGATCTTGAGGGTATTAAAATAAGAAAAGGGAAACCAGGGGATATAGGACCGGTGCATACCGTCACACTGTTTCTTAACCCTAAAAACCAGGAGGAATACTACGATTATATATTATCGCTTGAGCCTGCACGTATAATTTTCAATCCGGGCACATGGAATCCCGCATTTGCTGAAATAGCCAGCAAACAGGGTATTCAAATTGTCAACGATTGCATGCTGATAATGCTTAACAATGGCAAATTTTAATCTTTGAAAAGCCCCTTTATAAGGTTATCATCGGCTATATGGGGCATGGTTATTTTCATTTCAGGTGTTCTTTCCATTTCACGCACGGCCGCAAATCTGGCCCCGTCATTCCTTGCCCAGCTACGTCGTGCAATACCGTTATTTACATCCCAGTGAAGCATTAATTTGAGTCTCCTGGCAGCCTCGTCAGACCCGTCAAGCAACAAACCAAATCCACCGTTTATCACTTCACCCCATCCGACACCTCCACCATTATGTATACTTACCCAGGTGGCACCCCTGAACGAGTCACCAATCACATTCTGTATTGCCATATCGGCGGTATAGCTGGAGCCGTCATAAATGTTGGATGTCTCCCTAAAAGGAGAATCTGTTCCCGACACATCATGGTGATCACGGCCGAGCACGACAGGTTCGCTTATAAGGCCTTTTTTTATGGCATCGTTAAAAGCAGTTGCAATCTCAATCCTGCCTTCGGCGTCGGCATAAAGTATTCGTGCCTGTGAACCAACCACAAGCCTGTTCTTCCCGGCTGCCCTTATCCACTGTATATTATCATACATTTGCTGCTTAATCTGCAAGGGTGACCGCCCGGCAATATTCTCAAGAACATCGCAGGCAATCCTGTCTGTTAGCTCAAGGTCAGATGGCTTATTCGAACAACAAACCCATCTGAAAGGGCCGAAACCGTAATCGAAACACAGGGGGCCCATAATATCCTGCACATAGCTTGGGTATCTGAATTTCCCGTCAGCCGTCATAATATCTGCACCCGCCCTGGATGCTTCCAGCAGGAAGGCATTGCCATAGTCAAAAAAGTAAGTTCCCATCGAACTGTGGTGATTTATTGCCTTCACCTGCCTTCTCAATGAATGCTGTACTATCTTCCTGAATTCGCCCGGATTCACAGACATCAGCCTGTTGGCTTCCTCGAAACCCAGGCCGGCAGGATAATAGCCTCCTGACCAGGGATTGTGCAGGGAAGTCTGGTCTGAGCCTATATCAACCATAATATTTTTCTCAGCCAGGTTTTCCCATACGTCAACAATATTTCCATAATAAGCCAGGGATACCGGATCACCCTTATCCTGCGCCCTTTTTATCCTTGCTGCAAGCTTGTCAATATCTTCCACCACCTCATCAACCCATCCCTGGGAGAATCTTTTCTTTATTGCCTTAGGGTTCACTTCTGCTATTACTGACACAAGGCCGGCTATGCTGGCCGCTTTGGGTTGTGCACCTGACATACCGCCAAGGCCGGAAGACACGAATATTTTTCCGCGGAAACTGTCTTTTTTCCCTGAAATGCGCCTGCAGGCATTGAGGATGGTTATTGTTGTCCCGTGCACAATACCCTGGGGACCGATATACATATAAGAGCCTGCCGTCATTTGTCCGTACTGACTGACGCCCAGGGCATTAAACCTTTCCCAGTCATCACTGGCAGAATAGTTTGGAATCACCATCCCGTTACTCACCACAACTCTCGGAGCTTCTTTATGGGAGGGAAATATCCCCAGGGGATGACCTGAATATATAACAAGGGTTTGCCTGTCGGTTATTGTGGCAAGGTATTTCATCACCAGCCTGTACTGTGCCCAGTTCTGGAACACTGCACCATTGCCCCCGTATGTTATAAGTTCGTGCGGATGCTGGGCTACGGCATTGTCCAGGTTATTGCTTATCATAAGCATTATTGCTGCAGCCTGCTTGGACTTGTGAGGATAGTCATCAATATGTCTTGCCTTGATTTCGTATTCAGGCCTGAACCTGTACATATAAATCCGTCCATATTTTAATAACTCCTCTGCAAATTCAGGAGCCAGCACTCCATGGAACTTTTCGGGAAAATATCTGAGGGCATTCCGTACTGCGAGTCGTTTTTCTTCTTTACTTAGGATATCCTTTCGCCTTGGGGCATGATTAATACTCTCATCATAAGGTTTAGGATCAGGTAATTCATCAGGAATACCTGCCAGTATCTGTTTATGGAATTCATTCATTGTATTAGCTCCGTATTGTTTTTACTGCTACGATGCTAAGTTATAAAAAAGCAATGGAATTATGTCTAACCCGGGACAGAAGTCAGGGCTTTGGCCAGTATTTACTTTAATTTTTCTTCATCCAGTATATCATCATCAACGAGAATTCGTCCGCAGTATTCACAGACGATAATTTTCTTGCGCGATTTGATATCGAGCTGGCGTTGCGGGGGTATCTGGTTAAAACAGCCACCGCATGCATCTCTTTGCACGGGCACAACAGCCAGTCCGTTCCTCGCATTCTGGCGAATGCGCCTGTAGGCAGTCAACAATCTATCCTCAATTGTTTTACTTATTTTCTCAGATTTCCCAACAAGTGATTCTTCTTCTTTCCGTGTATCTGCTATAATTGAATCTAGTTCTGATTTTTTATTTTCAAGTTCTGCCTTAAGTTCGTCCAGGTTCTTTTGTGATTCTTCTATTACCGCAGCCTTCTCGTCCTTGAGGACAGTGAATTCCTTAATTTTCTTATTGCACAGTTCTATTTCCAGGGTCTGGAATTCAATTTCTTTTGACAGGGAGTCATATTCCCTGTTGTTTCTGACATTGTTCTGTTGCTCCTCATATTTCTTGATGAGGCTTTCAGCATCGATTATTTCATTTTGTTTCTGCTTAATCGCATTTTCATGCTCATGAAATTCATCATTTAACTTCCCGATACGGGTTTCAAGACCCTCGACCTCATCTTCCAGGTCCTGCACTTCAAGGGGAAGTTCTCCCCTGAGGGTTTTAATTTTATCTATTTCTGAATCAACAACCTGCAAGCGATATAATGCCTGCAACTTCTCTTCAACGGTCATTTCTTTCTCAGCTGCCTTCACTTTTTCCATACCTGTGAATAATTTACTGGATTTGTATTTATTTCTGAAAAACGGACTGCAAATTTAGGGAATTTTTTTGTAATTAACTCATGTAAAATTCCAAGAGCCGGTTTTTCACTTTCATAATGGCCAATATCAGCCAGCAATATCCGCCTGTCCGCTTCGAAGAAGGAATGATACTTCAGGTCGGAACTTACAAAGGCATCGGCCCCGGAAGAAATTGCTTTTCCGATAAAGGAGCCACCCGATCCGCCCATGACAGCCAGTTTTTTAATCTTCCTTCCCACTGTTGCGGTATGTCGTATACCTTCGGCTTCAAAAACCTCACCCAGTTTTTTGATAAGGCCGGTATCCCTGATTTCATCATCCAGTATACCAACACATCCAAGACCTGCACCCGGTATACTGTTCTCTATACTGTAAAGGTCATATGCCACTTCCTCGTAAGGGTGGGCATCGATCATTGCTTTAAGCACCCTGCTTTTAATATGAGCCGGCAGTACCGTTTCAATCCTGACCTCTTCCTCTGTATGCTCCCTGCCGGGTTCACCTGCAAAGGGATCAGCAGCGGGTCCAGCCCTGAAAGTGCCTTCTCCCTTTATGTTAAAGCTGCACCTGTCATAATTACCTATATGGCCTGCCCCGGCATCAAATATTGCCTCCCTGAGCTTTGATGCATATGACAAGGGAACGAAGACCACAAGCTTCAGCAGTTTATTACCAAGAGGGGCTAATACCTCAATATCATTCAGCCCAAGCATTTCAGCCATACGGTAGCTTACTCCCCCCCTGATAATATCAAGATTGGTATGCATACTGTAAACTGAGATATTCTTAAGAATGGCTTTAGTAATAATCCTTTCCACCGGTGTTTTTCCGCTTATACTTTTCAGCGGCTGAAAAATAAGGGGATGGTGCGAAATAATAAGGCGGCAACCTTTTGAATCGGCTTCGTCAATAATTTCTTCCGTTACATCAAGACTCAGGAGAACAGAATCAACATTGCTCTCAGCATTGCCAACCTGCAGGCCGGAATTATCATACGACTCCTGGAAGGCAGGAGGAACTGATGATTCAAGGTAGTTAAGCAGGTCTTTAAGTTTCATCATGGTTCATTTTTTTGAATTACTACTAAAAACCAGGGGTGTAACAAAAGCCATTTCCAATTTGAATATTGATTACGAACAATGTCAAAACTGTCACTCCCTATCACAAAATAAAGGCTAAGGCTTCTGACACATCCTGTGCACATTTAAAAGCGCCGAAATTATTCAGTCAGATCTTTAACCTGGGCTTTAACAGCGCTTCGCTTCATTGATTCTATACCATTGTTCCGGCCGCTTACACTTTTATAATTCTGACTTACTCCGATTGTCTGGTTATTGCCTGCCAATAACTCAAACCGGTACATACTGGATAGTGTTGTTGATTTAGTAAATCTCTTTGTGTCAACAACATCTTTCTTTACAGATTCAATTCCGTTCATGCATGAGGCCTTATTGGTATAGCCTTCACTGCTGAGAATTATCTGACCATTATCAGCTTTCAGGCGAAAACGGTATTCATTTTTCTTACCACCCTGGTATACTTCAAATTTTGTCATAGTCTAAGATTCAGGTTAGAAAATTTATGTTCCTATATATTTCATGAGACTTTTTCTCTCCTTTTTTTTCGTCTGACTACCACCTCTGCTTTGCCGGAATTAATCATTTCCAGAAGGAGGTACTTCAAAGAAGGTAATAACTTGATTATATAAATTTACTAAATAAATCAAAATAATTAATAATTTTCAGGCTTGTAAAATCAGACTGTTTCTCCCCTAGTCCCCGGGAAAATGGATATTTGCTTCACTTTATTATTATATTCAGGTAGTCAGAAAGGATTAAATTCCACATAAAACCTGCATACGGAAAAATCATTATCATGGAAAGAACAGAAGCTATTACGGGACATATTAACGAGGGCTATACCTGCAAAGGAGATCATATTATTCTTGGAAGTGCCATATTTGAGGGGGAGGCAATCCCTGGTGCTTATGTAAAAGTTCCCTTAAAAACAATGGACAGGCACGAACTTATTTCAGGTGCAACAGGTACGGGTAAAACCAAATCCCTGCAGATTATATCGGAACATTTATCTGAAAAGGGGTTCCGGTACTTCTGATGGATGTAAAAGGGGATCTGAGCGGGATTGCCATGCCCGGCGAAGAGAAGCCCTTTATAAGTGAGAGACATGAAAAAAAATCTCCAGTATGCCACGGATGAAGGCAAGGAAGAATTTGAAAATGAATATGGCAGGATTTCCACCTCATCTACGGGTATAATACTTCGTAAAATAATAGATCTTGAGCAGCAGGACAATCGACCGTGAAAGTGCCTGCGAGATTCTTGGCGCCAAGATAAAAACAATTGAGAAGCAGGCTGCTGAGAAGGCCGCCAGGGAAGAGACGGAAAAACAGAAAAAAGAAGGGAGTGTTATAAAACCAAGTCGCAGGACTACTACCAGAAGGAGAACAGCCACCAGCCCCGTGGTAAAAGTACTCACCAGTGCCACCTTCATCAGGGGTGTTATGGCGATATTGTCAAAAGTGATGAAATAATTCAGATATTGTCTCTTATTGAGACAAGCATGGTTCTGATTTTTTTTAGTGACTCTATCACTTCGTGAGTTTTCCTGGCATCATCAGGATTTTCAGACATCTTTTTCTTTACGCCTGCAATTGTCATACCCTTCTCTTTAAGGAG
>DRFJ01000022.1 GCA_011050615.1 Bacteroidota bacterium
ACTTTTTCTACAAGCTTCAACATGAGCATACATCTCGGCCTTGGTGTGTCTTCGTATTTTTCTCATGCGTCAAATCTACAAACTAAGCTGCCACCAGGAAAGATGGGTTCGTAGGACGGATACCCTGGATTTGGTCATTCACTAATTATTACCAATTCAGACTTTGCTTAAATAAGGACTAATACTAATTTACGAAAATGTTTGCAAAAGGCTCTGCAAAAAGTGTTACAGATCATTCAATCATATAGCATGTTAGCCATTGTTTTTTCAAAATAGTCTTAAATAATTTCCGAAAACGTATAATTTTTTTCTTTTCCCACCAGTTATTTCTTTCAAGATTCCCAACACTTCAAGGTCATTAATTAATTTGTATGCTGTTGGAGGGGATAAATTAGTGAGTTTGATGACAATTGAAGCATCAATTATTGGCTTTTGATATAGGTGATCCATAATTTTCAGAGCAGGTACTGAACGGACCCCCAACTTTTGTATTTCACCTTCTACATCACTTTTTAACTTAAGAATTTTATCAAAAGTTTCAATTCCTTTTTTTGCTGTTTCTAAAATTCCTACCAAAAAGAATTTGAACCATTGATTTATATCATTTTTCTCTCTTACAATCATAAGATTATCATAGTAAAGAGATCTATTTCGCTCAAAGAAATCGGATAGATATAATATTGGTATTTTTAATATTTCTTTTTCGACTAGGTATAAGGTAATTAATAAACGACCAACTCTTCCATTCCCATCTAAGAAGGGATGTATAGTTTCAAATTGATAATGAATTAGAGCAATTTTAAGTAAATCAGGGAAAAAGAATTCATTATTATGAACGAATTTCTCCAGATCACTCATTAATTCTTGAACTGAAGTATGAACCGGTGGAATAAAAACTGCATCATTTATAGAAGCTCCTCCTATCCAATTCTGACTATTTCTAAAAACTCCAGGTTGTTTATGCTTCCCCCTGACTCCTTTAAGCAATGTTGTATGAATGTTCCTAATTAATCGGGAAGAAAAGGGTATATCTTTTAATGATTCAATTGCCGTATTTAAGGCAGTTATATAGTTTTGAACCTCCTCCCAATCATCCCTTTTTTCAATTGATATGTCTTTTTTATCTAACAAAGCATCTTCAATACTAGTCTGAGTACCTTCTATTTTATTTGATTTGGTTGCTTCCTTTAGGACATGCATACTAATAAATAAATCAACATTGGGAATATATTCAGAATACATATCTAATCTTCCTAGCTGTCTATCTGCCTGGCTTAAAAGATTAAGTAACTCCATGTCTTCGATAACCCAAGGCTTATTAATTAATTCGGGTTGAAAGCTTTTATATGTTCCTTGATTAATATGAGTACCTGCCTTGAAATTTTTCATAATATTTTTTAATTAACGAATTCGTTATTTAAAAATATGTAAAAATATTTAAATAAGGGCAAGGTATAATTAAAAAATATATGCAGAAATTTAAATTAAGAAAAGATAAAATGTAGGGCAATTTGTTTATATAATCAGAATTTGTGATCATATTCTGCTATTATTAATTAATTTAATCAATATAGACCAACATTACATTTTAACTCCGAAATTACCAAATGTTTAAGTAGATAAGTTATATTAGGCTAAATTTAATAATTGTCCTTATTATCAAATGTTTTGGACCGCACCTGTCAGCACACCCAATATAAAAGAAGCCCTGTAATACATTCTATTACAGGGCTCTAATCATTAACAGGGTGCCCAGAACAGGAATCGAACCTGCACGTACTTGCGTACACTAGTCCCTGAAACTAGCGCGTCTACCAATTCCGCCATCTGGGCATAATTCCATTCTGCACCCAAATTCGAGATTGCAAAAATAAGCGATTTTTTCGAACAAAAAGACAAGAGAATAAAAAATCTTCCTCAATCCCTTCTCAGCCCCTTAATTAAAAATCATATCATAGTACTTCGATATCTTTTTGCCAGCTGACTGACAGATATATACTTGCTCTCCCTGATATATTCCCTTCCTTCAAAAAATACAAGTATGGTAGGGACAGAATAAACACCAGCTTCTGATGTAAGCGACGGATTTATTGACGCATCAATGGATAAGAATTCCATTTCCGGAAATTTCGTTGAAGCCAGCTCCCATCCCGAACGCGGCAGGGCTATTGATTATATAAATGGAATTGGTTCGCAAAGTGTTGATTGTTAGGTTCTAATAATAACAAAACTGACCTTGTTCTTTCGTCGGATTCAAATGTTAAATGATAAATATTACTTGATTATTAAGTCTTTTTTTCGTATTTTAAGTACGAGAATTTTTGTTTACGGGTAATAAATCAAATAATTAATTATGGGTAAGAATGTTGGAGTATGGCTTGACAAAGAGAAAGCCTATGTTATTTCCGTGAATGGAGGTAAACACCGTATTGAAAAGGTTGAATCAAATGTTGAATCACGGGTTCGTTATCAGGGTGAAACGAAATCATATTCAAGAATCGGTGGTGCATTTTTCAACCCTTCAAAGAAAAAGACGAAGAGGGAAAAACATCAGCTAAACCATTATCTTACCGACCTGTCGGTAAAATTATCAGATGCTGAGAACATTTTGATTTTTGGTCCTGCCGATGTAAAAAAAGAGTTGAGGAAAGTATTGATAAAACGAAAGGATAAACCGGCAATCCGCCTGGAGCCAGCTGAGCAAATGACAGAGAACCAGATGGTTGCCAGAGTTAAAGAGCATTTTGAGTAAGAATTTGTCAGTCTTTTATAGAGTCATAGACACTCTGTAGTATTTCTGTCCGGATATTCAGATCGTACAGGAGGTTGTTTTCTCGGGTGGGGTATACCCTGTTTGAAAGGAAAACATAGCTCAAATCATATTCAGGATCAACCCATACGAAGGTGCCCGTGAAACCCGAATGCCCGAAACTGGATGCTGAAGCGCCGGGGCAGGGGTAGTCCTCACCGGTGCCGTCTTTTTCATCCACCAGAGGCTTGTCAAAACCAAGCCCGCGCCTGTTTCCGGGAAACTGGTAACCAGTGTACTCTCTTATTGTTTCTTTATTTAGTATCTGCTCACCTCCGTATACACCTTCCCTGCGGTACATCTCCATTAATTTGATAAGGTCATTGGCAGTGGCAAAGAGGCCTGCATTTCCTGAAAATCCTCCCATCATAGCAGCTCCTTCATCATGTACATAACCATGTAAGAGCTGTTTTCTGAACAGAGTGTCTACCTCGGTGGGGACAATGCTCGTTTCAGGGTAAAACCTGAAAGGATTGAAAACTATATCCCATGCACCCAGCTTATGATAGATATTCCTGTATAAAAAGTCCTCATAGTTTTCCCTGCTCAGGTCTTCAATAATTGATGGTATCAGAAAGAATACCAGACCGGAATAAACATACTCTTTTTCACCCATGGGTGATCGTTTAATGGCTCTTTTTATCCTGTTAAAATAGTTGCGATGCACGTACAGACCATTAGCCACAGTGCCCGGATAGCGATCCGACTGTACCCTTTTTATTGTCCGCCACTTATAGGTGTCATTGTTGCGAAGTGTGTTCTTCCAGTATGGTATCCAGGGATATAGCCCGGCCTGGTGTGCAAGTATTTCACGAAAAACAAGGTCTTTTTTGTCTGAGAATCTCATTTCCGGGACATAATCCACCAGTCTGTCATCAGGGGAGAATAAACCCTTTCCGCCAAGTTTCATCAGCCCCGTGGTTGAAGCAGCTACCTTGGTTACTGATGCAAGATCATACAGGTCATTATCCTGTACGTCAATCCTTGAATTATAGGTGTGCGATCCGTAACACTTATGAAAAAAAACAATGCCCTTCCTTGCCAGTATTACCTCACATCCGGGATAGGCGCCAGCCTCCAGTCCCGATGTCGCAAGCGAGTCTATTTTCTTCTCAATAACCTCTGATGCTAGGCCTGCATCCTCGGGATAGCCATACTGAAGCCTGATATTTCCCGGTGTCAGTATCCCATATCCCTGTCTATATTTCTGATTAATGGTCACGGGCAGTCTGCCATGACCTCCAATACCTCCGAAAATGAGCTGTACCGAAAGTTCCTCGGTGTAATTATTTTCCTGGTAAGCAAGAATTAACCCTTCAGCATCCTGCAAACTTCTGATACGCTCAAGGGCGTAAGGATTCCCAAAGTAAACAGCAATCAGCTTTGTCCTGGCACCCAGCTTTTCAATGAATTTTTCCTCTTCACCGCTTATACCAAAATTCCGGTAAGGCCTCTGGTCTGTATCGAAAATCCCGGTAATAACAATATCATATCTCTCCAGTTTCTGTAAAAGACTATCACCGTTATTCATCCCTTCAGTCCAGTAATAATTGTCTGTCCTCGTATATTTCTCCGCCATCGACTGAAAGGCTGTTTTATTACTCCTGTTGACAGCCAGGCATGCTATCCTTGTCCTGTCAAGATTCTTAACGGGGATGATATTGTTCGCATTATTTAATACTGTCAGCGCATTTGCATAAAGTTTCCTGATAAAGGCACTGTTGATATTATGCATTGATTTTTCCACTGCTTTCTCACCGGCGGGCTTTTCCGCGAATAATCCCGACCAGTATTTTAATGCCAGTATCTTCCTTGTTGTACTCTCAATTTGACTGTAAGTGATTTTACCCTGGTCATAGTAATCCTTTATAGCATTAATAGCCAGTTCCACATCACTGACATATTCTATAATATCATTACCTGCCGCATATGCTATGGCTTCAGCTTCACCAGGGTTAAAATAATCAGTTACGCCCTTCATGTTCATGGCATCTGTAATCGCCAGACCTTTGAATCCCAGTTCCTCCTTCAGTAAACCGGTCATAATGGGTTTTGACAGCGTTGAGGGTAGGTTGGAGCTGGTATCCAGGGCAGGTATATTTAGATGAGCTGACATTATTGCCCCTATGCCTCCTTCAATAGCTGTCCTGAAAGGGTATAACTCAAGGCTGTCAAATCTTTCCCTGGTATGCTTTATGACCGGAAGGTCATAGTGTGAGTCAGTACTGGTATCGCCGTGTCCGGGAAAATGTTTGGCCGTGGCAAGTATGCCCTTATCCTGCATACCAGTGAAGTACATTTGCACCTTCCTCGCTACAAGATGCCTGTCTTCACCAAATGACCTGTAATTTATCACGGGATTGTCAGGATTGTTATTAATATCTGCAACAGGGGCCAGGTTTATGGTCAGCCCAAGCAGCTTAAACTCCTCTGCGATCCTCATACCCATTTCATAGATAAGTGAATCATTATTTATGGCACCCAGGGTCATCTGGTAGGGGTAATCCTGTAACAGTTCAAGCCTCATGCCCGCTCCCCATTCACCGTCCATCGCTGTTGCAAGCGGAACGCGGGATATCGACTGGTAATGATTAATAAGCTCTGCCTGCTTTGCCGGTGCCCCCTGGAAAAACACAAGTCCGCCAATACCATAGTCCCTTATTGTCCGGTCTATTTCAATATAATGACCTATATCCCTGTCTGACCAGGTCGCAAGGAAAATACTCTGAGCTATCTTTTCTTCAATACTCAGGGAGGAAAATACCGAATCAACCCAGGGATGATTATAATACTTCATGAATTCAGGTTCCTGTGACGATGACTTTAGCGAAAAAATGAAGAAAAGGCCAGCTAAAAGGATAATTAACAGATGTTTATGAGTCATAGCGTTTCTTGTTTGAGAACTTAAAAATAATAAAAATTATATGTCAATTCCATTGTAGGGCTTATAAGCTTTTAATTATTATTTTAGTGTCTGTAAAAAATATCAAATCTTACAGAACAGAGATATGAATAAACAGCGCTTACTTTCACTGGATATTTATCGGGGTATAACAATAGTGTTTATGATTATAGTTAATACACCCGGGAGCTGGCAATATGTATATGCCCCTTTAAGACATTCTGAATGGCATGGTTGCACACCAACAGATCTTGTTTTTCCATCCTTTCTTTTTATTGTGGGTGTCTCGATGTGGTTCTCAATGAAGAAATATGGACATAACCTTAACACCGCTTCTGTTCTTAAAATACTGTACCGTACATTAATAATCTTTGCAGCGGGCTTTTTGCTTGTCTGGTTCCCCTTTTTCGGCAAAGAATTGTCAACGGTAAGGATTATGGGTGTTCTGCAGCGTATTGCCCTGGCATACGGCTTCGGTGCCCTTATATGCCTTATTGTTAAAAGAAATTACCTCTGGGTGGTCTCAGCAGTTATACTCCTTGGCTACTGGGCCCTCCTGTATTTCGCCGGTGGTAATGAACCTTACAGCCTGGAAGGAAATGTGGTTTTAAAATTTGACCTGCTTTTACTAGGAGAAAATCATTTATACCATGGTTTCGGAATCCCCTTCGATCCGGAAGGATTGCTGAGTACAATACCGGCTGTGGCAACAGTAATAATTGGATTTATGGCCGGCGAAATAGTTGGTAGTGGGCCGGCAGACATGAAAAAAGTGCTCAGGATGGTATTAATCGGCCTGCTGCTGACAATTGCAGGTCTGGTCTGGAATATCTGGTTCCCCATAAATAAGCCTTTATGGACAAGTTCATACGTACTTTACACGGGAGGACTCTCGCTTATTATCCTTGGCTTGCTTTACCTGCTGATTGATGTTTTGAATTTTAAATGGTGGACAGGCTTTTTTAAAGTCTTCGGGATGAATGCACTTTTTATTTATATAATGGCTTCACTGTGGACAAAGATTATGCTGCTGATAAAGATAGGGGCAGCAGGTGAAAAAATGAGTTTGTATTCATGGATATATACCATGCTTTGTGTGCCAATTATGGAAAGTATATACAATTTACTGAATATTAATAAGTATATGTTTGAAAATGCAAGCTTATTGTTTGCCCTTCTACAGGTATTTCTTATGTGGATTCTGGTGTATATCCTGTACCGCAGGAAGATATTCATAAAAGTATAGTGGCATGAATGAAAAGAGATTACTTGCTGAAAAATACAGGAAGTTTACAGGAGAAGAATGCATTGATATTACAAGTATGCCCCGGTCCGGCTCCGAAAGGAAGTATTTCAGAATTACCGGGTCGGGGAGGACTATGATAGGGGCATATAATCCAAACAGGGAGGAAAATGATGCTTTCATTGGTTTTACACGGCATTTCAGATCCCTTAAACTGCCGGTACCCGATGTTTTTTGCTACTACCCGGAGTCAGATTGTTATTTTATACAGGACCTGGGTGATACAAACCTCTTCACATGGCTTGAAAGAAAAAAACAAACAGTTGGTTTTGATGAAAAACTACTCGATTTTTATAAGCATTCCCTGGAATTGCTTGTTTTATTTCAGACCGAAGCAATAAAGGATCTTAATCTCGGTTTATGTTATCCGCACAGGAGTTTTGACAGGCAGTCTATGATATGGGACCTTAATTATTTCAAATATATGTTCCTGAAACTGGTGTCTGCACCTTTCAATGAAAAACGACTCGAGAAAGATTTTAATACACTGGTTGATTTCCTTCTTGAAGCCGGCCAGGAATACTTCCTGTACCGTGATTTTCAATCGGCAAATATAATGGTGGTCGATAACAGCCCATGGTTTATCGATTACCAGGGTGGCAGGAAGGGAAGCGCCCAGTATGATCCCGCTTCATTGCTATATGATCCTAAGGCCCATGTGCCCCAGGAAGCAAGGGAAATACTTATTGAACATTATATTAAATTGTTCTGTAAGAAAACATCCGGCAGTGAATCGGACTTCAGAAAGTATTACTATGGTTTTGTACTTATTAGGATTATGCAGGCTATGGGAGCCTTTGGTTATCGCGGTTTATATGAGCAGAAACCTGGATTTGTTCAGAGTATTATTCCCGGGATCAGGATACTTAATAATATTATAGAATCGGATCAGTTCAGGCTCAAATTGCCGGAACTGTACCGTGTATTCAAAGAACTGCCAGGGCTGGATATGTTCGCTGAACTCGAGGAACACGAAAGGCTTATAGTCAGGATTGCAAGCTTTTCATATATGAATGGCATGCCGCAGGACAAAGTACATGGCGGGGGATTTATATACGACTGCAGGGGATTGCCCAATCCCGGGAAAATTGATAAGCTCAGAAACATGACAGGACTGGATGAACCGGTTAAGAAATATATGACATCACAAAACCATGTGAAAGAATTTATGGATGATGTTTCACGTATGGTTATGCGTTCGGTGAAAAGTTATATTGAAAAAGACTATAATTCACTGGCCGTTTCCTTTGGTTGTACGGGAGGGAAACACAGGTCGGTTTACTGCGCCGAACAGCTCGCTCAAAGCCTTATGAAAATTGACGGGATTGAAATTAAAGTAAATCATAGAGATAAGGATAACTGATGAAAGCAATGATAATGGCTGCCGGACTCGGTACAAGGCTTGGTGAAATAGGTAAGGACACACCAAAAGTCCTGCTTGATATCAATGGTATCACAGTACTTGAAAGAATACTTTTAAAACTTGATAGCCATGGCTTTAATGACATAATTATCAATGTCCACCACCTGGCAGGCAAAATCATGGAAGCAGCGAAGGAACTCCAGGAAAAACTCAATGTGAAAATAAGCATATCTGATGAAACGGGTGAACTGCTGGAGACAGGTGGAGGCATCTACAGGGTAAGGGATTTCTTTGCTGAAAAACCCTTCCTGGTATATAATGGTGATATACTTACAGACCTTAACCTGGAGAAAATGTATGAATACCACAAACGTAAGGGGGCAATTGCAACAATAGCCCTGCGTAATCGTAAGGGTAATCGCGCTTTTCTCGTTGATGATGAAGGTGTAATAAGGGGATGGACAAACAGGGAAAACAATATAGATATAATTACCGTTGAAAAACCTATGAACCTGCATGAGCTCCCTTCAATGGCAATATCAGTCTATGACCCGGGAATATTTGATTTTATGGAGAAAGGGAAATATACAATGACATCAATAATACTGAAAGCAACAACAACGGGCAGGGTTATAGCATTCAGGTACGACAGGGGGTACTGGGTCGACATAGGTACACCTGAACAACTGGAGAACGCCAGGCAGCTACTATGATTTCAGTGAATAGTTTTTGTTATAAATTACAGTTTTTGTTATGACCCACTGGCTGAATGAAAAAAATGTGTTTATAAGAGTGCTTGCATTCATTTTATGCCTGCCGGGATTTACACCTTCCAAGGCACAGGATAAAGCTTATGGAATTCCTCAGACTGAGTATTTCAGCAGGAGGGCATATGGCGCTGCTACCCAAAACTGGTGTATAACACAGGGCCATAACGATATGCTTTATTTTGCCAATAACGATGGTGTTCTTGAATATGACGGGGTGAGGTGGAAACTATACCAGGATATGGGTGCTTATGTAATAAGAAGTGTGAAGAGCATAGGAGACAGAATTTATGCAGGTACCTTCGGGGAACTGGGCTATTTCAGTTCCGAAAATAACCAGAATCTGAGCTTTACATCACTGGCTGATGATGAACTCAGGTCCTATGCCGACTATTGGAATATCCATAGCTGGAACGGTAAGATTATTTTTCATAGTGAGCAGGCATTGTGCATTTTTGAAAATGATTCACTACTGAAGGTGATCCCTTCCGGGTCAGGGTTCACAGGTTCTTTTCTTGTAAACGGCCTGATGCTTGTATACGATGAAACAGTAGGCCTGATGGAAGTCAGAGGTGAAAACATTTATCCCGTGACAGGTGGCGATATACTTAAAGATAAATTAGTTACATCAATATTACCCATTTCGGAAAATATCATAGTAATAGGCACATTGACCGATGGTTTGTTTATCTGGGATATGCAAAGGATACAAAGATGGAATGTGCCTGCCAATGAAGTGCTAAAAACAGCCAATATCTATTGCGCCACAACTTTTGAAAAGCGATACCTGGTTTTTGGTACTATACAATCAGGTGTGATAATTACTGACAGGTCCGGTAATATTATACATCAGGTCGGAAAAGATAAGGGCCTGAATAATAATACTGTTTTAAGTCTCTTTGTTGACAGGGATGGAAATGTGTGGGGTGGCCTGGACAATGGAATTGTAAAAATAAACCTGAGATCAGGTATTACATTTATCCAGGGTTACTATGACCTGGGAACAGGTTATGCAATTAATAGCAATAATAAACAGTGGTATTTTGGTACAAACCAGGGACTGTTTGCCATTGCTGATGATTACTTCGCTAACCCGCTAAAAGACAGGCATGATTTTATAAAAATACCGGGAACCGATGGGCAGGTCTGGAGCCTTTTTAAAAGCGGTAATACGATTCTCTGTGGTCATAATCTCGGAGTTCTGGAGATCAAAGGAGATGAAGCCGGCTTTATAACCCCTGCCCGGGTTAATGGTGCATGGACTTTCAGGGAAGTACCCGGTAAAAATGACTTACTAATAGCGGGAACTTACAGTGGCTTAATATTGCTGGAAAAACATAATGATGAATGGCGTTATAAAGTGACGGTTGAAGGATTCGATGAGTCTTCAAGATATATTGAATGGTCCCCCGACGGTAAATTGTGGATATCACATGGATATAAAGGAATTTTCAGCCTTGAGTTTAATGAGGACTATTCCCGCGTTATTAACCTGGAGACTTTCCCCGTAGAGGATTATCCGGAAATAGGACCTGCTCCAGTAATTGCTGTTGTAGAAAATGAATTGCTTGTTATAAGTAATAACGGTATATGCCGTGTCAATGAGTCAGGAGAAATTGAAAAATATAACCGCCTTGATGTGTATTTTGACAATAACTTTCCCAACAGGTTAATACAGGACCGGTTCAGAAATATCTGGTATTTCATTGATGGTAGTATGGGCGTTCTCAGATTTATGGAGGATGAAACCTTCAATAAAGTTGATTTCCCGTTTATCCAGCTTGAAAATAAACTTGTACCAAGTTTTGAATCAGTATATGTAATTGATAGAAACAATGTCCTTTTCGGAGTTGAGGATGGCTTTGCCCACTATTCAGTCCGGGAAGGAATGGAATTCGCAAAGCCTTTTAAAGTTCATGTCAGGTCTTTTAAAGGTGCTTCAGATACAACAGAGTATATTTTGAGCCAGGATGGCGCAACAGGCGGAAAACAGCAGAAAATAATTCCTGAATACGCCTTCAGGGATAACCAGATTGACATAAACTATGCTGCGTCTTATTTCAGGGAAGGTTTTGTTGAATATTCAACCTACCTTTCAAATTATGATCTTGAGGCTACTTCATGGAACAGGAATACAAGCCGGCAATTTGCAAAATTGAGGGAAGGAAATTATCAGTTTCTAGTAAAAGCAAGAAACAGTTTTGGCGTCCAGTCAGAACCGCTGATATTTACTTTCAGGATCCTGCCTCCCTGGTACAGGACACGGGCAGCAAAAATTAGCTATGTAATACTCTGTCTTATCCTGATATTTTTTATCATTTATCTCTTTAACCTCAGGATAGAAATAAACAGGCAGAATGAAAAACGTAAGCAACAGGAAAGTTACAGGGCAAGGGAGGAAAAATTGAAAAACGAGGCTCTTGAAACGGAAAAGGAACTTATCAGGATGAGAAATGAAAGACTGCGAAGCGAAATGAACTTTAAGGAAAAAGAACTGGCGAATTCAACAATGAACATACTCCAGAAAAACAAATCTCTCATGAAGATAAAAAGTGAAATGCTGAAAATAAACTCACTTCATGATAATTCAGAAATAAAACATCATATCAAACGCCTGATTTCGCACATTGAAAAAGATATCGACAGTGAAGATTACTGGAAAGTTTTCGAAGTTCACCTCGAACAGGTTCATGAAGCATTCCTGAAACGCTTGTCTGAAAAACATCCCGGCCTGTCAAACAGGGAAATGAAATTGTGTGCTTATATCCGGATGGGAATGTCATCAAAGGAAATAGCAGCCCTGACCAATATTTCTTTTCGTGCAGTTGAGAATAATCGCTACAGGCTGAGACAGAAACTTAGCCTGCTAAAAGGAGAGAACCTCTCCCAATATATATCTTTGCTCTGAACAGGTATTCTGTTTATTCAGGGCTTTCATTAAGGATCCTTCCATTCAGTATTTCTTAAATTTTATTTACTTGATGAGTTGTAATTTTACAGGAATATGGGTTGATATGGAAATATAAAATTCATTGATACAGCATAGTAAATTATCATAATAAATTATAATATGTGAGTTTATTGTGAGGTTTTTCATGTGCTGCCATGAGTTTATTGTGTATATGTTTTTTGGAATACTTTAACTCATTCTCGTAAATTTGATAAACTAATTACTCTAAAACCTAAAAAGTTATGAAACAATTATTAGGGATTATTCTCCTATTCTTCAGCCTGGGTTTATTTGCCCAGGATCTGACAGTAACGGGTACGGTAACCGATCAAGTGACCGGTGATCCTATACCCGGAGTCGCTGTGGTCATAAAAGGAACCACTATCGGTACGGCCACAGACCTTGATGGCAAATATTCTGTTGAAGCCTCAATGAACAATGTGCTGATATTTTCTTTCCTTGGAATGAGATCTGAGGAAAGAACCGTTACCTCTTCCACGATTGATGTTATACTTCGCCCTGAGATAACTGACCTGGAGGAAATTGTGGTAACGGGTTATGGTACTCAGAGGAAAGCATTGACGACGGGGGCCAATCAGAATGTAAAAGGTGAGGAAATAGCTCAGATGAATACCTCAACTGCTATGGAAGCACTGCAGGGCATTACCCCGGGGGTGAGTGTTACCAGGAATAATGGACAGCCGGGTGCAGGTACTGAAGTCATTATTCGTGGTATGGGTACTATTGGAAATGCATCTCCTCTTTATATTGTAGACGGAGTAACTGTAGGCAATATTGATTATCTGAACCCTTCAGATATTGAATCAATAGACATTCTGAAAGATGCTGCCTCAGCTGCTATTTATGGTTCCAGGGCAGCCAACGGTGTTGTGCTTGTTACAACAACAAAGGGGGAAAGAGGTTCAAAACCTGTTATCCAGTATGATACATACTATGGTATGCAGAATATATACAAGAACCTTACACCGCTCACTGCACAGGAGTATATGTATATATTGGATGAAGGACGTGTAAATGATGGATTACAGCCATTCGATTGGGAAACAATGCTCAAGAACAACAGCTGGCTTAATAACAATTTTCCTGATAACCTTGGGACACAGCTCGGCGAAGAAATATGGGCCAGGCTCCAGGACGGATGGGAAGGAACCAACTGGATTAACGAACTGGTACAGGAAAATGCACCAATGGTCAGTCACTCCCTTAACATTTCAGGAGGTTCCGAAGATATAATTTATGCACTTGGTTTCTCTTACTTTGATCAGACCGGTATGATAGCAGGTGAACTGATCGATGCCGGCCAGAAAAGAATGACGGCAAGGATAAACACCGAATTCATACTCATGAAGAACGATAACTTCGACATTATTAAAGTTGGTGAGAATTTTACCTATAATAATAATGTAAACAGGTCTGTCGGAACGGGAAATATATACTGGAACGATCTTCATGATGCTCTTGTTATTAATCCCCTTATGCCTGCATACTGGGATAAGTCGCTTGATCCAAATGGATTCACACCAATACTGGAAGGTGTATCAAATAATCAGACAAATCCGCTGGCAACATGCTTTTACAGGCATAATTACGGCTGGTACAAGAATAATAATGTAGCAGGTAATGTTTATTTGGAAATAAAGCCTGTAGAAGATCTGCTTATAAGATCATCTTACGGTATTGACACATGGTTTGGTAATGGAAGATCATGGAGCCCTACATATGCGCTCGGTACTCTTTATTCAAACCCGACCGATGCAGCCAACCAGAACATGTGGTTTGGTAACAACTGGACCTGGACAAATACAGTTACCTATAACCATGTTTTCGGTGATCATCGGATTACCGCCCTGGTGGGTAATGAGCTTTACAGAAACCAGGTTAACCTGGAAGTGGGTGGATGGATGGCTAATACAAGATTCCATGATTCTGATTATGCCTACCTTAATAATGTCGATAAAACTGATATTAACCAGATAAGTACCTGGGGAGCCGACTGGGCTGCCGGAGGAGGAGGTCTGATGTCGTATATCGGAAGGTTACAGTATAACTATAGGGAGAAATACCTCCTTACCGCAATAATGAGGGCAGACGGATCCTCTAACTTTGCAGAGGGTAACAGATGGGGCATTTTTCCTTCTATAGCCGTGGGATGGGTCTTATCCGATGAAGCCTTCATGGCATCAGCAGCCGATTACATTAACTTTGCCAAGTTCAGGGCAAGCTGGGGGCAGAACGGTAACCAGTCAATTGATAACTTTATTTACAGCTCGACTATCAGATACCTGAGCCCGGGTTATTACTTTGGTGATACAAAAACAGTATCGGCACCAACAGCCGTGCCTGCAAGGGTAACTAACCCAGATGTTACATGGGAAACATCAGAACAGTTGAACATTGGTATCGATACCAGGCTCTTTAATTCAAGTATGCAGTTCACATTCGACTGGTACAGGAAAATGACCAGGGACTGGCTCGTTATTTCTCCTATCCTGGGAACATCAGGCGCTGACGCACCATGGATAAACGGAGGAGATATACTGAACAGGGGTATAGAACTGACACTGGGATGGACCGACAGGATAGGTGCCCTCAACTACGGTATTACATTCACCGGTGCTCATAACCATAACGAAATTACCCGTATCGCTAATGCCGATGGCATTATACACGGACCTTCCCATGTACTGTCACAGGGAACAGCAGAAGTGTCAAGATGCGAAGTAGGTAAGCCGATAGGCTTCTTCTATGGCTACCAGACAGATGGTATCCTGCAAAACCAGGATGAAGTGGATGCTTATGTCACTCCGGAAGGAAATCCTTATTTCAACGACCAGAGACCGGGCGACGTGAAATTTGTCGACCAGAACCTTGACGGAGTAATTGATGAAAAGGATAAAGTCATGCTGGGTGATCCGAATCCCGATTTTGAACTGGGTACACAGCTTCACCTCGACTATAAAGGAATATATGTAAATGCAACTCTGACAGGAAGGTTCGGGATGCAGGTGATGAGATCCTATCGTTCTTTTGCCGATAATTTTGACCAGAACTATACAACCGATATTTTCAATCGCTGGCATGGGGAAGGAACCTCAGATCGTATTCCGCGACTCAGCTCATCATCGCACAGGAACACTAACTTCATATCTGATATTTATATGTATGATGCTGATTACCTGAGAATAAGTAATTTTACTCTCGGTTATATGCTTGATGACCTGCTCGCAGGCTTTAATGCTATTTCAAGCGCTAAGGTCTATGTGGCCTTCAAGAACCTTTACACATTCACTAAATATACCGGAATGGATCCTGAAGTGAGTTTTGGACATGATGCAAGCTGGGCGTCAGGTATTGACCTTGGTCTTTATCCTCAGGCAAGAACCGTGATGTTTGGTTTAAGTGTCTCTTTTTAAACAGAAAAAATAATTACAAATGAAGAAAATAATTTATATAATTTCTGCTGCACTTCTGGTACTGATTACCAGTTGTGGTGAGGACTACTTGGATACGAGAAACCTGTATGAAAAGAGTCTGGAGAACTACTACAGCTCACCAACGGATATCAATGAGGCTATGGCAGGTGTCTATCATGCACTGTATACTCCCGGGGTACACAGTATGGAACACCTGGCTGCAAACCTGCTCAGTGACATGATGCTCGGAGGAGGGGGACCCGATGATAAATCCGCAAAACGAGTTGACGCTTTTGAAGACCCTGAAGAAGATACCTACCATGACCTGTGGAAAGTATCTTATAACGGGATCTATCGTGCTAATGTTATAATTGAAAAAATGCAGGAAGCCGATTTCTCTGATTATTTCTATACACAGGAAGAAGCTACCGAGTTCAGGGATCAGGCTCTTGGCGAAGCTTATTTCATGAGGGCTTTCTTCTATTTCCGTATGGCTAAGTTTTTTGGTGGTGTTCCTCTCATACTTTCAGTGGATGCTGCACGTGATGTTCCCAGGTCAACTATAACTGAAACATATGCGCAGATAGCATCTGATCTTAAAATGGCAATTGAAACGATGCCTGACATACCATTCCCAAGTATACCAACCAGCCGTTACGGACATGCAAACAAGTGGGTTGCCCAGGCATATATGGGAAGAGCCTTCCTCTACTATACCGGTTATATGACCAACCAGGAAGGCCAGGCAACAAATGAACTGCCTCTTGCAGAAGGCGGATCATTGTCTGCTTCACAGGTAGCTGCTTACCTGGAAGATTGTATTAATAACAGCGGACATGATCTGGCAAGCGACTTCAGAAATTTATGGCCATACTCATATGTTAATACCAGTGCCGGTGAGGTGGTGCTGCCATGGGCTGAAAATGAAGGTCTTGCATGGGTGGGTCAGGATGGCCATTCACCAACCTTTGGAACTGGTAATTATGAAACGATGTTCGCTATCCGCTATGCCTTCGGTAACTGGAGCTGGGGTCAGTACTATAACAACAGGGTACCCCTGTTTTTCGGACTGCGTGATAACTCCCTCGTTCCCTTCGGTCAGGGCTGGGGATGGGGACCGGTTAATCCAAACCTGTGGAATAACTGGGATAATGATGATCCAAGGAAACAGGGCTCGATCCTTGAACTTGGAAGTGCTGAAATGGGCACCCAGGATTATGTCGGTGATAAAGGAGACCACGAAACAGGTTTCTTCAATAAGAAATATACAACCCTGCAGCATAACGGGGATGATGGTGTTGCAGGAATGTTCTATTATATGTACGGACAAACCAATAATGATATGCAACTGTGGGCAGCTCAGGATTTTATCCTGATGCGCTTTGCCGATGTACTTCTGATGCATTCCGAAATCACCCAGACTCCCGATGGTATGGATGAAGTACGCCAGCGTGCAGGACTGCTACCCCTTGGTACTTATACCCTCGAAACACTCAAGCAGGAACGCCTGTATGAGTTTGCTTTTGAAGGACTGCGCTGGTTCGACCTGGTGCGATGGGGAGATTGTGAAACTGCTTTTAACTATACGCTTGATGTTAGAAACTCCGGTTCAGACGCAACTTACAGTGTTACTTACAGACCTGAAACAAAAGGATTGGTGCCAATACCGGAAACGGAAGTAAGATTGTCCAACGGGGTATATCAGCAAAATCCCGGATGGTAAATGTTAGATCATAAGAATAAAAAATAAGAGTTATGAAAAACAAAATAATATTAAGTCTTTTTACCGGTATTCTTGCACTGGCATTCATTGCCTGTGAGCCTATCGTTAAAAGAGATGTTCTTGAAAATTCAACAACCGTTGATGGTGTTACCCTCGTGGCTACTCAGAGTACCCCGGGAGGTAACGAAATCACCCTGGAAATGACAACTCCCGGAGTGAACGGATACTGGAATTATAACCTCGGTAAAGCACTTACTAATAAGTTTACCTTTGTTTATCCCATCCCTGGTACTTCGACCTTTAAGTTTGTGGGTACCCTGGGTGCAGAATTTTTTGAGAAGACAATAGATGTCCAGATTGATCAACTTGACCATGCGCTCGATCAGGACTGGTATGACCTTGTGAGCAACAATACTGCTGAAGGCAAAACATGGGTGTTCGCAGGTGCCCCGGGTGGTGGCTCTGCCTACTGGTATATGGCAGCCCCTTATAACCCATGGGAACTGTGGTGGGATGCCGGAGCAGGTGATATGCCACCTGTTGACCTTAACGGTAAAATGGTGTTTGACCTCGATGGTGCGGCTAATTATACATACTATGCCGCGCCCGATGCAGATCCGGAATACGGTTCCTTTGTGCTTGATGTGAAAAACCAGGTGCTTGATGTTAACGGCCCTAATATTCTTGGTGGTGCCGCTACCGACGGATACGATATCGGTAATCATGATGGCATTTACCAAATAATAAGGCTTACCGAGGATGAACTGATACTCTATGTATCTGATAATGCCTGGGCAACAGGCTGGATGTGGCACTTTAAACCTCTCGAAGAATAGATCTTGAGATGTTTGGATCTTTAACAATAGAAGGATTATGTTCGGGTAATTATACTGGGAACTTTTCGTGCGGTAGAAAAGAAATATAATCATTGTCGGAGAGAGTTTTATATTTCGGTGTAAAACTCTCTCTTCTTATAACTTATTACCGGATAACCTTTTAATTTAAGGGATATGCCTAAGTCATTTTCTCTTGTCACCCTGCTTACCTTTTTTGTTGCCATGCCTGGTGTATTGCTGATATCCTGTCAGAAGGATGCTTACCCTGAATTTACACCTGATTTCAGCTATAATGTTTCGGATGATGATCCGAATATTTTAAGATTTGTTAATACCACCTCTGGAGAACATGCCTTCCAACAATGGAATTTTGGTAATGGAGAACAAACAAACAGGCAACCTGCAAACAAACTGACCTATTCTGTCTTCTATCCTGTGAAGGGTGAATATACCGTAACACTTACCATATGGGGTAAAAGTGGTAATGAGGATGATAAGAAAGCAATAACTAAAACTGTAACAGTTGATTACAGTGCCCCGGATCCCGACTTCGAATATGAAATTCTTGAGGCTTCACCCAATCTTGTCAAATTAACTGATCTTAGCTCAGGCGATTATGATAGCATTGCCTGGAAGTACCTCGGAAGAGAATATGGGGGTGTTCCCGGAGAAGTAAGGGTGATTTACCTGGCCATGGGAGATACTTACAAGATAGAGATGGAAATTTACAGGGGAGATATTTCTAAATCTGCCGTTAAGGAAATTATTATACAGGGGGATGATCCGGATTACCTCGACCATTATGAACTCGTCTGGTCAGATGAATTTGAGGGTGAAGCCTTGAATAATGTATGGTGGGTTCACGAAACCGGGGCTTCAGGGTGGGGAAATAATGAGCTGCAAAATTATACAGATGGAGATAACACATCAGTTTTTGGCGGGACATTAAAAATTACCGTGGAAAAAACAGGTACGGGTCAGAATGTGGGCGATTATACATCCTCAAGGATCAACAATACTGAAAGTTTTACATACGGACGTTTTGAGGTAAGGGCAAGGATGCCTGAATATAAGGGACCCGGACTGTGGCCGGCAATCTGGATGCTGGGAAGGTCAATCCGGGAAGGAACATCATGGCCCTTATGCGGGGAAATAGACATAATGGAATATGTAAGCTGGAACCCGGATCATTCCAGCAGCGCAATTCATACCGGCAGTAATAATCATACCCTCGGTAATGCAATCACCTCAGACTGGTATAATTTACCCTCAATCGAAGAGGAGTTTCATACTTATGGCTTTATATGGACCTGTAAATTCCTGAAATTCTATATCGATAGTGTTGACAATATTATCCTCACATATAACAGGCCTTCAGATTACGCCCAGAGCAACTGGCCCTTTGACAGACCATTCTATTTTCTTTTCAATGTGGCAGTAGGTGGTACCTTCGGTGGAGTTGAAGGAGTTGATGATGATATTTTTCCTGCAACTATGGAAATTGACTATGTGCGTGTTTATCAGTTGAGATAAACAGGTATTAATTTTTACTTGAATAAAATTTACGACTTATAATCAATAATGGCAAAATCAAGATCTTACATATACCGTATTTCCCTCATTGTAGCCCTGGGAGGATTCCTGATGGGATTCGATGCATCAGTGATATCAGGTGTGGTAAAATTCATTGAACTGGACTTTGACCTGAGCAAGCTGCAATTGGGTTGGGCGGTGAGTTCATTAACCCTGACATCCACCCTCGCCATGTTAATCTCCGGCCCGCTGAGCGACCGTTATGGGCGAAGGGTAGTATTGAGAACTGCTGCCATTCTTTACGGTATTTCCGCAGTGGGCTCAGCACTCGCACCTAATTATGCCTTCCTTGTAACAGCAAGGATGATAGGTGGTTTTGGCGTGGGCGCTTCCTTGATAACAGCACCCATGTATATAGCAGAGATATCCCCTGCCAGAGTACGAGGTACTATGGTGTCCTTTAACCAGCTCAATATAGTGCTGGGTATCTCGGTGGCTTTCTTTACCAACTACTTAATCCTGCGCCTTGGCGATAATCCCTCAGCCTGGGTTAGTTACCTTGGGATTGATGAGTATAACTGGCGATGGATGCTCGGACTCGAAACGCTGCCGGCAGTACTCTATTTCCTCTTCCTGCTGGTAGTGCCTGAGAGCCCCAGATGGCTGGCTGTGAAAGGCAGGGAACAGGAAGCACAGATTATACTTGAAAGAGTAACTGACAGGGTCCGGGCACAAAAAGTACTGGAGGCAATCAAAGATAACCTGGAAAAGGATAAAGAAAGAAAATCCATTTCTCTTAAGGAACTGTTCAAACCGGCCTTAAGACTTGTACTGGTAATAGGAATCGTGATTGCCATTACACAGCAGATTACCGGTATAAATGCAGTGTTTTTCTACGCTCCAATGATATTTGAACAAACAGGTATAGGAACTAATGCTTCATTTTCCCAGGCCATCTTTGTGGGACTAACTAACTTCGTGTTTACAATCCTGGCAATGTGGCTCATTGACAGGCTGGGAAGAAAATTTTTGCTCGTGATAGGCCTCTCAGGAATAATATTTTTTATGGGTTTGCTTTCACTGGGCTTCGCAAAAGCTAACTACATTCTGGATGCTGAGGATGTTAAAGTGCTTAAAGAAAAAATAGACAGCCCTCACTGGTATAAAATACAGGATATAAATTATGATAGCGATTTGAGCTATAAAAAAGCTGTCTCAAGAACCCTGGGTGATGAAGTACTGGTAAAATACCAGACTGATTTGATAACCAGGGCAATAGATATTAACCCCTGGCTTATACTCATAGGTATACTGGGCTTTGTGGCATCTTTCGCTGTTTCTATCGGGCCCGTGATGTGGGTGCTTTTCTCCGAACTCTTCCCGAACTGGATAAGAGGTGTGGCAATATCATTTGTCGGCTTTATAAATTCAGGTGTCAGCTTTCTCGTTCAACTTGTATTTCCCTGGGAACTTGCAAACCTGGGGAATTCAATGACCTTCCTGGTTTTTGGCGCCTTCGGAGCTGTCGGACTAGTCTTTATCTTGCTGATACTGCCCGAAACAAAGGGTAAAACACTTGAAGAACTGGAAGTTATACTGGCTAAAAAGAACTTAAAATATAATAATCATGCTAAAATTTAAAAATGTCCTGGTAATAATGGGATTATTTACAATTATGGCCTGCGGATGCAATAGCTCCAAAGAAAATAAGAACCCTTCAACGGAAGACCCCCGTAAAGTGGAGTTAAAACAGGCAGACGGAAAATACAGACTATTTGTCGACGGGGAAGAATTTTACGTTAAAGGGGCCGGACTGGAGTTCGGCAATATTGAAGCACTTGCAGAAAGCGGAGCTAACTCCTTCAGGACCTGGCGTACCGATAACGGACGCGAAACTGGTAAAGAAATCCTGGATGAAGCATATAGGAACGATCTTATGGTTTTAATGGGTATTGAAGTGGGACGGGAACGTCATGGTTTCGATTATAACGATACCGCCTGGGTGGCCGAACAGAAGGAAGACATAAGAAGACAGGTGATGGAGCTTAAAGACCACCCGGCCTTGCTCGGGTGGGGCATAGGTAATGAATTAAATTTCCAATATAAAAATAGAAAAGTCTGGGATGCTGTAAATGATATAGCAAGAATGATCCATGAAATCGATGGAAACCATCCTGCAACAACAATGCTTGCCGGAATAGGTAAAGGCGAGGTGGATTATATAACTGAAAATTGCCCTGATATCGACTTTCTCAGCGTGCAGTTCTACGGGGATATTGAAAATCTTGCTGCAAGGATTGAAGAAGCAGGATACGGTGGCCCTTATCTTGTAACAGAATGGGGAGCAACAGGTCACTGGGAAGTGCCTGCAACCCCATGGGGCGCACCAATTGAACAAAGCTCCAGCGAGAAAGCAGCTGCGGTGAAATACAGGTACCAGAATGCAATACTTGCAGATAGCATATATTGTATGGGGTCATTCGTATTCCTCTGGGGCCAGAAACAGGAAAGAACACCTACATGGTATGGACTGTTCACTGAGAATGGTGAAAAAATGGAAGCTATTGATGTTATGCAATACCTCTGGACAGGTGATTGGCCTGAAAACCGTACCCCCAAGATTATTAAAGCTGAAATAAACGGCCTCGACAGATATGCAGGAATAACCTTAAGCCCGGGCTCTGATAATACTGCATTCATAGAATATAATGACCCGGATAGTGACAGCATCTCAATAGAATGCGAAATTATGAAAGAGGCAACCGACCTTGGCGATGGAGGCGATTTTGAGTCCCGGCCCCCCTCCATAGAAACAAAGATAAGCTGTGAGCCGGACGGAAAAATTATTTTTACCGCCCCGGAGGAAAAAGGCCAGTACCGTTTCTTTATATATGTCAGAGATAATAATAAGCATGCGGGAACGGTAAACATCCCATTTAAAGTGGAATAAAGAGGAGGTTTCTTGGGAGATAAAGTATTTATACATAAGCAGGAATACAGGCTGCCGGGAGATAAAATCAATGGCCGATTGGTAACTGTTGATAACCTCGAATATTATTTAATTGAGAACTATCATCTTATTGATCCCTTCTTAATGTCAATAGTAAGCAACTCAGACCACTGGATGTATATCTCAAGTACAGGAGGCCTTACGGCAGGACGAGGAAACCCTGATAATGCAATTTTCCCTTATTATACCGATGATAAAATCCATGAATCATACCTGACAACGGGGAGTAAAACCCTTATACTGGCAGTCATAAATAATAAAAAACGTCTATGGGAACCCTTTACGGATAAATACAGGGGTATATACCGTATCCGGCGGAATATTTATAAAAATATTCCGGGAAACCGGGTGATTTTTGAGGAATATAATGCAGACCTGGAACTTATATACAGGTATTCATGGATGAATAGTGATAACTATGGCTGGATAAAAAAAAGTACAATTGTTAATAATTCACAACATCTTGTTTCAGTCTCTGTCTTCGACGGTATAAGGAATATACTTCCCTATGGCGTAAACCAGATGATGCAGAATGAAATGAGTACCTTGCTCGATGCCTATAAAAAGAATGAACTTGACATTAAAACACAACTGGGTATTTTCAGACTGGCATCCATCCCGGTTGACCGTGCAATCCCCAGTGAAGCATTAAAGTGTACAACCGTCTGGTATGCCGGATATAAGCCGGTGTTGGTGAGCTTGGATGAAAAACAATTGCAGAAATTTGAACAGGGAGAAACCATCGAATATGGGAAAGAGTCGAAAGGCGTCAGAGGCTCTTATTTCACCCTGGGAGAACTTGAACTTGAACCTGATGATCCTGTTCATTCCTATTTTGTTATTGAACTTGAACAGGACTCCGCAGATGTTGAAAACCTTGTTTATTTACTTGAAAATAATAGTGACCTTCCTGCCGCCCTTGAAGAAGATGTGTCAAACGGTACAGATAAGCTTCGGGAACTCGTGGCTAAAGCTGATGGGATACAGCAAAGCGCTGACCGTATGAGCAGTATCCGGCACTTCTCCAATGTATTGTTTAATTCAATGAGGGGTGGACTGTTTGAAAATGATTACGAGATCAACAGAGATTATTTTGAGAGACATCTTGAGAAGTATAACAGAAAACTATTCCCCGGATTTAAGAAATGCCTGGATAAGCTCCCTGAAACACTGAGCCTCGATTTACTTTTGGAAGAGGTAAAAAAACATGGTGACACTGACCTCTTAAGATTAACATATGAATATTTGCCCTTGAGTTTCAGCCGGAGGCATGGTGACCCCAGCAGGCCATGGAACAGTTTTGACATAAAACTGAAAGAGGAGGATGGAACACCATCAATGAGCTACCAGGGCAACTGGCGGGATATTTTTCAGAACTGGGAAGCCCTGGCTCTATCATACCCCGGATTCCTGCCTTCTGTGATATCAAGGTTCCTAAACAGTTCTACCCCTGATGGCTATAATCCCTATCGCATAAGCAGTGATGGTATCGACTGGGAGCTTCCGGACCCTGATGATCCCTGGGCCCATATAGGTTACTGGGGCGACCACCAGCTTATTTACCTCCTCAGGTTACTTGAACTGCAGCATGAATTTAATCCCGGACAACTGGATGAATGGCTTGATCTTAAAATATTTTCCTATGCCAATGTACCATACAGGATAAAAGACTATCATGAGATACTGAAGGATCCTTACGAAACAATTGATTTTAATTCCAAAGAGAATCGAAAAATCGAAAAACTATACAAGGATCTGGGTGCTGATGGTAAAATGGTAATGGATGAAGAGGGGAATGTATTAAAGGCTTCTTTCACAGAGAAATTAATGGTATCATTACTTGCAAAACTGGTAAACTTCATCCCGGGTGCGGGTATCTGGATGAATACCCAGCGGCCTGAATGGAATGATGCAAATAATGCCCTCGTTGGAAATGGGGCATCAATGGTAACACTTTACTCTATGCGCAGAATGGTGCGCTTCCTGGAGAAACTATATAATGGAGCAGGTGAGGGCTCGTTTGAAATCAGGACTGAGATCGCTGAACTACTCGAATCGGCTTATAATATTCTTCAGGAAAACAGGAATAAAATGACTGCTAAGCCCGATGGCAGCCTCCGTAAAAAGATTATGGATAAACTGGGTATGGCAGGGAGCGAGTACCGTATAAAGGCCTACAATGGATTCTCAGGGGAAATGTCAGTTATTAGAGCTCAACGCTTAACAGAATTTTTTGATATCGTAACTGAATATGTTGATTTCAGCATCCTGGAAAACAACAGGCCAGACGGGCTGTATAACGCCTATAACCTTGTGAATATATCTGAGTCATATGTGGAGATAATACCACTGCAGGAAATGCTTGAAGGACAGGTTTCGGTACTGGGCAGCGATATCTTGAAACCTGAAGACGCTGTTAAGCTTATCGAAAATATGTTTGACAGTGACCTTTACAGGGCCGATCAGCAAAGCTTTATGCTCTATCCTGATAAACGGCTCAAGTCATTCAGGGAGAACAACAATATAAGCACGGCAGATGTGTCTGAATCCAAACTTCTCCAAAAGATGCTTATTGCTGGCGATAATTCAATAATACAGGAAGATATAAGGGGTAATTATCATTTTAACGGAAGTTTCAGAAGTGTTGAAAATCTGGATAAAGCTCTCGAAAGTATAGCATACAGATATGGTTCGCTGGTAGAGGAGGAGAAAAACCTGATAAAGAGAATTTACGAACAGGTATTTCAGCATAAGAAATTTACCGGGAGAAGCGGATCGTTTTATAAATATGAAGGACTTGGTAGTATTTACTGGCATATGGTATCAAAACTCTTGCTTGTTACAGGTGAATACATTCATAAAGCCGATGATGAAAACTGCAGTGAGGAAGTAATAAAAAAACTGCTTACACTCTATTACAGGATCAGATCGGGAATCGGGATGGATAAATCACCTCAAGATTATGGTGCCTTCCCCGGTGATCCCTACTCTCATACCCCGGCAATGAAAGGAGTGCAGCAACCGGGTATGACAGGGCAGGTAAAGGAGGATATCATTTCCAGGTATATAGAACTTGGCATAAGAATTGAAAACGGAAGCCTGGGATTTAAGCCCCTGCTGTTAAGAAGAAAAGAGTTTTTTAAAGATACCGGAGGCTCCGAAAGCCTTGAATTTACGATTTGTGGTACCCCTGTAAGGTACTTGATTTCAGATAAACCGTCGTTGAAAATTGTATGTGAGAATGGGGATGAAGTGATCTCTGATGAACTATATTTGGGGAGAGAACACAGCCGGGCTGTGTTTTCCGGGAACGGTTTAATTAAAAATATAGATGTGATGATACCCGGAAGTTATCTTTTTGAAAATTAAGGGACATGGATATGAAAAGGTACGTATTTATTGTAGCTGCATTACTTATTGTCGGCTCAAGCTATCTGGACGGCCATGAAATTAATTCAGCCATTCATGTTAATGCGCCAGATATTATAGATCTTTCTGGTAAATCCTGAACCTTTTGATTACTTTACAACCAATTCTTTCATATTCGCCTCTCATCCTGAGATTATCTTCAAGTACGAGGTGGCTGTCAATGCTTTCCATCCTACTGTTTATGCTATCCTGGAGGATCTTGGCACCCATAAGTACATCAATGCCCTTACCTCTGAATTCCTCCTTTACACCTCCAAGCATCATTATTAGTTTCCTCGATCGCTTCGATTCACGAAGAATCTTTAAAATGCCAAAGGGAAATAATCTTCCCCTGCAGGCTTTTATCCCGGGGCTGAGATCGGGCATGCCGATTGCAAAACCGATAAGCTCCCTGTCTTTTTCAGTCACCTTCACAAATTTAGGATCAAGAATAGGAAAATATTGGGCAGCAAGATCAATCTTTTCTTTGTCGTTGAGAGGTACAAAAGCATATATGTCCGAAAAAGTATCATTCATCAGTTCCAGAACCGGAATGATATAGGGTTTTAATGCCCTTTTATTCTTAAATTCGATGATCTTATATTCCTGGGTCGATTTAATTCTTCTCAGTACCCTTTCGTAAACCAGAGGGAATTCTTTAGGAATCTCCCCGAGGTAATTCACCAGGTCCACCTTTTTTCTATAGCCTTCATTTTCAATTAAACTAACCATGTAAGGTGAATTTGTCGGGCTGGTGATGAACTGCGGATATTCAAATCCCTCTATCTGGAAACCCTGGGGATCTTTGTCTGAAAAGCCCAGAGGTCCGACAATCTTCTCCATCCCGTTCTCTCTTGCCCAATCCTCAACCCGGCTTATAAGGGCATGAAACACCTCCCTTTCATTATAACATTCAAGAAAACAAAACCTTCCATGATTTTCATTGGTTATTGAATTATGTCTTTTGTTGATCAGCCCCATAATTCTACCAACCGGTTTACGATCCCTGTATGCCAGAAGGAGGAGAGCATCAGCATAACCAAACGATTTGTTTTTCTTTTTGTCATATAGCTTCCATTCATCAATATAAAACGGTGGGAGCCATCCGGGTTCATCCCTGTGAACCTTTTCAGGCAAATAGATAAAATCGCGGAGGTCTTTTCGCGTTACGACTTCTTTTATGACTAGTTCTCCCATGTAATATAGCTTGGGTTTTTGCAAATATAGCTTATGATTTCTCTTTTAGCTCTTTTTTATCTATTTCTTCGGCAATACGCAACAATTTAATGGTGTCAGTAATATTTACCAGGAATAGAACGACCACCACCAGGCAGGCAGAATAAATGAGTGAACCCGGCTGGAAAACCTCTGCAATCATAATTACACTTATGACAATCCTTACTTCTGTTGGGCCCATAATCCCTGAATCAATAGAATATTTCCCCGTTATCCTGTATCTTATCAGGGCCAGGATCATTTCCCAGCCATACATTACAACAAAACCGTAACCGAAGAGTTCCCAGATACCGTCTGCATAAATGATATATCCAAATCCTATGATAATTATGCTTATCCAGTCAATCGTTAAGTCAAGCGTAAATCCATAATTCCTCATCGGTTTATTCCGGTAATAGGCAAGCCTTCCATCCAGTGAATCCCCAAACCAGCTAATCAGAAATCCCGGCAGTCCCAGGAAAAGGTAAGCCCTGTCGAAAAAACTTGCCAGGATAAAGCTTCCTGACACAATCATATTCCCGAAAAGACCTGTTATTGTCAGGAAATCTGACGTGATAAATGGAGGAATCCGCTGAACCAGCCAGGTTATAGCCTTCTGTTCTTGTTTTTTTAGCAGGTTTGTTCTTGCCCTGTCACTGAAAATAGTTTTGATCAGGTCACTGTGTTTATGCGATTTCATTTATTATAGTATTTTATCTGCAGCTATATCATACTTTCTGAGCTTGCACAGGGTTAATTTTTTTCGCGGTACGAAGGTGGTGGGCAGGGGCATATCATATACTGCCCTTCGCAAAAAAATGCCTAGGTCCTTGGCACTGGTAAATTGCTTCTGTTCTCTGACAGATATGATGTTCCCGATGCCAATTCTAATCTGCTTGCACATCTTATTGAAAACTTCCGATGGAAGCTTTAATAGACGTATTCTCCAGTTTATAAGACCCAGGAAATAGAAAAACGCCGAATTTCTGTCGAAAAAACGCAGAGGTAAAATGGGAACTTTTACCGAATGGATAACGCGGAGAATACTCTCCTGCCACTTACGGTCACTGACCCGGAAATCCCTGAGACTGAAATCAGAAACAGCTCCTGAAGGAAAAAAACCCAGGGGATGGCCCCTGTGCAAATGATTGAGCGACTCACGTATGCCCCTTATGCTCGTGGCTGTTATGCCTTTCTTATGATTACCTGTTGGTGTAACTGAAATAAAATTCTCCTTTAGTGCACTGACCCTTGATAGTATTTCATTAACCATGAATCTGTAATCAGGCCGTATGGAGGCTATGAGGTCTATGGATATTATTCCGTCAAGACCGCCGTAAGGATGATTTGAAACAGTTATAAACGATCCCTCAGGAAGGTCCCGGAGACGGTCGCTATTTCCTACCAGGTAATCAACACCAACATCATCGAGCAGCCTGGATGTAAATCCGGGTCCCGGACATGAACCATAGTTTTCATGTAAACTGTTAACTTTATCGATTGATAATAACCGCATGATAAACTCAGCCCGGCGATTCCCTTTCTTTCCTTTGAAAAAAGGAGAAATAGCCGCAAAATCTTTTGCATCAACAACCTTCATTCCAGTAAATTAAATTAACAGTATTTTCTTTCCTCTGGTATTGCGAAATTATTGTTCCTGAAATTCAACTTTATGTTTTTTAACTGTACCGTAATCTTATCATCTGTTTTATATTTCATCATTAATGCTTTCAGGTTCCTTTTATATTTTCCGTCAGGAGTTAATCTTTCTCTTTCTGCTTTAATATCGGAATAATTTTTATTTATGTTTTTTGATTGCACAATCAAATTAATCAAATGCGTGCATGTAATTGAATAAGCTTTATCGTTTACAAAAAATAAAGTCGCAACTCCGGGGATTATAGTATTACTTCTGAATGATTTTGAAATAGTATGGATGGGTCTTGTATACTTTCCGGCTTCCTCAATTGCGTTTACGAACATCTGCTTGATCTTTATGAGTGATAAGAGGGAATTCCTCTATTTCTATCTAAAGTTAAGAATCTTTTGGTAATAACCGGGCCTGGCCCGCAGTCCTTATTCCATCTGTAAAAAGTGTGACACCATTGTCTGCCTCCGTCCTGTTACCTGGCTTGGGTAAACCGGGCAAAACAGGGCTCATCGATTGCCTGCCAACATCCGGAGTCATGTGAATGTTTAATACCGCACTTTTGTAACTTTCTCTTGTGACGGATTCATGAATAATTATCAATACAAATAAGTAGATATATGAGCCTGATATAAGGAGAATACAAAATCTATTATGATAGAAGAACTGAGGAAGGCAAGAATAAAATGAGCACCTTGAATATCATAAGAAACAAACTACTGTTCCGAATATATGCAGTGGTAAAAAGGCAAACACCTTATGTAGATTTAATGATGTTTGCAGCTTAAAAACTTGGATGAAAATTTGCTATTCCCTTAGAATAGTGTTATGCTTTCGTGCTTTATTTTCTTTATTAGAACTCTGCATTCCATCTGGGTAAATTCGCATAGATATCAAAGTGTTTCTGAATCAATATCGCCTCAACGTATGATGGTATATCAGTATGAGCATGAGTACACGCTGGATTACCCGTGATAAAATATTTCGTAATTGTTTCGCTTTGAAAATCATTTTGATTGCAAGGATTAGATTTGATTTTCCAATAATACGTTGAATTAGGAAGCAGGTTATCTACTACTTTATTCAATATAATAACTCCATCTTCTTCGGCATCAGTATTGTCTTTTTCACATTGGAGATTAAGAAGAACTAGAAGTAAGAGGATCAATATTTGTTGTATGTGCACCCTGCCTTTTAAAATGGGGATGACTAATAATACTCCACCTAGAATTAAAATTGCTCCTATATTCTTATTCAATGGCAGGCAGTCAGAAGTAATGTATTCTGATGTACTATCATTAAACTCAGCGTCTGTGGAATAAATCAATTCATAATCAAAGCAAGGTTTGCCTTCCCAGGTAAATTCAGCTGTAGTAGATGAAATATCTTTACCTGAAATCGGAGCTAACAGTTTAATTTTGGCAAACAAGACAGGTATATCAAATGACCTATATCCTTTTTTTAATTCCTCTTTAAGGTCAATTGTAATGAATTCTTCATAATTATGATAGTAAAACAAATAAATTAGGCAATTTTTAAGATCGTAGATTTGAGAATATTGGGTTGGATATTTGCCTTCTTGATGGGTTGCTGATAATATTGAACCAACTAGGTATGTTGTAAGATTTTCACCTTCTGTAATTAGTTCCTTAGCTTTATCGTGCCGCCAGCAAGGATACCCTCCCAACTGGGGATTAGAATGATAAAAATTGGTTAATATCAAATAATTGTCTTGCATTGATATGATACTGTCTCCTTCGACGATAATTGAATTGAATTTAGAGTCTCCTACAAGGTATTGAGCTTTGTATTGGTCTTCGCAATACTGCTTAGAAAAAATAAAAATTGCATCTTCTATACTTGTACACTCTTCAATAATTTTCTTCATTAATGGTCCCTGGTATTTTTCTTTGTTTGCCTCAGAGTATGGCATTTCCAGATAAGGGCCGGAAGTAGCATCCCAAAAGACTCCCTGATCGTTCATCCCACCTTGAGGGAACCCACTCCCCCAGCCAAATTTTATCCATCCGTACTTATTATCTGCCGATGGATAAAACCACATCCTTGAATTTGGATCCTTCCAATCTTCATTGTTACCTGCAAGTATTATGGTATCATTTTTAAGATAAAACACTGTGCATGAAAATGCCTTGTTACCAAACGATAAGAATAAAACATGTGCGCAGAAATAGACGAATAATTTCCTAACTGCAATCATGAGTATATATATGGTTTATAGTTATATTCATAGTATTCACAATGTTGAATAATATATCTTCTATTTTATGCACACTAACTTCCAAATAAACTTATTTCTCTACTATTTTTAAGCCTTCTTTTTAACAGCTGAACGACCGGGGTCACCTGCTGCTATGGAGCGCCAGCGGAACAGTGGTCAGGTGGAGCGCCTTGTGGGACGAATTTTGCCGGAGCTTTATCGTATTCAAGTTGAGGAGTATAAAACCAAAAATTTACAGGATTATTGGGATTAAAGGTATGAAATTTCTTTTTAGTCTCTAAACTGACTCCCAAATTTAATGGTTTAAACTCTTTATTTAACCTGAATTATTCATAAAAAAGGGGATTTTGTTCTTTATATATAACTTAAATAGTTATATTTAAAGTACTTATAACAAAAAACCCCTTTATACAATAATACACAAGAATACTGAAAATTCCACACACGAACTTAACCTTTTCCCGATACAAGGTAAAAATATTGAACTCAGTTTTAGCGGTGACCGTATAAGCAGCGATGGTGGATTATTACTGCTTCGCGGGCCTGACAGCCAGCTAAACCTCTTATCTTCTGCGAGTAACTGCATACATGATGAAAGAGACCAGCGCTATATTGATCATTCAGTAAAGGAACTATTACGACAACGCGTTTTTCAGATAGCAGCCGGATATGAGGATTGCAACGACTGTAATGATTTGCGTGAAGATATGATATTTAAAATGTGTGCCGGTCGATTGCCTCAACGCGGGTACGGTTTAGCATCTCAGCCTACAATGAGCCGGTTGGAAAACTCAGTGACAAGGAATGATCTTTTCCGTTTAGGCAAGTGTTTGGCAGATGTATTTATAAGTTCATACTCAGAAGCTCCTTCTGTCATTATTCCAGATTGCGATGATACCAACAATGATACTTACGGGCAACAAGAACTGGCATTATTCAACAACTACT